>NZ_CP070978.1:1804209-2104911 GCF_018417535.1 Burkholderia pyrrocinia | reverse complement strand
ATCGGAGATAAAGATGAAACGTATCATTCTGGGCTCGCTGACCATGAGTCTGGCCGCTGTCGCCAGCGCACAGAGCAGCGTGACGCTGTACGGCCTCGTCGACAACGGCGTGCAGTACGAGACGGGCTTGCCGAATGGCCATCGTCTGTCCGCGGAATCGGGAAACTGGGCGCAATCGAGGTTCGGCCTGAAGGGCGTCGAGGACATCGGCGGCGGCACGTCCGTGAGATTCCAGCTCGAGTCCCGGCTCAACACGCAGAACGGGTCTTATGCGAACGGCTCGTTCTTCGAGGGGCAGGCGACTGTCGGGATGAGCAATGCGAGCTATGGTTCGTTCCGGATCGGTAACTTTGGTGCGAGCGAATTGCTGCAATATGCGGGGGTTCTCGATCCGCAGCAGACGATGAAATATTCGTTCGGGACCCTTGTGCGCGGTCGCATGTTCCCGCAGGCAGCAAACGGATTCGAATACGTGTCGCCGAGCTTCGGCGGATTCACGGTTCAAGGCCAGTACAACCTGACCAACTCCACCAAGTGGAATTCCGGTACGCCAGGCAGCGCGCCGAGCCAGCTCGGCACCTCGACGGGAGTCGGCAGTTCGCAGGGCCGCGTCGCCGGCCTCAAGCTGGAATACAACGCGCACAGCGTCGACTTGCAGGTGATCTACGACGAGGTGCGCGACGGCAACGGGAAGTTCAGCAACGTCTACTTCGCGTCGCGCTCCCTGTTCGCCGGCGGATCGTATGCATGGGGGCCGGTGACGTTCTATGCTGGCTACCAGCACCTTTCCGCGCCCGATGCGTCCAATGCCGGCTATTACGGATCGACGACCGCGTCCACGCTGCCCGCCGGCACGTCTCTGCCGAGCGCAGTCGACCATGAGTGGGCAGGCGCGCGATGGGAGATATCGCCCACGACTTCGGTAACGGGAGCGATTTATCACGCGAATGCCAATCGCGGCAACGGCAACGCGACCATGTATACGCTGTCCGGCGGATATCAGCTCTCGAAGCGGACTCGTCTGTACACGGAACTTGGCTATCTGCGCAATAGTGCGACCTCGAACCTCGGACTCAACGGAGGATCGTACGGGGCAAACACGAACAACGATCCGGTCAACGGTAATGCGTCGAGCCTGAATCCGAACTATGGCCACAGCCAGTTCGGTGCGTTTGCCGGTGTCGCCACGCTGTTCTAACCGCGGGCGGAGGGGCGGCGGTTCGCCCGCGGCCCCTCCACGCTGTTCGAGAAGACTATAGACGATCCGCCTGTACGTCGAAGCGCCGGGTGATCGCATCGACGACACGGTCCGCCATCGCCTGTCGGGTTGACGGTGTAGGTGTGATCGTGCTGGAAGGCCGGACAGACGGCATCCGGAACGGATGCGGATTCTTGACGAACGTCTTTTCCGTAGAGGGTTATCGCTTCATCTCGGAGGGTTGGCGAGAAAGATACGGCTCCCGTGAGTCGTCGCGGTAGCAAGCTTCCGCAGGTGGATCCCGAAGACGGCTTTTCCGAGAATTCAGGCACCCAAGGACGACTTTCCTGAGATGGGGAAAGATCACCTCATCTTGGAAAAGTTGTCCAAGTTATTGATTTTTATAGGGTGTCAAAGACATCTTTTCCGAGAGCCAACAGGTGTGTGGTCTCCCGGAAAAGATGTTCGCGGTCTCGATACGTTGTCTTTGAATATAAATCTTGATTATTGTAATTTGTGGATTTTTATGGCTACAAATAGACAGATTGATAGAGCATAAATCTAATTTTATGAGAATAAATGGTGCAATCTGTGGCGACGGTGGTGTCAAGGGAGCACTCCGCGCAAAGCATGCCGACGGAGCCGACGAGCGTTGATCTATTAATGCGGTATCCGCAGCTGCGTGGCTGTCGGCGAATTCCCTCCAAGTGTGCAGTCCGCGCTGAGCGATGCATGCCTACCCGTCCCGTCCAAAAATCGTTTCACGATTCCGCAATTCTGCTGCGAACTGAAAACACCGCTATCGGCTTTATGCCGATCTCTATTGCCGGGACACTGGGCGCCTGTTTTTTCGATCTGGAGAATCAGTCATGCCCGTTGCCATTTTTGCGCTAGCCATAGGCGCCTTTGCAATCTGCACCAGCGAGTTCGTGATCATGGGGCTGCTGCTCGATGTCGCGCGCGACCTGCATATCTCGATCTCGAGCGCAGGATTCCTCGTGACCGGCTACGCGATGGGCGTGGTGGTCGGCGCGCCACTCCTGACGCCGTTCCTCGCGCGCCTGCCGCGCAAGCCGGTACTGATCGGTCTGATGGGGCTGTTCGCCGTTGGCAACCTGGCCTGTGCGGTTGCGCCAAGCTACGAACTGCTGCTGCTCGCGCGCCTCGTCACGGCGCTCGCGCAGGCGACCTTCTTCGGCCTCGGTGCCGTTGTCGCGGCGAGCCTCGTTGCGCCGGACCGACAGGCAAGCGCGATCTCGACGATGTTCCTCGGCGCGACGATCGCCAATATCCTCGGGGCGCCGGCTGGCACGGTGATTGGCCAGTGGTTTGGCTGGCGCACGACCTTCATCGCGGTTGCCGCGATCGGTGTGCTGGCCGCGATCGCAATCGCACTGCTCGTGCCTCATCTGAAGCGCTCGGAAGACCACAATTTCGCGAAGGAGGTGCGCACGCTGACGCAGGCAAGCACGCTGCGCGCGCTGTTGATCACGGTGCTGGGATTCGGCGGCACGTTCACGGCGTTCACTTATATCGCGCCGATGCTGACCGAGATCACGGGCCTTAACGCGAAATTCGTCGCGCCGCTGCTGCTGCTGTTCGGGCTCGGCATGACGGTCGGCAACCCGGTCGGCGGTCGGCTCGCCGACCGCAACCTGATGGGTGCGCTGCGTTTGACGCTCGGTGCGCTGATCGCGGTACTCGCGCTGATCGGTGTACTGATGCATAGCACAGTCGCGATGGTCGTACTCGTGTTCCTGTTCGGTGCCGCGATGTTCGCGACGATCGCGCCGCTGCAGATGAATGTGATGACCTATGCGAAGGACGCTCCCGTGCTGGCCTCGGCCTTCAACATCGCCGCCTTCAATCTGGGCAACGCGGGTGGCGCCTGGCTCGGCGGCCTCGCGATCGATCACGGGCTCGGCTTGACGAACCTGCCATGGGTGGCCGCGCTCGTCAGCGTAGTCGGCCTGCTGCTGTCGCTGACCGTGCGCCGCGAGGCGCTCGCGCCGGCCGGCCTGCCACAGAAGAGCTGATGCGCGTAGTCCGAATCTGCCCCGTCGGTGTGCCGGCGGGGCGTTGGCCATTTTGGCGTAGATGGATCGCGCAAGCGGCACGGCTTGCGGGGCATGCGCGGCACAAATGCAGGACCGCATGAGTGGCGTGGACAGCAGGCGATTCCAGCTTGCCGATATATCCGATTTTCCCGTTTCATGGATAGCAAATCACTGAACGGCTGTTTCAGATCTGGGTATTTTATAAAAAAGGCACTTCGATAGAATCGATCCGTTGGTTGGGGATTTTGTTAAATTGAATCAACGGAGATCGCAATGGAAATTGTTTACGTGGTGCATAATCGGTTTTCCCAATTCGCGGAAAAGCATGACTCGGTATTCACGGTCTCGGCATTCATTGATCTGATCGCGAAGGAACCGCTCGCAAAGCGCCTTAAGGTCATGCCGGGCCAGGGCGTCGATACCGAAGAACTGGGGGCGCTGATCGCGCGTTACGCGGAAGCGCCCGCAATGATCGAACTGTCGATCGCGACCAGGCGTCCCAAGGCGACCTATTTCGACGCGCACAAACACAAGTCGCGCAATATCGTCGTGAGTCTTGCCGAGCAGGTCACGGATTGCGAATTCCTGATGGATCTGTATTTCGACGGCGATAACGAATTCTTCGACGATCACATGTCGGGCCAGCATATCCAGGGCATGGGAATTACCGAGGCGGCACGCCAGGCATTTCTTGCCGTCACCGAGCAGTTCTTCCTGCCGTCGAAGAAGCGCCATTACTTCGTGATCCATCGCATGGAGACCGAATTCAAGGCCTTCGTGTTTCCGATCGACGCCTGCGCGCGCTATTTCGTTCTGTCGGAAAAGCGTAACGACAAGGGCAATGTGACGATCGAGGCGCGGATTGAAATCTGGCAGGCCCAGGCGCTCTGCGCGGTCTGCATGGTGTCGTTTACGGCATTCGACGTGTCGTGGATCAGCGGTCGTGAGCATGCGGCGGCGACCAGCATGCTGGCCGCCCGCACCGAGCAGTTGACCCAGACGCAAATGGTGGCGTGAATCATGCGCACACTCCCGCGGTGTTCGACCGTACCGAGGCTCGCGGTATTCGACGTCGACGAAACGATCCTGTCGATCAAGGGCCTTTTCAGCTTTGCCGAATACTTTTTCACCGCGCGTGCGGGTGCGGACGGTCGCGTCGGCGGCGAACCGTTCGCGGTCTGGTTCGACGCGCTGCGCCGCAGCGGCGCGACGCTTTCTCGCGAGCAGGTAAACCGCCACTTCTATCGCGCGTTTGCCGGCTTCGACTCGGCGCTCGTGCGGCGCTGCGCGGACGACTGGTTCGACCGTCTGCTGACAAGCGGCGACGCGATTCTGATCGAGCCCGTACTCACGGCGCTGCAGATGCATCGATCGAACCAGACGCCGGTCGCGTTGCTGTCGGGCTCGGCGCGCCTGTTCCTGACGCCGCTCGCGACGCTGCTCGATGCGACCTACGTGCTGTCGATCGAACTCGAGATCGACGCGGCCGGCCGCCTGACGGGCGAGTTGCTGCCGCCGCAAACAATCGGCGAGGGCAAGTGGCAGGCACTCAGCGCGCTGCTTGAAGAGCTCGGGCTGGATGCGGACGAGTGCATCGGTTATGGCGACCACCTGTCCGACCTGCCGTTTCTCGCGCGGCTCGGCGAGGCCGTCGTTGTCGCGGGCGATGCGGCGCTCGAGTGCATCGCGTCCGAACGCGGCTGGCGCGTCCTGCCGCGACTGCCGATTACACCGCCACGCGCCTGGCTGACCTCGGGCGCTCCATTGACCATCCCCTGATAAGGTTCCGTTTCCACCATGCCCCCATCCATATCAGCAATCGATACGTTTGATATCGAAGTCGACGGCATCGTACATGACGTCCGTCGACACGACGACGCGCGACTGGAGGAGACGCGTGCGCGCATCCTGATGTTTCCGGACTTCGAAGGCACCGCCTCGCCCGGTGCGGCACGCCTTGCCGCGGCCTACAGCCGCGCGTGCGGTGCGGAGGTGCTGCTGACCGATTTCTATGGCAAGAGCTACAAACCGGACGGCTATGACCATCGCGCCGATTCGGTGATCCGTTATGCACGTGCGCGTCCGCTCGAGACGCGACGGCGTCTGACCGGCATCCTTGCTGCGCTTGTCCCGCACTGGCACGCACGCGGACCTCTCGTTACGATCGGTTTTTGCTTTGGCGGCTCGCTCGCGTTCGAGCTTGCGCGTGCCGATCGCACCGTTACCGCAGCGGTGTCGATTCACGGCGACCCATCGACCGAGGCGTCCGTGAGCGCAGGTGCGACCGACGCGGAATTCACGATGATCCATGGCGGCAGCGATCCGCTGATTCCATCCGAATCGATTTCGTCGTTTACGCAGGAGGTCACTGCGGCGCAACTACGATGGCAACTGATCGTGCTGGGCCATGCGCGGCACAGCTTCACCAAGCGCGAGATGGGTGGCTCGAACTGGGCGATGCGCTACGATGCGCGCGCCGACGAGATGGCGCGTGCGCATGCTGCCGCGATCGTCGATCTCCACGTGCGCGAGGCGCGGTGATGCACGGTGCGACGATCGCGAGCGCGCAAGCACGGTCGTACCGGGCGGAGCTGCGTCTATCGTGCCGCTATCACGCGGCGGGCGCATCCATCATCGTTGGCGGAGGCGCGGTGTCGCCTGCTGCGGAGTCGGGTCGCCAGGTGTCGAGCACGAAATTGACGAAATGCCGGACCTTCAGCGGCATGTTGATGTCGCGCTGATAAACGAGATGCATCGGACGCTCGGGCATCCGCTCGTTTTCGAACAATTGCACGAGCGAGCCGTTGCGCAGATCGTCGGCGACGAGCAACTCGGGCTGCATCAGGATGCCCGCGCCCGCGAGCGCGGCCATCCGCAGTGCAGGGCCGTGGTTCACCGTGAGCCGTCCGCCGATCTGAACGGCGCGACCTTCGCCGTTCGCCTCGTAGAAGCGCCATTCGCGCGTACGCCGGTGGACACCGAACGACAGGCACTCGTGATGAATCAGATCGCCCGGATCGCGCGGCGTGCCGTGCCGTTCGAGATAGGCCGGCGCCGCGCAGACAACCATCCGGTACGGAATCAGCGGGCGTGCGATCAGGTTCGAGGCCGGCAGGTGGCCGATCCGGATCGCGACGTCGAAGCCTTCGTTGACGAGTTCGACGAGACGGTCCGACAGCGTCAGTTCGACCTCGACGTTCGGCGCTTGCTCCAGGAAACGCGAGAGCGCCGGCGTCAGGCACTGCGCGCCGAACGACACGGGCGCGGTGACACGCAATACACCGCGCGCGACGGCCGTCATTTCGCGCGCATCGGATTCGGCCAGCTCCATTTGCGACAGAATGCTGACGCATTGGCCGTAATACGTGCGCCCGACCTCGGTCAGGCTTTGCTGCCGCGTGGTGCGATTCAGCAGTCGCGCACCGAGATGGGCTTCGAGCGCACGAATATGATTCCCGACCATGGCCGCTGAAATGCCCGTGACTTCAGCCGCAGCAGCGAATCCGCCGGTTTCGACCACGCGAACGAAAACCGACATGCTCGTGAAACGATCCATCATGGCCCTCGGTAAAAGTCCCGTCAGATTAATTCTCGTCACGTCGGTAATTCACATCATGCCGACCTGATACTCGCTATTTCTTTTTCGGTAGAAAGCAAATTGAAATATTTCTTTTGTTTTTCGATCTGACGGATTCTTCAATTTGATTGTTTTCTATAAATACTGGCCGCTACTGTATCAGATATAAAGAGATCGACAAAATTACACCAACACATCACGTTTTGCCGATTAATTAATCGGACCACGGAGTCGGACAGGGCGCGGGAGAGGTAACTGGCGTTGCAATGCGATTTCCGATGCAGATTCGCCGAATGGAACCGATACAGGGAGAGGGCCGTGCAGAAATACCGACTGCGGAAGCATTCACGTCCGACATCAATCACACGCATGATCGCGGCAACGGTCGCGGCGGCCGGCATCGCCATGGCGTCGATGCCGGCTGTCGCGCAGACCGATGCGGCGGCTGCCGTTCCGGTCCGCAACATCGTGCTGGTCCACGGTGCATTCGTCGACGCGTCGAGCTGGTCGCGCGTGACAGAGATACTGCAGGACAAGGGCTATACCGTCACTGCCGTGCAGAACCCGCTGACCTCGCTGCACGATGACGAGGTTGCGGTGCGCCGCGTGCTCGAGCGGCAGAGTGGCCCTACGGTGCTGGTTGGCTATTCGTGGGCAGGTATGCCGATCACCGAGGTCGGCACCGACGCGAAGATCACCGCGCTCGTCTACGTCGCGGCGCTCGCGCCCGACGTCGGCGAATCGGTCCACGACTTGCAGAAGCATACGGCAGCCCAGGCGACGATGCCGGGTCTCAAGGCCGTCACCGAAGACCGCTACGGCAACTATTTGATGGATCCGGCCGGCTACTGGCAGGCGCTTGCGCACGACACGCCCGAGAAGGTCGTGCGCGTGATGGCGGCCTCGCAACTGCCGATGTCGATTGACGCGTTCGACGACAAGGTCGCGGTTGCCGCCTGGCACAGCAAGCCGTCGTGGTACGCGGTGTCGACGCGTGACCAGATCGTCGATCCGGCGCTGCAGGAATGGATGGCGCAGCGGATCAACGCGCACATCGTGAGGATTCCGTCCGGCCATGCATCGATCCTGTCCCACCCCGACACCGTCGCCGCAATGATCGAGGACGCTGCGCAGCACAGCGGCCCGACTGCCGCGAAATAGCCGACTTTTCCGCTGCAACCGACGTTCCGCCGGCGCGCGCCTCGCGCCGGCGAGGACGGGCTTTGTCTTCATTTTCCCCATTACGCAACTCAGGAGTCGACATGGATCTGCAATTGAACGGATTGAATGCGGTGGTCACGGGCGGCACGGCGGGCATTGGTCTCGCGATCGTCGAGACGCTCGCGGCGGAGGGAGCGAACGTCTGGTTCTGCTCGCGCTCGGCCGATCGTGTCGCGACCGTCGAGGCGGCGCTCGCGGGCAAGCCCGGCAAAGTACACGGCACGTCGCTCGACGTCACGGAGCCGGGTGCGCTGGCGCGCTGGATTTCCGGCATCGACGTGATCGATATCTTCGTGCCGAACGTCAGCGCGATCTCGGGCGACTGGGACGCGTCGATCGACACCGACCTGCGCGCAACGATCGCGGGCGTCGAAGCGGTGCTGCCCAAACTCGCGCGCTCGCCGCATGCGGCACTCACTTACATCGGCTCGAAGGCCGGCAGCTTCGCCACGCCGGGCTTCGAGGCCTATGGCAGCGTCAAGGCCGCGCTCGCGCATTACATGAAGTCGCTCGCACGCAAACACGTGACAGACGGCATCCGCGTCAATGTCGTCTCGCCCGGGGACACCTATGACGAGGGCGGTTTCTGGGGGCAAATCAAGCGAAATGCGCCCGAGATTTACGAGGCGACCGTGCAGGCGAATCCACTTGGCCGCCTCTGCACCCCGGCCGAGATCGGTCGCGTGGTCGCGTTCGTGTCGAGCCCGGCAGCGAGCTTCATTGCCGGCGCGAACCTGCTGGTCGACGGTGCGTCGACCGCCCATGTGCATGGCTGACCGCCCCGAGCTGTCCCCTCGGATCGTATCGATGTTCGTGACACTGCCCAGAGGCTCCCATGTTGCAACGAGTTCCCCCCGACACGAACGCCAGTGATTTGCCCGCCACGTCGGCGGGCAAGTGCGCCCGGCCGGTTTCAGTGTCCATGAGTGCGGCCGCGCTGGCGGACACGAAGCGGCGCAATCATTTGCATTGGGATTGGGACGCATACCGCCATTTCGTCGTGCTCGCGCAATGCGGTGTGATGCGGCGTGCGGCCGAGACGCTCGGCGTCAGCGTCGCGACGCTGAGCCGTCGCATCGAGCAGCTCGAGGACATGCTCGACCTTTGCCTGTTCCAGCGCCGGCCGCACGGCATCGAACTGACCATGGCCGGCCGCCAGGTGCTTGAGAACTGCGAGCAGATCAGCGATGCGTTCGGCGTGCTTGAACAGTCGATCAAGGGGGGCGGCACCGTGATGGACCACGTCAACCTGTCGGTCGATTCGATGCTCGCACGGCTACTGCTGCCCGCGTTGCCGCCGTTCCTCGCGGCAAACGCGGGGATCACGGTGAGCGTCACGACCTTCTGTGCGCGCCAGCGCGATATCGGCGACGCCGACCTGAGCTTCGGCTTCACGCGGCCGGATCGCGGCCGGCGGCGGATTCGCCGCCTCGCGGAACTGACGATGTCGATGGCCGCGTCGAGCGCGTGTCGGGAAGGCGAGCGCTCGGTGTTGCCGGTCTGGAGCTTTCGCGACGGCGTCTGGCTCGGGCGGCAGGTGAGCGGAAACGGCTCGACCGAGCTGCACATCACGCATCTCGAAGATGTCGCGACCCTCGTGCGCGACGGTTTCGGCACCGCCATGCTGCCCGACTACATGATCGGCGGGTACTCGGGACTCGTGCGCTTCGAACCGTCCGGCGACGGGCCCGGCGAGTCGGTGCTTCCAGTCTGGATGTCGCTGCTCGAGACCTCGAGCCGGTCGAGCGCGGTGCGCGCTGTCGCGGCGATCTGCTGTGACGTGATCCAGGCAAACCTTCCACCGGCGCGTGTCGACGATGGCCGGCTCGACTCTGTCGTGGAGGGCGATCGTGAGTGATCCGAAGCGAACTGCCGGCCACGCGCCCGCAACGGACGAATTCTGGATCCGGACCTGCGCTTCCTATGTGCCGGCCACGCGCGTGACGGTCTATGAGGCGATCGGGCGCGATTGGTATGGCGACGAGGAACACACGAAGGACGGCTATTTGTCGATCGCGATCGAGTCTGAGTGGTGGCCGGCAGACATGGCGCTCGCGACTGCGCGCACGGCGCTCGACGTGGCCGGCGCCGACGGCGCTCGGCTCGTGCAGTTGAGCTACGCGTCGATTCACCGGCACGGCAATGCACGCCTCTGGCAGCCGGCTGCCTTTCTTCAGCGCGTGCTGAACGCCCCGCAGGCGCTTGCGTTCTCGCTCTCGCACGGCTGCAACGCGATGTTTGTCGCGGCGCGACTGGCGCTTGACGCGCTGCGCGGCGCCGCGCAAGGCGAGGAACGCGATGCGCTGGTTGTCGGTGCCGACCGTTTCGGCACCTCGTCGTTTGACCGCTGGCGCGGCGACTATGGCGTGCTCTATGGCGACGCGGCGGCTGCCGTCCTGTTCGGGCGTACACCCGGTTTCGCGCGGGTCCGGCATCTGTCGATAGCCAGCGTGCCGGAACTCGAAGGCATGCATCGTCACGCCGACGAGCACATCGAGGACGCGGGGCATGCGGCACGTGAATTCGGCGTGCGGGCCAGCAAGAAAGCCTTTATCGAGCGCTACGGCCGCGAACGCTTCTTCGACGCAATCGGCGCCGCGCTCGCGCGGCTGCGCGACGACGTGCTCGGCGCAACCGATCTCGGCACGCGGCCCGCCGACTGGCTGATCACGCCGCATCTGAGCCGCGCGATCACGAAGCCGCTTTATGCCGGCATGTTTCGCAGTCTTGCGGTGCGCCACTACGAAGAATACGGGTTGACCGTCGGACATACCGGCACGGCGGATCCGTTCGTGTCGCTCGCGGCGCTTGCACGGAGCGGTCAGCTCGAGCGCGGTCAGCGCGTGCTGCTGATCGATTCGGGCGCCGGCTTCAGTTGCGGGCTGATGCTGCTCGACATACACGACGTGTCGCACGCGACGCAGTGTGGCGACCTTCATTCACTCCTTTCGGACCTGGAACGATGAACGACATTCTGGTGGTGGGCGCGGGGCCGGTCGGCCTGATGGCGGCCGCGTACTTGCAGCGGCTCGGAGTCGGTTTCGATATCGTCGACCCGAAGCCGAGGCCGGTGACCGAGTCGCGGGCGCTCGGCATCCATGCGCGCACGCTCGAATTCCTGCATTTCCTCGGACTCGACGAGACCTTCATTCGAGCCGGTCGCGCGACGCGCTACATGCGCTTTCACCGACCGGATCGTGAGTTGTTTTCGCTCGACTTCGAGGTGTTGCGCGACGAGACAGCTTATCCGTTCTACCTGATCCTGCCGCAATCGCGCACCGAGGCGTTTCTTGCCGAGCACCTGGAGGAGCAGGGCGCGACGCCCGAATGGTGCGTCGGCCTCGTCTCGCTTGTGCAGGACGCCGACGGCGTTGATGTTGTGCTGCGTCACGCGACCGGCGAGGACGAGACGCGCCGCTACCGCTACGTGATCGGTGCCGACGGCGCGAACAGCGCCGTGCGCGCGGCGCTCGGCATCGAGTTCGAGGGCGCAACCTATCCGGCCAAGTTTCTGTTGGCCGAGGCCGAGATCGGCGAGCAGCGGCTCGACACCGACAGCACGCACGTATTCATCGGCGACCGCACGACGGTCGCGGTGATTCCGCAGCCGGGGCGGCAATTCCGGATCGTTGGCCCTGACTTCACGCAGGACGAGGGCGTGGCCGAGCAGCTCGACTTCGCGCAATTCTCGCGATTTCTGGAGAACAACAGGTTGTTCAACGGCTGGTCGTTCCACTCGCCGAGTCGCGTGATGGGCTACCGGATGCACAAGCGCGTCGCCGCGCGCTTCGGAGAGGGGCGCGTGTTCCTTGCCGGCGATGCGGCGCACATCCATTCGCCGGCGGGTGGGCAGGGCATGAACACGGGCATGCATGACGCAGTGAATCTCGCCTGGAAGCTTGCGCTCGTGTTGCGCCATCGCGCGGCGCCTGCGTTGCTCGATACGTACGAGGACGAGCGCCGCCGCGTCGCGAACGAGGTGGTGGCATCGACCGACCGCGCGATGATGATGGTCACGCGGCCCGGCCCGTTCGTGCGTCTTGCGATGTTCGCGCTGGGGCCGATCGCGCTGCGGATCCGCCAGCCGGTCACGATGATCGCCGCGATGGCGCAACTTCGGCTCGGCTATCGCGGAACGCATTTTGGTCGTGGAGCAGCTGCCGCGCTGCAGGCCGGCGACCGCATGCCACGCATCGGGGTTGGCCGTCTGCAGACGACGCTCGACGCGTTTACGGGTGGCCGCTTCGTGCTGTTCCTGACCGGCCCCGCGAGCGACTCGGCCGAGGCCTTCGCGGCGGCGCGGCTCGTCGCGCGGCAACTGCCACTCGTCTGCTGGGCGATCTGCGCCGACCGGCATTTCCACGCGGGTCCGGCCGACGACGTGGTCCGTTTTCCCGACAGCGCGGCGATGCATGACCGGCTCGGCGGGCTCGTCGCCGTGCTGTGCCGCCCCGACGGTTACGTGCTCGCGACAGACGTATCGACCGGTCTGCCCAACGCGCTGGCGTCAATGCGCGCACTCCTGGGCCCGCCCGGCGCGGCCGGCACGGAACCGGCACGCAACGACGCGTTGCCCGCGCATCGCACGATCTGAACCTGAATCACGACAAGGGCAACCCTATGACATCCTCTCCCCAATCCGGCCGGATCGGCCGCCGGCGCGGCAGGACTGCGCTGACGATCGCGGCCGCCGCGGCCGTCGCGGTGGCCGGCTTCACGGCGCTCGGTTTCGACCGCCACAGCGCGGTAAAGGCCAACGAACCCGCTGCGTTCACCGAAGTCGATGTGGCGCCTGTATTGCAGCGGCGCATCACCGAATGGCAGAGCTATTCGGGGCGCGTTGAAGCGATCGAGCAGGTCGAAGTCCGGCCGCTGGTTTCCGGCACGGTCATCGCCGTTCACTTCCGCGACGGCGCGCTCGTCAGGAAGGGCGATCCGCTCTTCACGATCGATCCGCGCCCGTACGCGGCCGAGGTCGACCGCGCTGCCGCGCAGCTCGCGGCAGCGCAGGCCCGCAGCGACGATGCAGCCACCGACGCCGCGCGCGCGCAGCGTCTCATCGCCGACAATGCAATCGCAAAGCGCGACTACGACGCGAAGCAGAACGCCGCGCGCGAGGCGTCGGCCGGCCTGCGGGCGGCGCGCGCCGCACTCGAGTCCGCGCGCATCAACCTGTCCTATACGCGGATCGTCGCGCCGGTCGCGGGGCGTGTGTCGCGCGCCGAACTGACGGTCGGCAACATCGTGACGGCGGGAGCGAATGCGCCGCTCCTGACGACGCTGGTCTCGACCTCGCCGATCTACGCGTCGTTCGACGTCGACGAGAAGACCTATCTGCGCTTCCTCGGCCGCGCCGCGCACGACGATGTGCCCGCGCGACTGGGTCTTGCAGACGAAACTGGCTACTCGTACAAGGGCAGCGTCGCATCGGTCGACAACCGGCTCGACGCCCGCTCGGGAACGATCCGCGTACGCGCGCGTTTCGATAACCCGAACGGAACGCTCGTGCCCGGCCTCTTCGCGCGCGTGCGAATCGGAGGCGACGCGCCGCACGAGGTGCTGATGGTGCCCGACGAGGCAATCGGCACCGATCAGGACAAGAAATTCGTGCTCGTCGTCAACGACCGAAACCAGGTCGAGTACCGCATGATCGTCCTCGGCGATCTCTCCGACAACGGCCTGCGCATCGTCGATAGCGGGCTCGCGAAGGGCGAGCGCATCGTCGTGAACGGTGTACAGCGCGTGCGACCCGGCGACGGTGTCCGGGCTCATCCCGTCTCCCTGAACGGCTGATCCGCCATGAACATTTCCCGTTTCTTCATCGACCGGCCGATCTTCGCGTGCATGCTGTCTGTCGTCGTGCTGCTCGCCGGGCTGATCTCGCTGTTCCGGCTGCCGGTGTCCGAGTACCCGGAAGTCGTACCGCCGTCGATTGTCGTGCATGCGCAGTATCCGGGCGCGAATCCGAAGGTGATCGCCGAGTCGGTCGCATCGCCGCTCGAGGAGCAGATCAATGGCGTCGAGGACATGCTCTACATGCAGTCGCAAGCCAATGGCGACGGCAACCTGACGCTGACCGTCACGTTCCAGGTCGGCACCGATCCCGACAAGGCACAGCAGCTGGTGCAGAACCGCGTGTCGCAGGCGCTGCCGCATCTGCCCGAAGACGTGCAGCGGCTTGGCGTGACGACCGCGAAATCGTCGCCAACGCAGACGCTCGTCGTGCATCTCGTGTCGCCCGACAACCGCTACGACATGACCTATCTGCGAAACTACGGAATCCTCAACATCAAGGACCGTCTCGAGCGCGTGCCCGGCGTCGGCGAGGTCAAGATCTGGGGCGGCGGCGACTATGCGATGCGGATCTGGCTCGATCCGGCGAAGGTCGCCGCGCGCGGCCTGACCGCGAACGACGTGGTCGCGGCGATTCGCGAGCAGAACGTACAGGTTGCAGCCGGCGTGGTCGGCGGCTCGCCGATGTCGGTCAACGCGCCGATGCAACTGTCGGTCAATGCGCGCGGGCGGCTCTCGACCGAGCGCGAGTTCGGCGACATTGTCCTGAAGGCGGCGCCGGGCGGCGGCGTCACCTATCTGCGAGACGTCGCACGCGTCGAGCTGGCCGCCTCCGAATACGGACTACGCTCGCTGCTCGACGGCAAGCCGGCCGTTGCGTTCGCGATTCTGCAGGCGCCGAACGGCAACGCACTGGAGATTTCCCGACAGGTGCGCGAGATCATGACGCAGGCCAAGCGTGACATGCCGAAGGGCGTCGACTACCGTATCGTGTTCGATCCGACCCAGTTCGTTCGCGCGAGCATCGACGCCGTTATCCGTACGCTCGCCGAGGCGGTTGCACTCGTCGTGATCGTCGTCGTGCTGTTCCTGCAGACCTGGCGCGCGTCGATCATCCCGCTGCTCGCGGTGCCGATCTCGATCGTCGGGACATTCTCGCTGCTGCTCGCATTCGGGTTCTCGATCAACGCGCTATCCCTGTTCGGGATGGTGCTCGCGATCGGGATCGTGGTGGACGACGCGATCGTCGTGGTCGAGAACGTCGAGCGCAACATTGCGGCGGGGCTGAGTCCGCGCGAGGCGACTTATCAGGCGATGCGCGAGGTTAGCGGGCCGATCGTTGCAATCGCGCTGACGCTCGTCGCCGTGTTCGTGCCGCTCGCGTTCATGTCGGGGCTGACCGGGCAGTTCTATAAGCAGTTTGCGATGACGATCGCGATCTCGACCGTGATCTCGGCGTTCAATTCGTTGACGCTGTCGCCGGCGCTGTCTGCGCTGCTGCTCAAGCGCCACGACGCGCCGCAGGACTGGCTGACGCGCACCATGCATCGGATCTTCGGGGCGTTCTTCGCCCGTTTCAATTCCGTATTTCATCGCGTGTCGGGTGCCTATGGCGGAGGCGTCGCGCGAATCGTCGGCCGCAAGACGGCGGTGATGGCCGTCTACGCGGCGCTGCTCGGCGTCACCGTGTTCGTCGGCAAGACCGTTCCGGTCGGCTTCGTGCCCGCGCAGGATAAGGAATACCTGATCGCGTTTGCGCAACTGCCGAGCGGAGCGTCGCTCGATCGGACCGAGAAGGTGATCGCCGACATGACGCGGATCGCGCTGAAGCAGCCTGGCGTCGCGAGCGCGCTCGAATTCCCGGGGCTATCGGTGAACGGCTTCACGAACTCGTCGAGTGCGGGGATCGTCTTCATCACGCTGAAGCCGCTCGGCGAGCGCGGCAGCAGCGCGCTGTCGGCCGACGTGATCGCCAGCCAGCTGAACCAGGAATACGGGGCGATCAAGAGTTCGTTCATCGCCGTGTTCCCGCCGCCGCCGGTGCTCGGCCTCGGAACGCTGGGCGGCTTCAAGCTGCAGATCGAGGATCGCGGTGCGCTTGGCTACGAACGCCTGAACGAGGTCACCCAGGCCTTTATCAAGCGTGCCGCGTCGGCACCCGAACTGGGGCCGCTGTTCTCGAGCTACCAGATCAATGTGCCGCAGCTCAACGTCGACATCGACCGTGTGCGCGCCAAGCAACTCGGCATTCCCGTCACCGACGTGTTCGACACGATGCAGGTCTATCTCGGTTCGCTCTACGTGAACGATTTCAACCGCTTCGGCCGTGTCTACCAGGTGCGTGTGCAGGCCGATTCGCCGTTTCGCGCGACGGCGGACGACATCGGCCTGCTGAAGACGCGCAACGCGAACGGCGAGATGGTGCCGCTTGGCTCGCTCGTCAGCGTGAAGCCGACCTATGGCCCGGAGATGGTGGTCCGCTACAACGGCTTCGCGGCCGCCGACTTAAACGGTGGCCCGGCTCCGGGCTACTCGTCGGGGCAAGCGCTCGCGGCGATCGACCGGATCGCGGCCGAGACCTTCCCGCCCGGCATCAAGTACGAGTGGACCGAGATGACCTACCAGCAGGTGCTGGCCGGCAATTCGGCGCTCTGGGTGTTCCCGATCAGCGTGCTGCTCGTGTTCATCGTGCTTGCTGCGTTCTACGAGAGCCTTACGCTGCCGCTCGCGATCATCCTCGTCGTGCCGATGGGCATGCTGTCGGCGCTTGCGGGTGTCTGGCTCACGCGCGGCGACAACAATATCTTCACGCAGATCGGGTTGATGGTGCTTGTCGGGCTGTCTGCAAAGAACGCGATCCTGATCGTCGAGTTCGCGCGCGAACTCGAGCAGCAGGGGCGCACGATCGTTGCCGCTGCAATTGAGGCAAGCCGGCTTCGATTGCGCCCGATCCTGATGACCTCGATCGCGTTCGTGATGGGCGTCGTGCCGCTCGCGCTGTCGTCGGGCGCCGGCTCGGAGATGCGGCGCGCGATGGGCATTGCCGTGTTCTTCGGGATGCTCGGTGTGACGCTGTTCGGGCTGCTGCTGACGCCGGTGTTCTACGTTGTGCTGCGCAAGCTGGCGGGTGGCGAACGCGTAGGGGAAGCCGACCCGGCGCGCGGGGCGCTTCAGGGTGTCGGCGCGTCGCTTGAGATGTGATGGAGGAAACGAATGAAGCTATTGCGCAATTTCGCAGGGCCGGCATCGCTCGCCGCGCTGCTGGCTGCAGGCGGCTGCTCGCTCGCACCGAACTACGTGGTCCCGGCAGTTGGCGTGCCGTCGGGTTTCAAGGAAGCGTCGCCGCCCTCGGCATCCCCGGCTTCCGACGCGCCGGTTGCGTCGGCCGCTGACATGGGGGCGTGGAAGGCAGCTGAACCAGCCGACGATGCAGCGCGCGGCGCATGGTGGACGATATTCGGCGAGGCGACGCTCAATTCGCTCGAGGACGCCGCGCAGGCGGCCAGCCCGGGCCTGGCCGCTGCCGCCGCACGCATGAAGCAATCGCGTGCGGTACAGCAGGCCGCGCGCGCGAGCCTGTTCCCGTCGCTCGACGCAGGGTTCGGCCCGACGCGGCAGAAGTTCTCGCCGGCTTCGCAATTCCTGCCCGACGACGGGAACGGTCCGTTCCAGACCTTTTGGCGCGCGCAGGTCGGCGCTTCTTACGAGGCCGACCTGTTCGGCCGTGTATCCGATACGGCCGCCGCGGCGAAGGCCGACGCGCAGCAGAGCGAGGCGCTCTACCGCTCGGTACTGCTCGCGCTGCAGGCTGACGTCGCGCAGCAGTATTTCACGCTGCGCGAACTCGATGCGGAGCTCGTCGTGTTCGACCGCACGATTGCGCTGCGCGACGACGCCTGGCGGCTCGCGCAGCATCGTTTCGACGACGGCGACATCGGCGAACTCGACCTTGCGCGTGCGCGCGCCGAGCTCGAGTCGGCGCGCGCCGACCGATTGACCGTGGCGCGTGCGCGTGCATTGGCCGAGCACAGCCTCGCGATTCTGCTCGGCAAGGCGCCGGCCGACTTCACGTTCGTCGCGGCGCCGCTCGAGCCCGTGACGGTCGAGATCCCTCCGGGCCTGCCGTCGACGCTGCTTGAACGGCGGCCCGATGTCGCGGCGGCCGAGCGTGCGATGGCGGCGGCGAACGCGAGGATCGGCGTCGCAAAGGCCGCCTATTTCCCGTCGCTGTCGCTGACCGCTACGGGTGGCTTCGAATCGGGCTCGCTCGGCGATCTGTTCCGGTGGAGCAGCCGGACCTTCGTCCTCGGGCCGCTCGCCGGCGCCGCGCTGACGTTGCCGCTGTTCGATGGCGGAAGGCGTGCCGGCCACCTGGCAAGCGCGCGTGCCGTCTACGACGAGAGCGTCGCCAACTATCGCCAGCAGGTGCTCGGCGCGTTCCGCGACGTCGAGGACAACCTGTCCGCGCTACGCATCCTGAAGACCCAGCGGGCGACGCAGGACGCGGCGGTCACCGCGTCGTCGCGTGCGTCGACCCTGTCGCGCACACAGTACCGCGAGGGCGCGGTCGGTTATCTCGACGTGATCGACGCCGAGCGCGACACGCTGCAGTTACGCCGCGAGGCTCTGCAGCTCGCGGGTGCGCAGGCGATCGCTACCGTCAATCTGATCCGGGCGTTGGGAGGAGGCTGGGGCGCGGCACCAACGGTTGCCATTCGCTGAGGAGACGGTGTAGGCATCGGCGTTTCACCTGCGTGCAGCTTCGAACAACAATTAACTATCGGACAAATCGACAACCATGATGGATCTGGAACTGAAAGGGCGGACCGCGCTGATCTCCGGCGCGAGTTCTGGGATCGGCGCCGGCATTGCGCGCGTTCTGGCAAAACAGGGGGTGCGCGTCGCAGTGACGGCGCGGCGCTCGGAGCGGCTCATCATGCTCGCGACCGAGATCGAGAATTTCGGGGGCGAAACACCTGTCGTACTGACGGGCGACGTAACCGACGTGGCGGACGTCGCGCGCATCGTCGCCGAGGCTGAATCGGCGCTCGGCGCGATCGACATCCTCGTCAACAATGCCGGCGGCTCGCGGCAGGTGCCGGTGATCGCGCCGGAAGCGACATGGGACGAAGCGTTCGCGCTGAATTTCTCGGCTGCGCGTCGGCTCGCCGAAGCGGTGCTGCCAAGAATGCGCGCGCGCTGCTGGGGCCGCATCATCAACATCAGCGGCTCGATGGAGCCGCGCACGCTCAACGCTGCCAGTGCGGCGAAGGCGGCGCTTCATCTGTGGGCGAAGGGGCTCTCCTGCGACGTCGCCGCCGACGGTGTGACCGTCAACACGATCCCGCCGGGCCGCATCAACAGCGAGCAGACGCTGACGAAACTGCATCCGACCGAGGATGCACGCCAGGCGTTCGTCGCGAACAACATTCCGGCTGGCTATTTCGGCGAGCCCGACGATATCGGGCACCTGGTCGCATTCCTGGCCTCACCGCTCGCGCGATACATCACGGGCGCGGTCATTCCGGTGGACGGGGGCATGCATTACTTCGCGCACTGACCGCCTCGAGCGCGAATCGACGCCGTCGGAACGTTTCGATGCCTGCTCAGCGAAACGGACGACAAGCGCAGATTCCCGGCCCTGGGTTCAGGAGTGTCGTCGGGTGGTCTGCCTCGATGACAAGGTGAACGAGTGCTCATCCTTGCAATGTCATACCCGGATTCAGGCTGTCCACCATCGCACCGTGGATCAGGATCGTCGCGCCGCGTTCCTTCGTCGTTTCGCAGACGATGTTCATCGCCCGCAACTGAAGCGCGCCGCATCCCGGGTCGTCCTGGCCCTCCCGGCAACAGAGGCCGACGCGCCTGATGCGAACGTGCGCTCGGTCGCCGTGCAAATCATCGGTACGGTGCCGTACCTGGATCGAGCGCGTTGCGCTTGCCTGGCCGGATAGCGCGGCATCGGGCGATCCGGTGTGTGAACGGCCGGCAGCGCACCACGAAACGTGCCCCGGAGACTGTTCTTCAGCGTACCGACTCGTCGAGCCGCCGCGATGCACGATGACGTTCGTCACATTCCACTGTCGGGAGTGGTTCATGAAATATCCGATCTATATCACGCGGCACCGGAATCCCCGCTATCGCGGCGCGCTTCCGGATTTTCCCGATGTCGATGTGGAAGGTGACTCGTATGGCGAGTTGCAGGCGGCCGCTGCGCAACGGGTCATGGCCCGCTATGACCGGTCCGCGCGTCTCGTTCCGCCGCCGACTACGGACATGTCGGTATTGCAGGCGTCGGAGGTCGATGCCGGCGACGGGATCTGGCGGTTCTTCGATATCGATCTGACCCGGATGACGTCGAGTTCCGTGCGGATCGAGCTGTGCTTGCCGAAGCACATCGTGCACGACATCGATCGGACGGCGAGTGCGCTGCATACGACTCGCGATGCGTTCGTGTCGATGGCGTGCGAGAACGCCACCGACCGATCCGCGCAGCACGGCGGGGTGCTTGGCGAACCCGTCGCGAAATCGCTGTCGGAAGCGGCCTGACGGCGCGGGCGCGCCGGGCGTGAAGCCTGGGCGGCCGGTGCGGCCATTTCGGAGGAGGCGCCTTGAAGATTCGCGTTGCGCGTGTTTCTCGACGCCGGACATCGCCATGGAGCAATGCCCGGCCGATTCGCGAGGAGTTCTTCGGCGAGGAGCGACTGGCGCAGCATGCGGGCAGCCTGGCTCGCGCGCAGAAGGTGTTGCCCGGGGTGGCCTCGGGCCCCTCGCTGGCGACACGGCTGAAGGACAACGCGGATCATCTGCTGAAGGCCTACCGGAACACGGTGGCCGCAGACGCGCGCGGCGAAGAAATCACGCCCGCGGCAGAGTGGCTGCTCGACAACTACTATCTTGTCGCGGAACAGGTGCGGCAGATTCGGGACGATCTCTCCCCTCGCTATTACCGGCAATTGCCCAAACTCAGCAACGGTCCGTTCGCCGGTTATCCGCGCGTGTTCGGGATCAACTGGTCATTCGTCGCCCATACCGACAGTCGTTTCGATCCCGATGCGCTATGCCGTTTCATGCTTGCCTATCAGGCCGTGGAACCGCTGACGATCGGCGAACTGTGGGCGGTGGCGATCACGCTGAGGATCGTGCTGATCGAAAACCTGCGGCGGCTCGCGGATCAGATCATCGACGACCGGCGCGCGCGGCTCGACGCCGACGCGCTCGCGGATCGCCTGCTCGGCGAAGGCGGGCAGGCGCGGGTGGAGGCGGAGCCGCTCGTCGCCCGTTATGCGCAGGCCGTATTGCACGATGCGTTCGCGGTGCAGTTGATTCAGCGGCTGCATGATCCCGATCCGGCTGTTGCGCCGGCACTGGCGTGGCTGCATCTGCACCTGGCGGCGCGCGGCGCGACGCCGGACCAGATCGTCGCCTCCGTCAACCATCAGCAGGGCGCCGCCAGCCTGACCGTGCGCAACGTGATCACCAGCATGCGGCTGATTTCGGAGGTGGACTGGACCGATCTGTTCGAGCGCATCAGCCTGGTCGATCAGGTGCTGCGCAGCCACCCGGGCTTCGCGGAGATGGATTTCCCCACGCGCAACCTGTATCGCGACGCGGTTGAAGCGCTTGCCCGCGGCGCGCCCGTCAGCGAGCTCGAGATTGCCCGCCGCGTCGTCGCCGATGCGGCGGCGCAGGGTGCGAGCCGCGCGCCGGCCGCCGGCGCGGTGCCGGGCCGCGAGGCGGACCCCGGTTACTACCTGCTGGCGGACGGCCGCGCCGCGCTCGAAGCGGCGATCGGCTATCGGCCGCCCGTTGCGTTGTGGTTACGGCGCCTGACACGCCACGCCGGTCTCGGCGGTTATCTCGGCCGTATCGGGCTGATCGTCGCACTGCTGCTGGCGGGCATGCTGGCGTGGCTCACGCGCGTCGAACCGCCCGGTCACTGGATGATCTGGCTCGGCCTCGCCGGCCTGCTGCCCGCGCTGGATGCCGCAGTCGCGCTCGTCAATCGCGCGGTAATGAGGGATATCGGCGCCAGCATCCTGCCGGGCCTCGCGCTGCTCGACGGCATCCCGCCGGGCCTGCGCACCCTGGTCGCGGTGCCGGTGCTGCTGACGACGGAAGCGGCGCTCACCGAGCAGATCGAGCAACTGGAAATCCATCATCTGGCAAGCCCCAACGGGGCGCTTTACTTCGCATTGCTCTCCGACTGGGTGGATGCGCCCACCCCGCACGCCGACAGCGACGACGGGCTGCTGGCATCCGCGGTGGCGGGCATCGACCGGTTGAATCGTCTCTATCCGGCGGCGCCGGACGAAGGCGAGCGCTTTCTGCTGCTGCACCGCAAGCGCGTGTGGAACGACGGCGAACGGTGCTGGATGGGCTGGGAGCGCAAGCGCGGCAAGCTGCACGAGCTGAACCGGATGCTGCGCGGGGCATCGGACACGACGTTCATCGCGCCGGAAGGCCGGCCGCCGTGCGTGCCGCCGGACGTGCGCTACGTGATCACGCTCGATGCCGATACGCGGCTGCTGCGCGATACCGTGCGCCGCCTGGTCGGCAAGATGGCGCACCCGCTCAACCGGCCGGTATTCAACTCGGCGAGCCGGTGCATCGTCGAAGGCTATGGCGTGCTCCAGCCGCGCGTGACTTCGTCCCTCGCGAGCGGCGACGAGGGCTCGCTGTTCCAGCGCGTGTCGTCGAGCGCGCACGGCATCGATCCCTACGTGTCGGCCGTATCGGATGTCTATCAGGATTTGTTCGACGAAGGCTCCTATGCGGGCAAGGGCATCTACGACGTCGACGCGTTCGAGGCGGTGCTCGCCGGCCGCGTGCCGGAGAACACGGTGCTCAGTCACGATCTGTTCGAAGGCATTTTCGCGCGGGCCGGGCTGGCGTCGGATATCGAGGTCGTCGAAGCGTCGCCGTCCCGCTACGACGTCGCGGCGGGACGCCTGCACCGATGGGCGCGCGGCGACTGGCAGCTCCTGCCGTGGTTGATTTTCGGCCACGAACCGCTGACGGCGGTCGGCCGCTGGAAGATGCTGGACAACCTGCGCCGCACGCTCACGGCACCTGCCATGCTGATCGCGCTGCTGGCCGGATGGGTGCTGCCGCTCCCCGTGTCGATCGCCTGGAGCGCCTTCGTGCTGGTGACGATCGCGCTGCCGTTTCTGTTGCCCGTATTGAGTGGACTGGTGCCGCGCTGGCGGCGCACGCACGTCAAGATGACCACGCGCAGCGTGCTCTATGCGTGGTCGACGGAGCTGCGGTTCGCGTTGACGCGGTTCGGCTTGTCGATCGTCATGCTGCCGCAGCAGGCGTGGTCGATGGGCGACGCGATCGCGCGCACGCTGTTTCGCGTGGGGATCAGCCGTCGCCATCTGCTCGAATGGATCACGGCGGCCGAAGCCGGCGCGCGCGACCGGCGGACCCTGGCGTTCACCTATCTGCAGATGCGCGGCGGCGTGACGCTCGCGCTGCTTGGCGCGGCTGTCAGCCTGATGGCGGGCTGGCGCTTCGATCATCATGCGGGCTGGCTGGCCGTTCCGTTCGCGCTGGTCTGGCTCGCTGCGCCGGCGATCGCCTACTGGCTGAGCCGCGCACCGCGGCCGGCGGGCGAACTGGCGGTGGCCCCGCACGATGCACGCCAACTGCGGCGCGACGCGCGCCGGACCTGGCGTTATTTCGAGACCTTCGTGACGGCCGACGATCAGATGCTGCCGCTGGACAATTTCCAGGAGGACCCGAAGCCCGTTGTCGCGCACCGGACTTCGCCCACCAATATCGGGCTGTACCTGTTGTCTGCCGTCAGCGCCCGCGAGTTCGGCTGGCTTGGCACGCTGGACGCGGTGTCGCGGCTGGAGGAGACCCTCGCGACGATGCGGCTGATGCAGCGCTATCGCGGTCATTTCTATAACTGGTACGACACGCGGGACCTGCGGCCCCTCGAGCCGAGGTATGTGTCGTCGGTCGACAGCGGCAATCTCGCCGGCCACCTGATCGCGCTCGGCAACGGTTGCCGAGCGTGGGCGAATCAACCCGTTGGCGTGGGGCGGCAGGCCGCGTATGAAGGGATCGACGACACGCTCGCGCTGTTGCGCAAGGCAGTGTGCCGGGATGGCGATGCCCGGACGACCTTGCACGGCGAATTCGAGCGGGCCGCGACCGAGCTGGAGGAGACGCTCGCCGCGCCGCCCGGGGAGGGCGCCGCACCGGAATGGCCCGCGATCACGATCCTCGCCGCGACGGTCGCCGATGTCGCGCGCGCGCTGATGGACGACGTCGGCCGGGTGCGGGGCGGCGACGTCGACGACGTGCTGTTTTGGGCGCAGGCGCTGGAGCACGCGGTGCAGGGGCATTGTCGCGACGCGACGCGCACGCCGGACGAAGCGGACGTGTTGAACAAGCGGCTTCATGCGCTGGCCGATACCGCGTTGCAGATGGCCTATGCGATGGAGTTCGGCTTTCTGCTCGACCCGGTGCGGAATCTGCTGTCGATCGGTTACGCGGTGGCTGACGGACGGCTCGATCCGGGCAACTACGACCTGCTGGCGTCGGAGGCTCGCCTGGCGAGTTTCGTCGCGATCGCGAAGGGCGATGTCCCGGCACGGCACTGGTTCCGGCTCGGTCGCCTGGCGACGCCGATCGGGCACGGCGCGGCGCTGATCTCGTGGTCGGGATCGATGTTCGAATACCTGATGCCGTCGCTGGTGATGCGCGCGCCGGACAGCAGCCTGCTCGCGCGCACCAATCACCTCGTGGTGCGTCGGCAGATCGCCTATGGCGACGGCCTGCGCCTGCCGTGGGGCATGTCCGAATCGGCGTACAACACGCGCGACATCGAGCTGACCTATCAGTATTCGAGCTTCGGCGTGCCAGAATTGGGGCTCAAGCGCGATCTCGACCAGAATCTGGTGGTCGCGCCCTATGCGACCGCGCTCGCGGCGATGGTCGCGCCGGACGCCGCCGCGCGCAACTTCGAGCGGTTGCGCGCGGCCGGCGCGAGCGGGCGCTTCGGCTTCTACGAAGCGCTCGACTACACGCCCGCGCGCGTGCCGGAAGGCATGCCGGTTGCCATCGTGCGGGCGTTCATGGCGCATCACCAGGGCATGTCGATCGTGTCGATCGCCAATGCGTTGCTGGGCGGGCGCATTCGCGCATTCTTCCACGGCGAGCCGGCTGTCCGCGCAACCGAGCTGCTGTTGCAGGAGCGGGTCCCGGGCCGGGTCGCGGCAGGGCGGCCGCGGGTCGACGCGAGCCCCGCGGGCAGGATGCACGGCATCGATGCCGGCGTCGCGCGGCATCTGCTGTCGGCGGACGATCCCGCGCCCGTCACGCATCTGCTGTCCAACGGCCGCTACGCCGTGATGCTCACGGCCGCGGGTTCCGGCTACAGCCGTCGCGACGATCTGGCCGTCACGCGCTGGCGGGAAGACGCGACGCGCGACGATTGGGGCAGCTATCTGTATCTGCGCGACGCCGAGAACGGCGACGTCTGGTCGGCCACGTGGCAACCCACCGGCGTGGTGCCGGACAGCTACGAAGTGACGTTCACCGAGGATCGCGCCGAGTTCGTGCGTCGCGACGGCACGTTGACGACGTCGCTGGAGGTGGTGGTATCCGCCGAGGACGACGCGGAGGTGCGGCGGGTGTCGGTGGCCAATGCGGGCACCCGGGCCCGCGTGATCGAATTCACGTCCTACGCGGAAATCGTGCTCGCGCCGCCCGCCGCCGATCACGCCCATCCCGCGTTCTCGAAACTGTTCATCGAGACCGAGTACGTGCCGGCGTCCGGCGCGATTCTGGCGACGCGGCGCAAGCGCGCGCCGAACGAGGCGGAGGTCTGGGCCGCCCATCTGGCGGTGACGTCCGGCGAAACCGTCGGCGCGGAAGAATTCGACACCGATCGATTGCGCTTCATCGGACGCGGGCGCAGCGTTCGCCTGCCGCTTGCGCTGGCCGAACAGCGTGCGCTGAGCGCTTCCGAAGGCACGGTGCTGGACGCGGCGTTCACGTTGCGGCAGCGGCTGCGCATCGAGCCGGGCGCGAAGGCGAGCATCGTCTACTGGACCATCGTCGCGGATTCGCGCGCGCAGTTGCTCGACCTGGTCGACAAGCATCGCGACGGCGAGTCGTTCGCGCGTGCGGCGATGCTCGCGTGGACCCAGGCGCAGGTGCAACTGCGGCATAGCGCGGTGAGCCTCGACGAGGCCGCGTTGTTCCAGCAGCTGGCCGGATACATGCTCTACAGCGATGCGTCGATGCGGCCGGGTTCCGCCGCGCTGCTGCGCCATGCGGCGGCGGTGTCGGCGGCGGGCGGCGTGGGCGCGTCGCCGCTATGGACGCATGGCGTATCGGGGGATCTGCCGATCCTGCTGGTGCGGATCGACGACATCGAGCACATCGCCATGGTGCGGCAGTTGATCCGCGCGCACGAGTATTGGCGGATGAAGCGGCTCGAGGTCGATCTGGTCATCATCAACGAGCGCGCGGCGTCGTATGTGCAGGATTTGCAGGCTGCGCTGGAGGGGCTGGTGCGGGCCCGACAGCCGCCGGGAGAAGCCGGGTGCGGCAGTATTTTCGTGCTGCGCGAGGACCTGATGGCGGCAGCGGCGCGCGCGCTGTTTCCGTCGGTCGCGCGAGCCGTGCTCGCCGCGCGCAATGGCCGGCTGGTGGACCAGTTGCGGCGCCTCGCGGCTTCGCCGCTGCCCGCCCGCCCGGATGCCGCGCGAGCGCCGCTGTTGCCGCCTGCGTTGCCGCCGCCGAAGGGCGCGCAGGCCGGTGCCGGTCTCGAATACTTCAACGGCATCGGCGGTTTCGCGCGGGGCGGCCGCGAATACGTCGTGATCCTGCAGCCCGGTCAATGCACGCCGATGCCGTGGGTCAACGTCGTCGCGAATCCATCGTGCGGTTTCCTGGCGTCGGCGGAGGGGGGCGGCTATACCTGGGTGACGAACAGCCGCGAGCATCCGCTGACGCCGTGGTCGAACGACCCGGTCACCGATCCGCCCAGCGAGGTGTTCTATGTTCGCGACGACGAGACCGGCGTGCGCTGGGGGCCCCAGGCGGGCTCGATCGGCGAGGATGCGCCGGGCGCGACCCCTTTCGTCGCGAGTCATGGTCAGGGCTACAGCCGGTTTGCGCATACCGCCGCCGATGTCGCTGTCGAATTGCTGCAGTTCGTGCCGCTGGCCGATCCCGTCAAGATTTCCCGCCTGACCTTGCGCAACCTGTCCGACCGGACCCGCCGGCTGTCCGTCGCAACCTATGCGGAGTGGGCGCTGGGCGCGTCGCGCAGCGTCGCGGCGCCGCACACCGCGAGCGAGATCGATCCGCCCACCGGCGCGCTGTTTGCCCGCAATGACTGGAGTCAAGCGTATCGCGGCAGGGTGGCGTTCGCCGATCTATGCGGTCTGCAAACCTCCTGGAGCGCGGACCGGCGCGAGTTCATCGGCCGCAATGGTGTCCTGAGCGATCCCGCCGGGTTTCCGGGCAGCGTCGGCGCGTCGCCGCTGTCGGGCCGGGTCGGCGCCGGGCTCGACCCGTGTGCCGCGTTGCAGACCACGGTCGATCTCGAACCCGGCGGTGTCGTGGAAATCGTCTTGCTGCTCGGCGAAGGCGCCGATGCGGCAACGGCGCGACAGTTGATCGCGCATTACCGTCAGGCGGATCTCGACGCGATATTCGCCGCCGTGACGGCGTTCTGGGACGAGACGCTCGGCGCGATCCAGGTCGAGACGCCGGACCGCGCGATGGATCTGATGCTGAACCGCTGGCTGCTGTACCAGACGCTGTCGAGCCGGATCTGGGCGCGTGCGGGCTTCTATCAGGCCAGCGGCGCGTACGGTTTTCGCGACCAGTTGCAGGACGGCATGGCGCTCGCGGTCGCCCGCCCGGCCCTGACGCGCGAGCATCTGCTGCGGGCGGCGGCGCGCCAGTTTCCGGAGGGCGACATGCAGCACTGGTGGCTGCCGGAAAGCGGCAGCGGCGTACGCACGCGGATCTCCGATGACCGCGTCTGGCTTGCCCATGCGGTTGCGCACTACGTCGACGTCAGCGGCGACCGGGCGATTCTCGATGCGTCGATCCCGTTCATCGACGGGCGACCGCTGGCCGCCGACGAGCAGGACGCGTTCTTCATCCCGCGCATCTCGGAAACGAGCGCGTCGCTGTTCGAGCATTGCGTGCGCGGGCTGGAGTCCAGTCTCGCGCATGTCGGCGAGCATGGCCTGCCGCTGATCGGCACGGGCGACTGGAACGACGGCATGAACCGGGTCGGCGAGGCCGGGCGGGGCGAAAGCGTCTGGCTCGGCTGGTTCCTGCATGCGACGCTCACGGCGTTCGCCCCGCTCGCCACGGCGCGCGGCTCGGGCGAACTGGCGGCGCGCTGGTCGACGCGCGCCGGCGCGTTGCGCGACGCGCTCGCCGATGCGGGATGGGACGGCGAGTGGTATCGGCGCGGCTACTTCGACGACGGTACACCGCTCGGCTCGGCCGGCAATGCCGAATGTTCGATCGACGCGATCGCGCAGTCGTGGAGCGTGCTGTCCGGCGCGGCGGACCCGGCGCGCGCCGCGCGGGCGATGGACGCGCTGGAAGCGCGGCTGATCCGCCGCGACGATGGCCTGGCGCTGCTGTTCGCGCCACCGTTCGATCGTTCGCCGGTCGATCCCGGTTATATCAAGGGCTATCCGCCGGGCATCCGGGAAAACGGCGGCCAGTACACGCATGCGGCCACGTGGTCGGTGCTTGCGTTCGCGCAAATGGGTGATGGCGATCGCGCCGCGAAGCTGTTCGCGCTGCTCAATCCGGTCAATCGCAGCCGCACGCGCAGCGGCGCGAATCGCTATCGGGTGGAGCCATACGTGGTCGCGGCCGACGTCTATTCGGTCGCGCCGCATGTCGGCCGGGGCGGATGGACCTGGTACACCGGCTCGGCGGGCTGGCTGTATCGCGCGGGCGTCGAAGGTCTGCTAGGCCTGCGCAGGCACGGCGACATGCTGTCCATTCAACCGTGCATACCGCGATCCTGGCCGGGTTTCAGGGCAACGCTGTGCCACGGGGCGTCGCACTACGACATCGTCGTCGAGAATCCGGACGACGTCAGCGGCGGCGTGTCCCGCCTCGTCGTGGATGGCGTGCGGCTCGCCGCCGGCGAAGCGGCGGTGCGGCTCGTGGACGACGGTCGGCGTCACAGCGTGGTCGTGACGCTGGGGGCTGCACAGGCGGTGCTTTTGTGAGGCGGCAGGTTGGCATCCGGGCCGGTACGTTAGCGGACGGACTGCGCGCAATTCACCGCCCATCATGAACCGACGTCCCGAATTTCATCGGGATGTCAGCGCATGGGCTTCCGTGCGTCGTGCCGGATCGGGCGGCGCAGCGGCAACCCGAGGAGATGATCATGAGAAAGCTACATTCCGCGGCAGTCGAGATGGCGATAGTCACCATGACGATTGCCGTGCTGGCGGGTTGCGGCGGTATGTCTCGCCGTGGAACGGATACCGTGATCGGGGCAGGTGTCGGCGGCGTCGCCGGCGCAGTCCTGACGGGCGGCAGTGCATTGGGCACGGTGGGCGGTGCGGCCGTCGGCGGGGTTGTCGGCAATCAGGTCGGGAAATAGGCCGGCCGGCTGAAGGGTAGGGAATCGGCACGCGTACTCGCCGACACGGCGAAGCGCGCGCGACATGAGACGGGTTTGGAGTGCGACCGGTATGTCGGCATTTCTCCTGAACGGCGAGCTGAGACTGTCCTGGTGGCAGCTTGCGTGCGTCGTGCTCGCGCTCACGCATGTCACCATCATCAGCGTGACGGTGTACCTGCACCGCTGTCAGGCTCACCGGGCGCTGGATCTGCACCCGGGCGTCAGTCACTTCTTCCGGTTCTGGCTGTGGTTGACGACCGGCATGCTGACCCTGCAGTGGGTCGCGGTGCATCGGAAGCATCACGCGAGAAGCGAGACCCCGGAAGATCCGCATAGCCCGCGAACCCGCGGCCTTGCGACCGTGCTGCTTCGCGGCGCGGAACTGTACCGGGCGGAAGTGCGGAACGAGGAAACGCTCCGCAGATATGGATCGGGTACGCCGGACGACTGGCTCGAACGCCACGTCTATGCTCGTTATCCGAATCTCGGCGTCGGGCTGCTGGCCGTGATCGACGTCGGGCTGTTCGGGCTGCCCGGCGTGTCGGCGTGGGCGATCCAGATGATGTGGATTCCGTTCTGGGCCGGCGGCGTGATCAATGGTTGCGGCCACTTCAGCGGTTATCGGAATTTCGCGACGCCCGATGCGAGCACCAACCTTTTCCCGCTGGGCATTCTGATTGGCGGGGAAGAGCTGCATAACAATCACCACGCATACGTGACGTCCGCCAGACTGTCGAACCGATGGTTCGAATTCGACATCGGCTGGCTGTACATCCGCCTGCTGGCGGCATTGAGACTGGCGACCGTTCGGCGAGTCGCAACGAAGCCGCACCTGCTCCCGAACAAGGCAGTGGTCGACGACGCGACGCTGCAAGCGATCATCCGCAACCGGCATGCGGTGATGGCCGCCTATGCGCGCATGCTCGAACCCGCCTGCCGGCGGGAGCTCCGCCGCATCAAGGACATGAGCCGCGACGACAAGCGCGCGTTCGCGCTCGGCATGAAACGCTGGCTGCGCCAGGACTGGGGCCATCGGGACAAGCCCGATCTGCGGGCACTGACGAGCCCCAATGCCCACCGGCGAATACGCATGTACGTGGACATGCATGACGCGTTGCTCGAGCTATGGACGTGGTCACACGCATCGCACGAGCAATTGCTGGTTCAGTTGCAGGATTGGTGCCGTTGCGCGGAGCAGAGCGGCATCAAGGCGATCGCCGATTTCTCGATGCACCTGCGCAGGTACGCGTGATCCCGGCACGCCCGCGACCCGCCATGCGGGACCGGCATGCCACAGTGCGCGGCGCAAGCACCGCTCATCTTGCCCGATTGTCGGGACGCGAATAACGCCACTTGCTCGCATTGGAATTGATGCCGGCATCCTGCCGGATGCGCTTTTCGGCGCGCTCGACGTCGGCACGGGCCAGATCATCCCGCTGCTTTTGCCGGGTCGCGTCATCGCGCCGATCAATCGAGGCGCCTGAGTAATATTTCATGGATCGCTCCTGAGTGAGGTGTGCTCGCGTCGCGAGACGCCGCGTCGAGTCGGATGCGGCGGACGGATCAGATCGCCGCAGGGGCGATCTTGCCATCCACGATGTCCTTGCCGAATTGCATCGCCAGGTCGAGTGCGAGCGCCGCCGTTTGCGGAGCGCCATGCTCGAAAATGGTCGAGTAACGCGGTGCCGTTGCCGAGGTCGCCGGAATCGTGTCGATGCGCACGATTGAAGCGAAACGCTTCGGGCCGGGGGCGTGGGGATCGCCGAACGGCGGGAAAAGCGTTTGTGAATAGACGCGGAGTTCACGTCCGTGATATTCGAGAGTGGGGATGGTCATGATGTGCTCCTGACAGAGCAACCGTTGGCGCCGAAGGATTCAAGGGAACCGATGCCTTGACGACAAACCGGCAGGTATCTTCAGTGTGCGCGCTTGACAATGGTTTCGCAATAAAAACATCGGATGCCGAAGCATATTTTCGATGCGGGTAAATCATCGGGTTGCAATACGACAGTCAACTGCGGTGTCGGAAGAACCCGCTTCAAAATAGTCGATACCGTACAGACCAACGCGTGTCGTCCGGTTCACGATGAACTCGATACCGAGGAGGCCGCCATGTGCATCCCACTTTCACCCGAGGTCGTCGAGACCCTCAAATCGCTTGATCGAATTCCCGATTCCCAAGCCGATATTCCACGCGCCATAGCCAATGAACTATTAACTAACGGGCTTGCATACGAGTCGCGCACCGGCGGCTCGATCAATATGACGGCCGCAGGCCGGCTGTGGCTGAATCGGTGCGCCGATTAGCTGGCGCGCACTGCGACGACACCCGACGCATCGAAGCATCGTGACGGTCGGCCGGGAAACAGATATCGCCGGATGCATACGTGCGTCATCGACACCGGCGAGTCCGCGGCACGTTGCTCGATCGCGCGGCGCTTCGGAACGGTTCGCGCGAATACCCTACGGCCGCTTCTTGAATTTCTCTTTCGCGTCGCCGAATGACGCTTGTGTCTTTCCGACGACTTGCTCGACCTTGCCCTTCACTCTGGTCATTCGATTTCCCATGACCTTGCCGACCACTTCCTTCAGTTTGCCTTGCGCTTCCGCGATGCGGCCTCTCACCTGATCCCTGTTCATGACATTGCTCCTTGACACTGGTCGCCTGTTTCACCGGTACGAAACCTGGACCATCGAAGCTTCGTATCGGGCGCTTTAGCGCGGGAAAATCAGGGCGCCCGAAGACACGCTGCGCGTCATCGTGATGGAAGTCGGTACGATGCCGTACGCGAATCGGCGCGAAGACGGGTTGTCCATATTGTCTTTTTTACACGCTTGGTACGCTTTCGTCCCGTATTCGCCTGTGTGCAGCATCAGGGATATCCACGAGCCATCCGGGGCGAATCATGCTGCGGCGAATATTTCTATGGGATGTGTGCCGGGATCGTTCCTGGCTATCGGCCTGACGACCGGCGCATCCGGCGCCCGTGGCCACCAGACCGGCAAACGTCACACCATTGATGCAGGCGTCGACGCCTTTACACGACCGCCAAAGGCTCGCGTGAACTCGCCGGCAAGGCACGCGATGTGCTGCTGATATTCCCGTCAGTCATCGCGGCCGGTCTCTTCGTCGGCAGTCGGTATGGTGAGGCTCGCTGCGCGTCGGCGGCAGTACCGTAGGGTATGACGGCACCAAGACCGGTTCGATCGGGTTAACGAACAAAACGGGTTGATGGCCGGCGTGACGCTCGAAGGCACGAAGGTCACCAGGCTCAAGTCGCTGTAACCAGCGGCGGAGGCAGGGCGGCTTTGTATCCGTGTGTTGTTTTCAATCTTGCGGAGGGCGTATGCACATGCTCACGAGCGCGGGCCCGCTGGTTTCGCTGATCGCCGGCATTCTGATCCTTGTGGTGCCCCGTCTGTTGAATTACATCGTTGCGATCTACCTGATCGTCATCGGGTTGCTCGGGCTGTTCGGAGGGCATATCCACTGAATCGAGACCACCCGCGAAAAAGCAGGTGACGAACATCGCAGGCGGCACCGGCAATCATCAGCCCGTTGACGTTGCCGTTGGCATGTCGAGCGCTTTTATGGCCCAAGCGGATTGCCGGGCTTGGTACCGGTTGCGTTGCTCGTCCTGATGCTGCCGGGCAGACCGTGACGCGGGACATCATCGACGCTGCAGGTTCATGGAAAGACCGCCGCCCGGCACCTCGAGTGCCGCGTGTGGCACCGCGCCGAACCGTGCGACCAAGGCACGCATCGCGCCACCGCACCCGCCTTGGATCTCACGCAAAGCGGCGCATGAGCGGCGCGGCTGAAATGCCGTGCAGCACGATCGACACGGCGACGATGGCCAGTACCCACGGCACCAGCGGCAACAATTCCGCGCGCGGCCCTTGCTCGAGGGCCAGCATCAGGTAATACAGCGAACCCACGCCGCGAATGCCGAACCAGCTGATCAACCGGCGCTGGTGGCGCGACGCGCGGGAGCCGATCAGCGCGAGCTGGATGGCGGCCGGCCGGATGACGAACAGCAGTGCCGCGACCACGGCCACGCCCGTCCAGGTCAGCATGTCGGCCCAATAGCGGGAGACGAGCGCGCCGATCAGCAGGATCAGCACGGCTTCGGCGATGTGTTCCAGTTCGGCCGTGAATCCCATGACAGATTCCGCGACGAAGGCATGGGCTTTGTCGGGATCGGTGGCGGTGGCCTCGACATCCTCGCTGTCCACGACGCCGATCGTTTCCTTCGACGTCTTCCGGCCGCTCGTTCGATGCTCGACGCGCCGCATCGCGACGCCCGCGGCGAACACGGCCAGGAACCCGTAGCCATGAATGGCGAGCGCCACGCCATACGACAGCATGATCAGGCCAAGCGCGAAGAGCCCTTCGAGCCCGAGTGCCTGTCCGTGACGGCTGCGCAGGAATGCGACGAGCCGGGCAGTGGCAAAGCCGAGCAGCCAGCCGGCGCCCACACCGGAGGCGATGCCCCATGCAACGGCGCCGACCATGCTCCAATGAAGCTCCGACGTCGTGCCGGAACCGCACAAAAGCAGGCCGAGCACCGCGCACGGGTAGGCCGTGCCGTCGTTGATCCCGCCTTCGCCGGACAACGAAAAACGCACCAGTTCGACGTCACCCGCGTCGCGCACGCCGACGTCATGAGCGAGCACGGGGTCCGTCGGCGCGATCATCGCGCCCAGCAGTACCGCGACGCCCAGACTCAAATGCAACACCAGCACGCCGAGTGCGGCGATCGACGCGACGGTGAAGATCATCGCGACGACGCCAAGCCGCAGCGGCAACATCCAGCGGGGATCGGCGGGCGGGACACGCAGCCTCAGGCCGATCGCGAACAGCGAGATCAGCAAGCCGATTTCGGCGGCGATACGCAATCGCGTGACGTCGTCCGGCAATGTCATCGACAGGAGGCCGGTGCCGGCCGGTCCGATCAGAAAGCCGATCCCGAGATACACCATGGCCGCGCTGAGCGGCAGGCGCTTGAGCGACGATCCGATGAGTCCCATGAAAATCAGCAGGGCGCCGAAGATGAGGCATCCGATCGTTTCGGTCACTTTGCATACCCCGCATGAGTAACGTCGCGCTCGCCGCGCTTCGGTTGCAGGTCGCCATGTGGCGTCGCGGAGGCTGTACGCGGCGCGCACCGGACGGGGCGTCGGTGCCCCGCACTCGTCGCACAGTATCGCGCCGATCGTCCCACGTTCGCAGCGAGCCGGTCCGGCGTCTGTCCGATGGCGGACAAAGGACCGGGCACGACCATTGCGATCGCAGCGACGCGTACCTGCGGCTGAAACGGTCGGGAACGCGTACCCGAAACGGCACGCATGCGATGTACGGTAGCGGGCAGAGTGGCGCTGTGCCTCGTCATAGACTGTTCGCCCGATCCTCACGACGACTGGAGCATTGCCATGGCCACCACCGCAATCGAGGGAGACCTGCGTTCACTTGAACGACTCATTGCACACGTCGCGCCCGGTGAGCCTGCGCCATGGGGACTCTGGCGAATTCGGCTGGAATCGATTCTGGAACACGGCCTTCTGACGCCCTCTGAACGCACGCATTTCGTCAGCATCATCGCCGTTATCGTCATGCTCGAGCGTCGAGCTGGCAAGCCGGCCGCGCATTGAGCACGGCCGGCCATCGGGTACCGAGGATCTGTACCGGATCGATGCGGAAAGCTTCAACGGGGAGGATCACGTGGCGCGCATCGTGTCCGATGCTCAGCGGATGGTCGACGCGGTGCTCGAAGCCGGTACGCGCCATGCCGGCGGCGGCCCGAACGCCAGATACGCGCACGGGCCGTCCACGGATCAGGCGAGCAGTTTCAGTGCGCGGTCGCAGACGTTCTCGACCGTGAAGCCGAAAGCGCGCATCAGCTCGGCGCCCGGCGCCGACGCGCCGAAACCCGCGATGCCGAGCACGTCGCCACGATCGCCGACATAGCGGTGCCAGCCTTGCGACACGCCCGCTTCGATCGCCAGCCGCGCGCCGACCGACTTCGGCAGCACGGCGTCCTGATACGGCTGGGGCTGAGCGTCGAACAATCGCCAGCAGGGCAGCGACACCACCCGAACCGCCACGCCGCGCGCGAGCAATTCGACTTGCGCCGCCAGCGCGAGCGCGACTTCCGAGCCCGTCGCGATCAGGATCAGCGTGGGGTGGCCATCGGGGGCATCGGCCAGGACGTAGCCGCCGCGCCGCAAGCCCTCGGCCGGCGCGAACCGGAGGCGATCGATGGTCGGCACGTCCTGGCGGGTCAGGACCAGCGCGGTCGGCCGCTCCCGCGCTTCGAGCGCCACACGCCACGCGACGGCCGTCTCGTTGGCATCGGCCGGTCGAATCACCAGCAGGCCCGGGACCGCGCGCAGGCCGGCCAGCTGCTCCATCGGCTGATGCGTCGCACCGTCCTCGCCGACGGCCAGGCTGTCGTGCGTGAACACATAGATCACCTGCAGGCGCATCAACGCGGCGAGCCGGATCGGCGGACGCATGTAGTCGGAAAAGATCAGGAAGGTCGCGCCGAACGGCAGGATGCCGCCGTGGGCCGCCAGGCCGTTCAGGATCGCGCCCATCGCATGCTCGCGCACGCCGAAATGCAGATTGCGGCCGCTGCGGCTCCAGCCGCCGCCGTCGGAACCTTGCCGGTCGAGCGCGTTCATGCCGGCGGCCTCGAAATCGCCGTGCCCGGTCAGCGCGGTGAAGGTGGAGGGATTCAGATCGGCGGAGCCGCCGACCAGCGAAGGGACGCGGGAGGCGAGGGCATTCAGCACCTGGCCGGAGGCAACCCGCGTCGCAATGCCTTTCGGATCGGCCGGAAAGACCGGGATATCGCGGTCCCACCTGTCGGGCAGCGTGCCGCGCACCGTGTTCAGCAGCGCTTCGGCCAGCTCGGGAAACGCGCGCGCATAGGCTGCGAACCGCGCGTTCCAGTGATCTTCTCGTGCTCGCCCCTCCGTCAGCGCGCGACGAAAATACGCGAGCGCCGGTGCGGGAATATGAAACGCGGGGTCGGGCGGCCAGCCGAGGTTGTGCTTGGTCAGGCGCACCTCGGCGTCGCCGAGCGGCGATCCGTGCGCCTGGTACGTGTCTTGCCGGTTGGGCGAGCCGTAGCCGAGATGCGTGCGCACGAGGATCAACGACGGACGCAGCTTCTCGGCACGTGCATTGACCAGCGCCGTGTCGATGGCGGCCAGATCGTTGCCGTCGTCGACCGTTTCGGTATGCCAGCCGTAGGCGTCGAACCGTCGCGCGCGATCTTCGGTGAAGGTGATCGCGGTGCCGGCGGACAGCGTGACCCGATTGTCGTCGTACAGGCAGATCAGCTTGCCGAGCCGGAGATGGCCGGCAAGCGAGGCCGCCTCCGCTGCGACGCCCTCCATCAGGTCGCCGTCGCTGACGAGTGCGTAGGTGTGGTGATCCACGATCTCGAAACCGGGGCGGTTGTAGCACGCGGCGAGTTGCGCTTCCGCCATCGCCATGCCGACGGCGTTGGCGAAGCCCTGGCCGAGCGGGCCGGTCGTCGCTTCGACACCCGGCGTAAGGCCGCGCTCCGGATGGCCGGGCGTGAGGCTGCCCGATTGCCGGAAGCGCCCGATCTGGTCGAGCGGCAGATCGTAGCCGGTGAGGTGAAGCAGGCTGTACAACAGCATCGAACCATGTCCGGCAGACAGGATGAAGCGATCGCGATCGAGCCACGCCGGATTGGCGGGGTGATGCTTGAGATGGCGCATCCATAACGCATAGGCCATCGGTGCGGCGCCGAGCGGCAAGCCTGGATGGCCGCTCGCCGCTTTCTGCACGGCATCGATCGACAGGAAGCGCAGCGTATTGATGCAGAGCGCATCGAGTGCCGAACCTTCGGTTGACGGGAAATCGGTTGAGGTCATGTAGCTGCTCCCTGGCGTCCGGTCACGCGATATCCCGCACGGGATCGGGTTGCGTTGGCGACCCATCGCGCGGGTCTGCGTTATCGGTCTCCGTTCCAGTAGCCGTGCTTGCCGTAGAACTCATGCAACTCGATCTCGTAGCTTCGATGAACGAGCTGCGAGTCGTCGTATGGAGGACTCCGGCGGATCGCATCGCGCGTGAGCGTGGCCGACACCGTTTCCGTGGACCAGTCCACCTGGTCGAGCCAGTGCGTCGCGATCAGCACTTCCTTGCCGGTCGACCACCAGCTCGACGTGTCGATCGCCAGATAGCGGATCACCCAGGCTTCATCGTCGTAAATGAAGTCGGACACGTGACCGATATGCCCGTCCGTGGCTTCGAGCCGATATCCGTCGACCTCGCCGGTGCTGCGCAGATGCGTATCCGCCGCTGCGCTTGCCGGCGCGGTGCGCGAGAAAAGCGGATCGCCCGCTTCAGGGTCCTGCGACGGCCCGGCGGGATCGAAAGCCGGGTACGCGCCCATCCCCCAAAGGTTGGGGCCGCCCCAGTAAGTCGGGTAGTTGTAGTAACGCAGGTACTCGATCTCGTGCTGGCGCGATACCGGCTTGTGCGTGTCCACGTTCGGGCTGTCTCTCACCTGCTGTTGAGTGAGGCTGACGTATAGCGTGCGGGTTTCGGGATCGGCATGCGTGACGGAATACGGCGAGACCAGCACCTGCCTGTCGTGCAGCCAGTCGCCCGTCTCGACGACGAGGTAGCGGATGCACCAGTTGTCATCGTCGAAGTAGGCCTGGTGGATGTGCCCAATATCGCCGTCCTTCGCTCGAACGGTGTCTCCGTGCAACCTTCGGATGCTTCGCAACATGATGTCCTCGCGAAAGCGATGCTCGGCACTTCAGTGATCCGGCCGACATGCCTGCCGTGCGGTGGCATCCAGCCGTTCGTCCGTCGATGCGGAGCGATTCCTGCCGATCGCGTCCCCTCGGATAGTCGGCATGTTTGAGACGCTACACGCGACGAATGGCCGATGCGGTACGAAACCGTACAAAGCACGCACGGGGGCGAGCGCGGAGGCGCTCCATCCGGCGGCGAGCCGTCCCTCGCGGCATGTCGCGAAACATCCTCTCGATCTTCGTCATCAGGATCACGAAGCGGTGAGGCATCGCCACGTCGATGGGCTGCCGGGCGAACGGGGCAGCCGGAATCGGTTCGTGCCTCAACGCAGCCGAAGCGGTATGAATAGCGCGATGCCCGGCGCCGGTGCCGGCGCGTAAAGCTGGAGGAAGACGGCTGCTCCGAGGGCGACTGTCGCCGCCAGAGAGGAGGCGCAGGCAATCTGTCGGGGGAAGGCGAGAAGAGCGAGTGTCACGGCGGATCCTGGTGAAAAATCGGGAAGGAGTCGACGTATGGCGACTCATCCGGTCGGCGGCGAATTCGGCCCGGTAGCGTAGCTATACGCGGGATGCGCGGGCTCAGTCTGTCCGATGCCGGACGGTTTGCCTGCGCACTTGTCGGCACTGCGACCGTGCTCGACATCCCGATGTCCGGCGTTATGCGCTGGATTCCGATCGTGCCCAGCGGAATTCTCGAATCGGGCCTATGCTGGCGTCGTGACCGGCGGCATTCCACGCTGACGGGTCGTCCGCACGCGGCGAGTCGAATCCGGGTCCGCCTGGTCCGGCAATCAGCTCCATGGAGGCTGCTATGCGCAACAGGTATCGAGAGCAGCATACGAACGGCGGCAAGAGCGAACGCAATGTCGACGAGGCGGTCGAGGGGACGTTCCCCGCCAGCGATCCTCCGTCGATAGGCGGTGTCACCAGGATGATTTCCAGCCCGGCCCATCGAAAGCATCACCGGAAGTCGTCGCACATCAAGCACCGTTAGCGCCGGTTGCGCGGCGCGGGTCGGCGCCTTGCGCAGACGGACGACGACGAAGACGAACGGAATGGCCCGATACGCGATGGCCTTGCCGCCCGCAAGTCAGGAATGCGTTTCCACCGGATCGATCGTCGCGTTAACGACGATGCCCCCGCACAAGGCATCGTGTGGAGCGAAGTCCGGTTCGCAATCGCGAATACGCTGTCGACGGTCGACAGCATTCGGACATGACGGATGACCGCGCTCTATGCGGTCTTCATCAAGCGGGTCCTGCCGTACCTGAGCGTCGGCTTCCAATGTGACCAAAATCCATCGAGTCGTCGCCGATATTCAGCGATATCGATGGAGTGGTGGTATCGGTCAGAGCGACGGCGGGCCGATATTCCCGGCGTGCCCAGGTACGGAACCGTACCGACTTCCGATGCCTGTGCGCGCAGCGTTTTCTCGTGCGTTGAGTGCCATTGTCATTGTCGAGACTGTGCACGAAATGGATATTCCCGGATCTTGTCCAAGGAGGACATCATGAGGATGCTCCACACCCCCAATCGATCTGGGGATGATAGCAACGGGGGCAGGCTTGTCGAACGCGACGCCGTCGATGAACCCGGTCATATGGTCAGGACCGCGGATGTCCTGAAGGGCAGCAAGATCATCGCGTCGGACGGCGAGGATATTGGCAATGTTTTCGACATCGTGCTCGATTTGCACCACGGCAGAATTGCCTATGCGGTTGCTTCCAGCGGAGGAGCGGGCGAGATGCTTTGCGCCATTCCGTGGAGTGCGATGAAATACGATATCGACGACAAATGTTTCCATCTGGATGTGACCGGCGCGCATGTCAAAGGCACCCCGGGCTTCGACGACGAGCATTGGCCGGTGATGACGCAATCGCAGTGGGGAATGTCGCTTCACCAGTACTACAACCGGACGCCGTACTGGGTAGCCTGAGGGTGGCTGATCCGTCGCGTCGATAGCGGCAAGGTGTCGATCCTCCGCTTCCACGCCTTCGCAGGCGTCAAGGGCATCTGCAGGGAAGGCCGGTCGATGCGGTGCAGTGGCGGCTAGAGTCGCTTCAGATCGGGAAGCAGGCGATCGAATTCGCGTTTGACCACGCTGTAGCATTCGCACACGCGCTTTTCGAGCGCCGGCCGGTCGAGCACCTCGATATGGCCGTAGTTGTAGCGGATGAGACCCGCATCCTGCAGCTTCAATGCCGCTTCCGTCACGCCCGACCTGCGCACGCCCAGCATGTTGGCGATCAGCTCCTGCGTCATGCGCAACTGGTTCGAGGGCAGGCGGTCGAGGCTGAGCAGCAGCCAGCGACACAATTGCTGATCGATCGAGTGATGCCGGTTGCACACCGCGGTCTGGGCCATCTGCGTGATGAGCGCCTGGGTATAGCGCAACAACAGGCGCTGCATCGCGTTGCCGCGCCGGAATTCTTCCTTCAGGATGCTCGCGTCGAGCCGGTAGGCCTGCCCCGCGCTTTGCACGACGGCTCGACTCGGCGTCGTTTCGCCTCCCATGAACAGCGACACACCGATCATGCCTTCATGGCCGACGATCGCGATTTCAGCGGACGAGCCGTCCTCCATCACATAAAGCAGGGAAACGATCGACGTGGTCGGAAAATAGACGTGATGAAGCTGGCCGCCCGACTCGTACAGCACTTTTCCCAACGGCATCTCGACGAGCGTCAGGTGTGCGGCGAGGTGGGCGCACTCGTTTTCCGGCAGCGCGGCAAGCAGGTGATTTTCGGTAATGGGCGGGTTGTCCTGCATGCGTGGCTCCTGCGCTCGCGCGCGGCTGACGATGGACAATCCGGCCGATGTGGGCGCAGCGGGGATCGGCGGGAGGGGCCAACCATCATATCTTACCGATCCGACGGCCGGACGGGAGGGTGGCGGCAAGGTGCCTCTTTTCTCGATGAGTTCGGGATGACCGTTCGAATGCGAATCTACCTTCAAAAATTATAGTGTCGGCACATGTCCCATCAAGGTACGCGCAATCGCGCGCGCTCGATATGGGACCGATATGTCACGGAACAAGTTACGGGAAATATCGGTCGCCAGGCCTCCATGGCGTCGACCGTGCAGCTGTGTGCCGTTCGTTGTCCGGTTGCGCCATCGCTCCGGCGCTGAAGCGGCGTTCGAACCGAGCGCGGGTTTCCGTGCGTGACAACTCATCGAGACGTTGCAGCACACCTGCGGCACGCTGCACGTCTTCGCTGACATGACCGGTGATGCCGTGGTCAATCGCTTCGGGTACCAAGCCGCGATTGAACGCCATCACCGGGGTACCGCACGACATCGCCTCGGTCATGACATCGCACGAGAAGAGGGCGCTGCTCCGGACAGATACGACCGGGGAACGCCAGGTATGCCGATGCTGGCCGGCATGCTCCGGTGGAAAAACAGCCTCGCGTTTGAGCTGCAACTGGCGAAACGGTTTTACGCGATCATCGTGGTCGCGACCGTCGTGGGCCTCGCGCTCGATTTCACGTCGATCGACCCGATCAAGGCGCTGTGCTGGAGCGCAGTCATCAATGGCGTCACGTCGGTACCGATCATGGTGCTGATGATGCCGATGGCGTCGAACCCAAAGGTCATGGGCACCTTCGTCACACCCGTGCTGCTGCGGTGGGTGGGGTGGCTTTCAACCGGTGTGATGGCCGCCGCCGTGATCGCGATGTTCGTTTTCATCTGAGAACCGGCTCTGATCGGCATACGGTCGAGTGGGGTGCCGATCCTGTATTTTGCAGACCCGCAACGTACGCTTTCCACCTTGCCCGGTCGCACCTGCCTCGAGCGAAACAACGTAGAGAAGCAAGTTGTCTACCTGTCAGGACAACCCGTCACACGTGTTGCGTATGGGCGTCCGCATGTTTCGCATGCCCGGTGTCGCCACGTATTTCCTGTTCCAGAAGCGATTTCGCAGCTTGCCACGCCCGCCCCGCAGACGCCGAATCGTTGAACGCTCTCGCTTCTACTGTCGCGCCGTCCAGCAGCATCATATAAACGGCCGCCAGCCGTTTTGCCGTTTCGGGCGAAACGAGATCCGCGAGCAGTTCGGCGATCCATTCGACCATCTTGCGGCGATAGCGGATCGCGACATCCGAGATGGGCGCATACGCCGTTCCGAATTCGGCCAATGCACGCTCGAACAGGCAACCGGCGAATGCCGGCGTATTGAACCATGCTTCGTACCAGTCGAAGATCGTCTTGACCCGCTCGACCGGATCGGCAACGTGCTGCAGTTGCGCGTCGATGCTGCCTACGATCAGGTCGTAACGCTGGACCAGCACTTCCCGGATCAGTTCGTCCTTGCTCGGAAAATGCCGATATAGCGTCATTCGGGCGACGCGAGAATCGTCGATGATCCAGTCGACACCGACTGGATGAAAACCGTGCTTCGAGAACAGTTCGGTGGCTTTGTCTACCACCAACTGGCGTTTGCTGGCTCTCACGAACGGTTCCCTCCTTGATTCTTCCGACTGCGTAGATCCACGATTTTAGCATCGTACCGCTCGGTCACATCCGGTCTCGCCACCGGCCTCCCGGACTTGGCGGGCCAGCCCATGATGCGCATTCGCAAGTTGTCTTGACTATGATATAGACCGATATGTATCATTTGAAAAAAGAAAATGACGATCGATGATGCGTGCTTTAAAAAACCAGGAACGTCAGCCATCGATTCGCCGCTCGACGGTGCCGCAGCGGGCACAGTGGCGGAATTGAAAGAATGCCGGGGCGGCGCCCAGTGCCTCTTGCCGGCTTATGACGATGCAGTGGTAACGCAAGACGAAAAGAGAACCTGAGAGAGCCTTGGGCTACGTATCGGCGCTGGCGGATGGTATTCGCCGCGCCGCGCGCAAACCGGTGCGCACTCGTGGGGCGGGATCGCGCGAAGCAGTCGGCGCGAATAAAACTTGAGGAAAGCACCAAAATGTACCGCCGTTTATTCGCACCGGGGCTGTTGTTGCTGTTGGCCGCGTGCGCGCAGGATCCGTATGCCACCAGCAACACGGTGCGGATCTGCGACGACACCGGCTGTTCCGATCGCCCTAAAGATCAGGTCTCCTACCAAAAAAAGGACGATGCGGAAGATCGCGAAGACCCGCGCATCGTCGCGCTGAAGCAAGCCGCGAAGACCCAGCCGAAGGCCGCCTACGACCTCGGCCTGCGTTATTTCCGCGGCGACGGCGTGCGCCAGGACAGCTACCAGGCACTCAAGTGGATGCGCGACGCCGCCGAGCGCGGCGACCTGCACGCGCAGAAGGCGCTCGGCAGTTTCTACCTGTTCGGCCTCGAGGAAATGGGCTCCGATCCGCGCGAAGCGGACAAGTGGCTGTCGATCGCGGCCGGCCGCGGCGACAAGGAATCGAAGCAGCTGCTCGAGCTCGCGCGCAAGGCCAAAAAGGAAGACGAAGAAGACTGGAAATGGCGCACGCAATGGCGTGACGTCTATTACGGCTACTGGTACTCGGGCTATCCGTACTACGGCGTCTGGAATCAGACGTACTGGTACTACTGACCGGGCCGGAAGCAACGGCAGCGGCAGCGGGGAGACCACCATCGCGCGCCACGCCGGGGGGCTTATCGAAGTTCGCACGAACACATAAGCCGAACAACGACTCTATCGATCGATAACGACATGAAGACCATCCTTTCCCATCGTCTTACCCAAGGTGCGCTGGTCGCAGCGCTTGGCGCGTCCGTCGCGGGCTGCGGCGGCATGGTGACGCCCGGCGGCCAGAACGCCGGCGTGACGGGCGCCGCGGCAGGCGGCGCGAGCGCCGGCGCCGATTCGGGGCTGCAGCGCTGCGCGTCGCCGCTCGGCACGATCGCCGTGGACGACGGCCGCAATGCCGACTGGTGGGGCCCGTTCGGCAGCGCGACCAAGATGACGACCATCGACCCGCTGCTGCGGCTGGCGGTCCAGCAGTCGAACTGCTTCGTGATCACGTCGATCGGCAACCAGAAGAGCGACGCGCGCCTGTCGCGCATCACGCAACTGCAGCGCGGCTCGGGCGAATACCGCGCGGGCTCGAAGCAGCAGAAGGGCCAGCGTGTCGCGGCCGACTACTACATGGAACCGCAGATCGTCATCAACGATTCGCCGATCGGTGGCATCGGCAGCATGATCGGCGGGCTGATCGGCAACAGCGCGGTGGCGGCGGTGGCCGGGCATCTGCAGACGAAGGCATCGGTCGTGACGCTGACGCTGTTCGACGTGCGTTCGGCCGTGCAGATCGCGGCGTCGGAAGGCAGCTCGACGGCGACCAACTACGGCGCGGCGCTGGGCGGTTTCGGCGGCGGCGTGGGCGGTGCGCTTGCCGGTTTCTCGTCGACGCCGGAAGGCAAGGCGACGGTCGTCGCATTCATCGACGCGTTCAACAAGATGGTCGTCGCACTGCGCAGCTACAAGGCGCAGGACGTCAAGGGCGGCCTCGGTCGCGGTGGCCAGTTGCAGGTCAACTGATCGCGGCCCGCGCGGCGGGCCCTCTCCCTGCCATTCCGGCATGCGCATCGCACGGGATGGCGCGCGCGATGGCCGCGTCGTCGCAGCGTGCGATGAGCGGACCGGCGCAACGACAAGCGCTTTCCGAGGGCATTTCTGTCAACCGGCTTGAGAGGAATAAATGAACAAGAAACAAATCGTCGGGTTCCCGATGGCGGCACTGGTGAGTGTGGTGCTGGCCGCCTGTGGCGGAGACGATGCGCCGGCTCCGGGTACCCAGGGCACTGCGAGCGGGAATGCCGGCGCGACGCCGACCCCGGGTGCGCCGAGCGGTAGCTCCGGCACGACCGGGACCTCGAACCTCGGGTGCGATCCGATTTACCAGCCTGGCGATACCGTGAATCTGCGCCTGTATTCTCAAACGACGCAGCAAAGCCCGGCTGTCGACAACGGCGTGTACACGCGGACCTATGCGCCGGCGACGTTCCAGGGCGTCGCGCTGACCCAGCAGGCCGAAACGACGGCCGGCTCACCCATCCAGACCAATCACTACTATCTCGTCGGCAACGGCGTGCGCACGAATTACGGCGGCGAAGTCTACAGCTCGGGAACCCTCGTGCTGCGGGACGTGAACTCGCCGCCGTATGTCGAAGCGATCGGGCTATCGGGAAGCGAAACGGTCAATTACGTGGATACGCCGGTCATTCCGTCGAGCGGGGCACAAACATCGATCTCGATACAGCGCGCCTATGTCGCACGCGAAACGGTCAGCCTCAAGAACGGCAAGGTCTTCGCGAATGCGTGCCACTATCACACCACGGAGACGTTCTCCAATTCGACGACAGCGAGCACGACGATCGCGGATGATTGGTTGGCGCCGGGCGTCGGCATGGTCAAGTCGGTCGCCGCTATAGGTGGCGCCCGGATCCTGACGCGCGAACTGGAGTCGGCCACCGTTGCCGGCAAGTCGTACTGAACGCACCGACAGACGTGCCGGCGGGCGACGATGGCGGGCCAGGTCCGGCGATCCGTTCCGCGGCGCCCCGTGTCATGAGGCCGTAGACCATTCGGCGAGCCGAGCGGGGCGATCGGAAACGAATGCGGCGACACGCGTCGACAGTCGCTCGGCGTGGCGAATGCGTGACGCTCGCGCCACCGCCGCGCTCGTCCATCGCCGCGCGCGGCGGCCCCCGCGATCAAGCCGGCTCGGCTTCGGCAGTCGCCGGCGTGGCGACCTGCGTATCGATGACGCGCAAATGCACGGGTACGTACTTGTGATATGGCGTGCGCGACAGCGGATCGCAATGCGCGCCCGACGTCAGGCGATTGAGATCGGGCCCGATCGGCGGTCCGTCCTTGTAGCGCATGCCATAGCCGTGCGGCAGCGTGACCATGCCGCGCCGCACGCTGTCGTCGATCTCGGCGACGACTTCGATGCTGCCCGTCGCGGACGCGCACAGGAGCTTGCCGCCGTCCGCGACGCCGAGCGCGTCCGCATCGTCAGGATGAATTCGCAGCGAGCCGTGCGGATCGACCTTGCGCCACGCCGGATCGCGATAGATCTGGTTCGCGTTGTACGCGCGCCGCTCGCCCGCCATCAGCACGAACGGATAGTCGGCGCCGGGCGGCGTTTCGGTCTCGAGCGCGCGCAACTCGTCGATCATCTCGGGAATGTGCAGATGCACGCGGCCGTCAGGATGGCGAATGAAGCGCCACATTTCGTCGAACTCGTGAATGCTCATCAACGTCCCCGAGCGCCGCTCGAGAATCGCGCGAAAGAGCGCGGTGCCGAGCGTCGCGCGATTGCCGCGAAATCCCGCGCGGCGCACGGCCGCATGGTGCCGTTGCGCATACAGCATCGTGAGCGGCAGCAGGGGCGCGGTCGCCGCCGCGCCGTCGGGCAGCGCGTGGCCGAGCGTTCGATAAACGATCGACGCCGCGTGACGCTGCCACTTCTTGTTCGCCGTGAGTGCGATGCCGAGCGCGCCGATGTAGGCGAGATGTTTCGACGCGCGCGGCTCGAGCCGCGCGACGCGCTCGAGGACGGGAAAACGGCGCGGCAGCTCGCCCATCTTCTCGAGCAGCCGCGTGTAGATCTCCGGCTCGGGCAGCGATTCGCCGAGCGGCTGCAATAGCGGATGACGCAGGTGGAACGCGTTCGCGGGAAACTCGAGGTTGAAGCCCGTCGCTTCCCACTTCTCGAATTGAGACGCGGCGGGCAGCACGTAATGCGCGAGGCGTGCGGTCTCGGTCATCGCGACGTCGATCACGACGAGCAACGCCAGCTTGCCGAACGCGCGCTCGTACGCGTTCGAGTCGGCATACGTGACGACCGGATTCGCACTGTCGACGAATACCGCGCGCACGCGGCGCTCGCCCGCAAGCTCGATCTCGTCGGGCAGGATGTTCGGCGGATAGATGCCCGCGATCGGAAACATCCCGTGATGCGCGGTCCGCTTGAGCGGCTTGCCGTTCCTGGTCGCACGCTCGTCGGTATGGCCGATGACGGGCAACAGGAACGAATGCAGGTTGTTGCCGCCGCGCTTGCCGAAGTTGCCGGTCAACAGAAACAGCAGCTTCTCGAGATAGCCGTTGAGCGTCGTGTGCAGCGTGTGCTGGATGCCGAGATCGATGCGCAGGCATGCGGCGCGCGCGGTCGCAAATCCGTGTGTGACGCGTTCGATGTCGCCGAGCGGCACATCCGCCCGGCGTGCGTATTCGGCGATCGGCACGTCGCGCAGCGCGCGCTCGACGTCCTCGAAACCCGTGCAGTGCCGTGCAATGAACTCGCGATCGATCAGCCCGTCGCGCAGGATGATCGCGAGCATCGCACTCATCAGATACGCGTCCGCGCCGGGCCTGACCTGCAGATGCAGATCGGCGAGCTTCGCCGTCTCCGAGCGCCGCGGATCGACGACGACCAGCGTGCGATGCGGATCCTTCTTCAGATCGCGCAGCGTGTCGCGCGCGTTCGGGATGCCGTGCGCCTGGTACGGATTCGCGCCGATGACGAGCACGTAGTCCGCGTGCTCGATATCCTCGGTCGTGTGGCAGTCCTGACGACCGAAGAACCGGCCGTTGAGCCAGAAATCACCGGTCTTCTCCTGGCCGAGCGAGTTGTACGCATAACGGCTTCGCATCGCTGCGAGCAACTGCCGGCTGTATGCGCCGCCGAGGTGATTCCCCTGGCCGCCGCCGCCAACGAACGCGAACGCGTCGCCGCCGTGACGCTCGCGCAACGCGACGAGGCGCTGTGCGATGTCGTCGAGCGCCTCGTCCCAGGTCACGCGCACGAAGCTGCCGTCGGGCTCGCGACGCAACGGATGCGTCAGGCGGTCGTCGTGATGCTGGTAGTACGCGAGGCGCGCGGCCTTCTGGCACAGGTAGCCTTTCGAAACCGGATGATCGTCGTCGCCACGGATTTTCGCGAACTTGCCGTCCACGACGTCGACGACAAGACCGCAATTGCGCGAGCACAAGATGCACGCGGTTTTTTCGACTGCCATCGCACGCTCCATCTGCCAGCGTATTCGCCGGATCGGGGAAGGATGAATATGGAATAACGATCGTTACGGTAACGAACGTTATTTTATACTTCCATGGGTGTCAATCGAACAAAGCCTCGAAATCGGAACGGACATGCGTTACTTACCGAAACACAAGGAGGCGAGCCGTGCACGCCTCGTCGAGGCGGGCGCCGCGCTTGCCAAGCAGAGCGGCTTCGCGAACACCGGCATGGACGCGCTCACCGCGGCGGCCGGCGTGACGACGGGCGCGTTCTATTCGCAATTCCGCTCGAAGCCGGAATTCCTGCACGCGATCGTCGAGCACGAGATGTCGAAGGTGCTCGCGACGGTCGAGAACCGCTCGAAGGACGACCTCGTCGCCGCGTTGCGAAGTTATCTGAGCACCATGCACGCCGATCATCCGGAACTCGGCTGTCCGGTGCCCGCGCTCGGCGCGGAAATCGCGCGCGCCGACGTCGCGACCCGCCAGATGTTCGAAGACCTGATCAAACGCTTTCAGACGTCGCTCGCGAACGTGCTGCGCGACGACGAAGCGGCATGGACGCTCGGATGCGCGGCGATCGGCGCGGTGCTCGTCGCGCGCGCGATGGCGACGCCCGAGCAGCGCAGCGAAGTGCTGCGCTCGGTGCTCGCCTATACGATGCGATCGTTCGACGGCGACGCGCCGAAGAAGTAACGACGGGCGCACGTGGCCGTCGGCGCAACTGCCTGCCGACCCGATGCCGGATAGCGCCCGAAACGCCTGATCGACAAGCTCGCGGTCGGCACAAACCGGCCAGGTGCTGCCGCTCGACGCATGGCCGCGCTCGACCGCCCGAAGCCCGGTCGCTTCAGCTCCGCGCGGCCGTGCCCGTCGCGCCCGCCGCGCGCGGCTAGCTTGCCGGCCCGCCTCTGGCCACGGCGTCGGCCTGTCGACCCTCTTCCGTCACGACGCCCCTCTGCTCCCGCTGCGCGGAACACGAACGATCCTGCGTCAGGACCGGCCGCCCGTCGGCTCAATCAATACATTGAACACTGACTCAGTTGACAAAGGTCAAGTGGCGACGTAGTGTTCGTTGCATAACGATCGTTATTGAAAGGCGCCGCCGGGATTCCGCAAACGGGACCAGGACGGTCCGACCGTCCGTGTCCGCCCGCGATGCGTCAACTCGATGCGGACGCGCTATCGATTCGCAAGATATGGAGAGACCCGATGGCCGCTATTGTCCGCCGCGACGTCCGCTTCGCGCTTCCGCCCGATCGCATCGGCGATTGGCACGTGAACGGCGTGGTCAACACGCATTACTTCAACGCGCTGTCGCTGATGTTCCCGGCAGGCGAGCGCTTTTTCATCGATTCGGTCCGTCACTATCGAGATAGAATTCAGGATCCCGAACTGTTGAAGCAGGTCCAGGGTTTCATCGGGCAGGAGGCGATGCACAGCCGCGAACACGTCGAGTTCAACGACGTCGCCGAAGCAGCGGGCTATCCGGCTCACCGGCTCGACCGGGGCTTCTGGAGGTTCACGGGCCTGATGCGGAAAGTGTTGCCGCCGCCGCTTCGGCTCGCGCAGACGATCGCCTTCGAGCACTATACGGCGATCATGACCGACATGCTGCTCAGCAACTTTGAACATTTCCACGACTCGGTCGACGCGTACGCGAACATGTGGCTTTGGCACTCGATGGAAGAGACCGAGCACAAGGCGGTCGCGTTCGACGTATGGAACGCAGTGATGAAGCCGGGGCCGATGCGCTATCTGATGCGCGTCGGCTCGATGGTGCTGACGAGCGCCGTGTTCTGGGGCACGAACTTCTATTTCCACATGGCGTTCATGAACGCACACCGACGCATGCACGGCAAGGTCACCGGCAAGTGGGCGTTCCTGAGATTCTTTGCGAAGGGCGTCGTGAATCTGACGCCGCAAACGCTCGCCTACTTCAAGCCCGGCTTCCATCCATGGGATCACGACAATCGCAAGCACTTCGCGGCGCTCGACCAGTTGCTCGCGAACATCGACGCGAGCAACGCGCGATATGCGGCGAATGCGGCGCCGCGGCGCATTCCGCTGCACCCTGCGACGGCGCAAGCAAGCTGAACGCAGCGCGATCGCCGACGTGCGATGCGACCGGCGATCGCTGCGCTTTTCTCCGGCACGGGTGCCGCGGCCTCGCGTCGATACCCTCGGCTCATCCGGTCCCATACAAACGGTGTCTTCCATGTCTTCGACTTCGACAAAGCGGCGTGACTGGCCGCAAGCTTCGCCGTGGCTATCGCTGATCACGCGCCTGCTCGGCGTGTCGTTCCTGCTGTTCTTCGGCACGGCGATCGTCACGATCCTGCTGGGCATCGACCACCAGATCGCGGGCAGTCCCGTCGGTCTTCTGATCTTGCGTCTCGTGCGCTGGGGAGGCGTGCACGGCGGCGCCGAGCACTACGAATTGATGATCTCGGTCATCTACGTCGTGTGGGGCGTCTTCCTGTGGAGGGCCGCCAACGATCCGTTCAAGCACACGCTGTTTCTCGACTTCACGGTCGCGGCGAACGTCGCGCATTTCGGCCTGATGGCCTTGCAGGGACTGATGATGCCGGGTGAGCACATCCATCTGGTGGGCGACGTCGCGCTCGGCTGGTTCGCGCTCGTGCTGTTTGCCGCCACGTGGATTTCGGCCCGGAGCAAGGCGGCGAGACTGCGGACCTCGAGTTCCGGACGCTAGCCGGGCACCGCGCGCATACGCACAAGAGACTGTCGAGCCCGCCGTCGTGCTGCCGTTTTGATCGCTGGCATGGTTCGCCGGTCACCAGGCGCTGCTCGGAACAGCGGGGCATCCAGACACAAAACGTTGCCTGTCACTCGACGACCGATCGGACCAGCGAAACGGTTGCCTGCAGATGCAAAGCGGACGTCGAAGTGTCCGGACAACGGCACGACGCATATCAGAGCTGCGCGCGCGGCAGTTGCCAGCCATAGCGTACGGCGGTGAGCCGCAGGGCAAAGCAGGCGGTGCCCGCACCCACTGCCGCAACGACGGGCGGCAATCCTGCCCGACGGCCGCCGCCACCGAGCGCGACGGTGAACGCGACGACCATCACGCCGAGCAGATCAAGGCCGCCGCGCATTGCGGCGACCGCGCCTTCGATGGCGAACACGGCCGTGCCAGCCAGATCGGCTGCTGGAACGAGCTTCGTTGTAGTTTTCATCGAGCGCAGAAGAGGAGAACCCGCGCATGTGCGCGGACGTTGTAGCAGCACCGGTTTCCGAGTGCAGGCTATTGGCGAGGCGGGCTGGCGGTTACGACGCGATTCTCGACGCCGAACCGGGTCTCGGAACATCGGCGGTGGTGAAACGAATCCTGCGCGCATCGAATCCGGAACTCGACGCGGCTCAGCCCCTCGAGCTGCAGGTTGATCCGGTCGCGATTGTACGGTTGGTCTTGGTCTGCACGGGCTTCGCAAGGCGGGACGTAGTGGCCCCCATTCGACCGCCGGGCCAGGGAAACGCTGATTCGTTTTCCTGAGGGACAGAAGCCGGGCGGGACGCTGGTTTCCGTGAGTGCATCACCTACAATATAAAGATGGTCGCGACCTGATAAGGAGGCTGCCATGACTCAGTCGATGATTAGCTTTGTGGTTGGCCTGGCGGTTGTATTGGCCATCGTGGTCATGCTGGCGCTACGTTACCTGCGCGACCACAAGGGCGAAGGGATGGTTCAGTGGCTTGATGCCCATCACATGGGTTGGATGCACCATAAGCATTGATGGCGTGATAGACGATGCGGTTTCGATCCCGCTCTACAGCGCAGTGACGACAGTTGCGCCCCACGCCGAACCAGCCGCCGCGCGCGCTGCGCTTCGTCCGGTCGTGGGGCCCGGAAAAACGCTGGCCGGCGGGGCCGCCCATGTCCGGGTTGATGACAGTAGTGTGGCTTCAGGGGAGATCGTGCCGATCATGGCCCTGACGAGAGATAGCGCTTGCGTGGCTGTGATATAGGGCGCATTCTCATGAGGTTCGAGGTGCGCGACCGGTGCTTTTGTTTCGACTCCTTACGCTTCCCCCTGTCCGCACGGCTCCGCAGAAAGCTCATCACAACGATCCTGCGCGCGAACGTCGAAGCTGCGAACATCGCGCGTCAACCCGGCCTTCCCGTGAGGCTCGATCCGGCAGTTCAGTGCGCAACAGAGGCCGTCGGCGGCAAGCCCGCGGGTAGTCGTCCGTGCCTCCTGCAGGGCGGACGACGACGAAATTCGGTCGCCGCGACGGTCCTGACATTTGAAGTTCATTTTTCGGGAACCGGCATGCCCAAGCAAACCACACTGAAGTCAGCCACGTCCGTCAGGCAAAACGATTACGTTGACGCGCAAAAGTCTCGCGCCCTTGCACTGAAGCGCGCGGACATCGAGCGCGCCGAGAAGCGGCGCGAAAATGACGCCCGCATCAACGTCAACGCGAGCAAGTGGCGTTATATCTGTCAGGAGGGTTAGATGGGAAAAAGCGACGCGGCACTCAACTTTCCTAATCCCAGTCGCTCCTACGACATGTCCAGACACTGTGTGTGCTTCTGGGGCTACGACAATTCCCGCGAGATTACCTTTCTGGTCGACGATGCGATGCTGGCGAAACTGAACGCCGACATGGATTCCAGCGAGCCCGCGTTGCTTGCGGCCTTCGACCGCAACCGCGACCGGATTCTGGGGCTCGCCAGAGAGCTTTACAACGGCGGTCCCCAGAACAGGTACACGATCTCGTAAGAGAGATCCCCGTTTGCGCACGCACCCGACGTGCGCCTTCCTTCCGATCTGCACGAGCAGCAGGTAGTTGTCTGCTGGCGTCGGAACCGCTGATCGTTCGGCCCGAATGCGTTCGAAGACACCTGAAGGGCGACCAGCGTGCCGGAAAACGCGCACCGGATTCCACGACGTGATGACGGCCGCGCTTCAACGTCGAGCCATCCGGTTTTGTACAGTCGCGTGTGCGGGTATTCCGGGGCCGAGGGGGACATGGATCGGTTAAAGCATGCGCTGCTTGATTATCACGAACGCAGCAAGCACCGTCTCGACTTCTACGCGTCTGGCCCCGGGAGGCTCGACTGGGCAACCCAGCCGGACCCGTTCCGGGTGTTTCACGGCGCACCGCGCGTCGATCTGCCGTTAGCCGCGGACACCCTGGCCACGCGCTACAACGCGTTGCGTTGCGGCAACCTGCCGCCCGCGCACGGATTCGATCTATCCAGTCTGGCCATCCTGTTCGAACTCTCACTCGGCTTGTCGGCGTGGAAATCCTATGGCGCTCAGCGGTGGGCACTGCGCTGCAACCCTTCGAGCGGAAATCTGCATCCGACCGAGGGCTATCTTCTGTGTCCGGCTCTGCCCGGCTTGTCTGCAGGCGTCTACCACTACCTGAGCCGGGATCATGCGCTGGAACATCGCGCTGCGGTGGACGACCCGCAATGGAGCGAGGCGTTTTCGGAAAGCGGTGTCCTGGTCGGCATCAGCTCGATCCACTGGCGCGAAGCCTGGAAGTACGGCGTGCGCGCGTGGCGCTACTGCCAACAGGATTGCGGCCATGTCGTCGCTGCGATGAGTTACGCGGCAGCAGCGCTTGGCTGGCAGACGCGATTGATGGAGGCGGCTGCGGATGATGCCGTGGCTGGCTTGCTGGGAGTGGACCGCCGCGAAGATTTCATGGAAGCCGAAACGGAGGCGCCGGATCTTCTGCTCTGGATTGGCAACCCCGAGACGCGACCCGATCTCGAGAGCATGCAGATCGCTTTGGACAGGGCACAGTGGCACGGACGCGCCAATCGGCTGAGTTCGGGACATGTGACGTGGCCGGGCATCGATTCGATTCATCGCGTCACACACAAGGCCGGTACTCGCGAACCACCCTCGCGGAACCCGGAACAGTGTTCGGCGCCGGCGACGCCAGCTCTCGATCTCAGCTTCGCCAGAATCGCCAGGCAGCGTCGCAGCGCGGTGAATTTCGATGGCACGACGCGCATCGGCGACGCGGCTTTTTTCAGCATGCTGACCTGCCTGCTGACACATCCCGGCACGCCGCCGTGGAATGCGCTGATGTCTCCCGCCGCGGTGCATGCGGCGCTATTGGTGCATCGCGTCGACGGCCTGGAGCCGGGCCTCTATATGCTCGTCAGAACCCCGGGCGCACTGCCGGAGCTCAAGCGATCCCTGCGTCCGGAATGGCTGTGGCAAAAGACCGGGCCGGACCTTCTGCCGCTCTATCTTCTACTGCCTTACGATCTGCGCACGGTGGCAAGGTTGATCTGCTGCCACCAGGATATCGGCGCTGATTCCTGTTTTGCGCTTGGAATGATCGCGAGATTCGAAATCGCGTTGAAGCAGCCCTGGCGGTATCGCCATCTGTTCTGGGAATGCGGCATGCTTGGCCAGGCGCTCTACCTCGAAGCAGAAGCTGCCGGCGTGCGCGCGACGGGGATTGGCTGCTTTTTCGACGATGAAATGCACGCGTTGCTCGGCGCGAAGGATCACGTGTGGCAATCCCTGTATCACTTCACCGTCGGTGGCGCGGTGGACGATCCACGTCTGTCGGCATTTCCGCCGTACCAGATTCAGCCTTGACGCGAAAGCTCGCACATCGATCCTGGCGAGGGGATATCCGCAAGGATCGTCCTTGCCGGCTTCCCGGTGACCTGTCCGGATTCGACCGCATCCGTTCGATTTCACCCGGAGTGCTAGGATGATTGAACACACGCCGATAGGCATCATGGACGATCTCACATTCAGTACCAAAACACACTTCGCACGCATTCGTGTGATGGAATCTGCGCATGGTCTGTACCGAGGTTATGTGTATCTGCGCCGCACCAACGAGGGGCCGAACGATGATCCCCCATACCAGACCGATTCCGATCGGGAGCAGTACGATCTCGCGCTCGAAGACGCCAAGATCCTCGCGCAACGTCTGCTTCGCGAGTGCGAGTCTTGAGCCGATGACGCTTCGCGGCTTCGATTCGCGTTGGGTAGAGGCCGCAATCACTGCAGGAGCGACCTATGTCGGGGCAGTCCTTTCCGATTGAAAATCATCTGCTCGCAGCCTTGCCGCCAGAAGGTTTCGCGCATATTTCGCCGCAGCTTGTGCTGGTCGACATGCCGTTGGGAAAGGTGCTGTACGAGTCGGGTGGTGCGCTCAGTCATGTCTATTTTCCGACGACAGCCATCGTCTCGCTGTTGTACGTGATGGAGGACGGTTCGTCGGCCGAAATTGCCATCGTCGGCAACGACGGGTTGATCGGCATCGCGCTGTTCATGGGGGGCGAAACGACCCCGAGCCGCGCGATCGTCCAAAGCGCAGGACACGCTTACCGACTCGATGCGCGCATCCTGAAAGACGAGTTCCGTCGAGGCGGTTCGATGCAGCGGCTCCTGCTGCGCTACACCCAGGCACTCATCACCCAGATGGCGCAAACAGCCGTATGCAATCGACATCACTCGATCGATCAGCAGCTTTGTCGATGGCTCCTGCTCAGCCTCGATCGCCTGCCATCGAGCGAACTGAAAATGACGCAGGAGCTGATCGCCAACATGCTCGGTGTCCGACGATCGGGCGTGACGGAAGCCGCGCTGAAACTTCAGGATGCCGGGTTGATCCGGTATAACTACGGGCACATCGAGGTACTGGATCGCGCCGGGCTTGAAAAGCGTGTGTGCGAATGCTACGGCGTGGTCAGGCGGGAATTCGACCGCTTGCTCCCTGATTTGAAACGCCTTTAGAACCGGCATCGAGGCCAGGCGCCTATTCATGCCATCCGGTCCGTACGGCAGCGTACCGACTGTCGAAGCCCGCAGGCGCATGGTGGTACATGACGCACAGACTGCAGATCGGCCGCAGACTTCATGGAGATGGAAACGCCGTGATCGAAGTGGGCCGTCGCAATCCGACTCGCTTGCGCCGTTTTATCTCGACTCGGGCGGCGCAAGCCCATCCATGACGAAACGCGGTTTCTTGAGGGAGCCTGTTGATGAACGATCACCCGAAACGAGAAAAAAATTCGCAGGAGGGGCAACAGGAACAGGCGGACGCACGCGCGGCCGACGATGGCATGCCCGTTGTTCATCCGGAGTGGCCAAGAAGCCATACCTTTTCGTGGAAAGCCGTCACGCCCAAGCAACGTATTTCCGATGCAAGGAAACGTCTGGGCATGGGTTTTCTGTCGAACCAGTAACGTACGCGTAGTAAATCTCCTCGATCTCAAACAGAACGTGGAGCCGCCTTAGCAACGCGGAATTCGAAGCCGGCCAAGCGCCGGCTTTTTACTTTGACGCGTTGCCCATTACGACAAGCGGCGCCTGCAACGCTCTCCCGCATCGGTGAAGCGACGCAAACCGGGCAGATGAATCCGCTGAGTCGCGTTCGCCAGCTACGCCAGGACAAGTTCGTGGCACGAAGACCGCGATGCGGGTACGCCAATTCCTTTCGTACACTCGGCCACCAACGCTTCGCGGCTTATATGGCGCGATTTCGCCACCGCATCGATTTTTTCCACGAGCTCCTTGGGGAGGCATAGCAAGACCAGCACCGAACACGACGTCGGCCGGGCAATATCGATGAACCTCCAGATTCCGTCGCCGTCGTCGATACAAGACGCCTGCAATGCCGTCATGTCCGTTGTCGGGGAGGGGACGAGGCGCGCGCATTGGTCATACAGTGCATCGACCCGATCGTTTGCGGCGTTTGCCAGCTCGCTGTACGAGTCGCCCTCCACGTCCACGCCAGGAAAATCCGGTAGCCAACCGCGATAGCCTGAGCCTTCCTGTCGGGTGATAAAAATGGGGTATTCCACGATCGGCTCCGGGATTCCTGTATGACACCGATCATTGTGTGTCCCGGGGCCACGCGTGTCGGTACGCTAGAGAACGATCTTCAGGGATCCGCCCTCATGCAGGCAGGTTCGCATCGCGGCTTGCCGGAAATCGGCGCAACGAGCGCGAGAGCGCCTCTCGTTGAGATTCGATATCGCCGGCTTTGCGTATCACTCACAACCGCGGCCGCTCCGTAGCCCTGTCCGGGTACGTCACCGTACAGATTTGCATCGCAATCCGGCGCACGTTCAGGACGAGCGCCCAAACCGCTGATGCCTGGGCGCGAGAAGGCAACCGGGCGAATGGGTGTCGTGCTTCGCGACGCTTGCCGGAAGTCGGCATCATCGAATGGAGCGCCGCCATGAACCCCGTCACACTATTTCTTTCCGCCGCCTTCTTGTTTGCCGCGCTAGCCGTTGGCGCCTTGGTCAATCCGTATCTCGCGTTACCCCTCTTCATCGTCGCCGTCCTTATCGCACTCTCCGTGAAAGTGGCAAATGTCTGGGAGAAGTTTGTGATCCTGCGTGTCGGGAAACTACAGAGCGTCAAGGGTGCCGGTTTTTTTATGATTATTCCGATACTGGACAACGTTGTCGCAGTGATCGACGAGCGCATTCAAACGACTGCGTTCAACGCACAGGAGGCACTTACCAGGGATACCGTGCCGGTCAACGTCGACGCCATCATTTTCTGGCACGTACACGACGCCCAGAAGGCGGCACTCGCCATCACTGATTACCGGCAGGCCATCGATCGCGTCGCGCAAACCTCGCTGCGGGAGATGATCGGTTCATCGATGCTGGCCACGCTGCTTTCCGATCGAAAAGCTGCCGATGCACATCTGGCGGAGGAGATCGGCAGAAAAACCGCAGATTGGGGTATCACGGTACGGTCCGTGGAAACCCGGGACGTAGCGATCCCCGTCGCGCTGCAGGATTCGATGTCACGGCAGGCGCAAGCCGAACGCGAGAAGCAGGCGCGCGTGATACTCGGGTCTGCAGAGGCCGAGGTGGCGGCGAAATTCGTCGAAGCTTCGCGAGTCTATGAAAATCACCCGGCCGCACTTCAATTGCGGGCCATGAACATCATCTATGAAACGACGAAGGAGCGCGGGGCCACGATCCTGATTCCGAGCTCGATGGTGGACAGCCTGAACCCGGTTCTGGCGTTGGCAATGGCCGGGCATGACGTGACGGAGTCGACATCGCCGCCGACGCTCAAGACAGCGGCATAACCACGCAGACGGCGCATGTCGCTCGCGACCGCGCTGCTCCGTGTCGCGGAGCCGTACCGGGCCGAACCGCGGAACGAGGAAACGCTACGCAGATATGGGTTGGGCACGCCGGACGACTGGCCTGGTCGCCCGAGCGGTGTCGTTGTGCGGAGCAGCGCGGGATCAAGGCCGTTGCAGAATTCTCGATCCGCCCGCGCCGGTGTGCCTGACGCCGAAACGTCTGCGATGCATCCTGCGCGACGCGCGCACGACGACGCGAGGCGCGAATATCATCCGCCGCCTGCGTCGGGAGCAGCGCCGCGTCATTCACTTCACCTGAAGGTCGGGACGGACGTAGCGCCACTTGTCCGCATTGGAGTCGATGCGGGCGTCGTTTTGCGTACGCTTGTCGGCCCGTTCGATGTCGGCGCGGGCGAGGTCGTCGCGCTGCTGTTGCCGGGTTGCCTGATCGCGTCGATCGATTGCCGTGCTTTCGTAATATCTCATGGTTCCCTCGGAGCAAGGTGAGCGGGTTGTTGGCCAGTCGCGTCGAATCCGTTGCGGCTGGTGGGTCGGATCGATGGTGGAGCGATCGCCGAAGGAAGCGGCGGTGCCGTGCCGTGGCAGCCGGCAGCTGTCATTCGGCGATCGCGTGCGCGATGGCGACGGCGATACATGCATGTCGACCCAGCATGGACCGGCGGGGAGAAGAAGTCGGTACGATGCCGTGCAGTGGGGCTCGTGTCGATTCAGGTCGGCGGCCGCGGCCGAATCTTGTGCTGAACGGACCAACTGCGATGTACCAGGTGTCCGCGTATATCGTGCAAGCGTGCACAGCGGGCGGGTACGGGATCGAAGCGCGTGTTGCGGCGTGCTTTTAGCGTCGCTTCGGATGGCTGAGCAGCAGCCAGCGGCACAGTTGCTGATCGATCGAGTGATGCCGGGATCAGACCTGCTCCCTAAGGTAGCGGATGCACTTCCTCCGTAGACTCGACCGATCCGCGAGCGCGTCTCGTGGAGGGAGTGTCGAGTCTTTCGCCACACCTGGGAGCGATTCTGAAAATGCAGCGTTGCCAACCGGGCGGACCGACTTCGCTATCTGAAGGGAGGCATGGCCTATCCAGACACGATCGCGCCACTCACATTTCGCGCGATGGACGATAAGCCATGCTTGCAGCGATTCGACGAGCTGAAAGGGCGACAGCCACTCACGCGTCTGCCTTTCGGTGACGAGTTGCAGAGCAACCAGGAAATAGAGCAAATCTACGTACTTGGTGCGGACGCGCATAGTCCATCTTCTGGTTGTCGATGCTCACGAGTGTGCCGGCGTCGGCTCACCCCGGACGCTGAGTGCCTTCTCGATCGCGGCAATCAGTTTGAACGCATCGTCGCGCCCGATCAGAAAACCGCGGCTGGTGTACTCGCATCCGAAGGCGTAGAAGCTCGGCAGCAGTGTCACCATGTCTTTCTGCTGATCGAAATCGACTTCGCATTTCGTCAGCGGGAAAAACGGCGGCTCTTCGCCCGGCATGTTGTACACGATGCGCTCCTAGTACATTTTGCGAGGCGGCAACATGCGCTTCGCCCGCAAGCGTTGTCGGGCGACGGCGCTGGCCTTCTTCCGCTTGCGTTCCGTCGTGGGCTTTTCATAGCCGGTGCGACTGCGCAACTCGCGAATCAGCCCGGTTTTCTCGATGCTACGTCGGAATCGCCGCAGAGCGACATCGATTGGTTCGTTGACCTTGAGCGTAACTGTTGTCATGTAGATCCTGTTTGGGAGCGTTTGAACGGAAAACTAGCCGAGCCGTGTCATGACGGCACTCGCTATCTCGTCGGACTCGAACTCCGAATATCCGGCTCCGATCGATAGCGCGCGTACCGCCACGAACATTTGCAGCTCTTGTTGGTGGCACAGCGCCGAATCGGCCATTCCGGCGGGCAAGTTGGCGTCGGTCCAGGTGACCTCGCGCCGCGTGACCAGACCGAGTAGTTCGTCGATGATCATTTCGTCCTCCAGATTGCCGACGCATTGCGCTGCGTTGACGAGTCGCGTCAGGGCCCGTTGGAAAAGAAGCCCTGTTTATCGCGATTGTCGTCGATGATGTTCTCTGCATAGCGCAGCGAAGCACGACGTGCGTCACCGGCGTTGTCAAATGGAGAGTTGTCGCGCAATCTGAAAGTCTGGCTCTGCGTCAGCGTGTCGGTGGTGCCGCGAAGGCAAATCTTGACTGCCGCGTCGAAACCGGCGTCGTAGTTATGCGGACTGCCGCTCGGTGCCGGTACGTGAGGGTAAATCAGTGGATATATCTCGAATCCACGGTAGACGTGCATGCTCATAGCAAACTCCTGGCGTTCGGCCACGGCGAATTGCATGGGCGAACACAACCGGCCCGTATCGCCGTTGCAGGGCGTGCCGGTGGGGTGAAAGGGACAACGTTGCAGCGCGGAGGCGAGGCGATGCAGCAAGAGGGTAGATGGAGGGGCGAGCGGCCGAGGGCTGGCGATCGCTCGGATAAACCCATCATACGCGCATCGTTTGTCGGGCGCCCAACTTATTCCGGATTTCGCGCCACAACGCACGCGGGTGCGACCCACGGACACACGGTATCGGGTTGCGACGGGTTCGGAGGCGACACCGTCGCTTTGTTTGCGCGACGATGCCCGCGATCCGGCTAGCGTCGCACGAATCGCTTGCGTGGCGAAGCGGTCGATGCGTGGTCGTCCTTGTGCCGGAAATTGATGCGGCCCTTGGTCAGATCGTAGACAGACAACTCCAACCTTACCCGATCACCTGCGAGGATCCTGATACGGTGGCGGCGCATGCGCCCCGATGCGTAGGCGGCGACAATCGCGCCGTTTTCCAGTGTCACGCGGAACCTGCTGTCCGGAAGAACTTCGTCGACGACGCCGTCCAGTTCCAATAGCTCTTCTTTTGCCAAGCCAGTTTCTCCAATCAAGGCGATTGCCTGCATTCGAAGGCAAGGCCGTTGTGACTACCGGACCGCGACTGGCTTCGACACGTTGCACGACAGCGGTGGCTGCCGCTTCGAAACGCAGCGGTTGGCTCGATTCGCTATTACGGATTACGGAGCAGGCGTGCGCTTCTTCGGGCGCGATTCCGTGACAGTGGGAGACTTGGGCGGCACCCAGTTCAATGCCGTGCCGAACTTGGGCAGCGTCATCGCAGGCTTGGCTCGCGGAGGCACCTTGTTACTGCGAGGTTGATTTCTGGTCATGCGGGTTCTCCTGCTGCGCCGCTTGCGCGATCAGATGAACGGGACCCGTTCGATCGCGCACGCGCGGCTGGACACGCGCGCTGCGAGGGGTATTGGGGCATCTGCATACGCGCATGCTCGACGTCCGGATGCGAAATGACGGGCCCGGTCGGGCTTGCATCGAGGCGTGCGGCGTGCGCGATGGAGATGCGTATTCAGGGAAGCGGCAGTTACGTGCCGCTCCATGAACGAGGCTGACGGCTTACGGGAATTACAGGGGGGTAATGTTCGACGCCTGCAGGCCCTTGGGGCCGCTCTTGGTCTCGTAGCTGACCTTCTGGCCTTCGGCGAGGGTCTTGAAGCCATCGCCGCGAATCTCGGAGAAGTGCGCGAACAGATCGTCACCACCCGCGTCGGGCGTGATGAAGCCGAAGCCCTTGCTGTCGTTGAACCACTTGACGGTACCGGTATCCATATTAGATCTCCTGAAAATGGACGAGCATATGCGCCCGAATGGGCACGCAAAAATAATCAAGGAGGGAGAGGACAACGAATACCGCAGGCCGCGGTGAATGGTGGACAGCAATCGCGCTTCTTGAATACTTCAGCGACTGACAGTACGCCTCGTCGAGGCCTGTGTCAAGCGCTTTCGGCCGAGGGGCAGAACAAGTGACCGTCCGGGAAAATCAGCATTCCGTAAAAATCCCCGGGCGCGGCCGTTCGTCGACCCTGGCCGTACGCCGTCCCCGCGGCAACGTCAGAGGGTTGCCAGCAAATGCAACTGATGCTCGGTCTCGGTTCCGGTGATCAACGTAAAGAACCCCGTTTCCCGACGCTCGATCACTGAAAGACCCTCTGCGTCGGAGAAGATGTTCCACGCGACGTCGTCGACATGTGCGAAGCTTCCGCGGGTTCGCGCGAACGCGCGCAACAGCGGGCTCGCGTCGCGGCGGAGCACCAGGCGGTCTGCATTCAACACATAGGGTGGCCAGCCGGCACGAAGGACGAGGTAGTGGGGAATGGAACTGCGGTCGATTTTCATGGGTGGCGCGGTTTCTTCAGAGGGGCTTACGTTAGCCGGTCCAACTCGTGTCAACGCGATTCCCCGAGCGCTGCCTGCTTCGAAGTCGACGACGCTGCATGATGCCAACCATGAGAATCGGTGCCCATGCGCCGCCCGGACGATGCCGCCCCCAAGTGCCGAACTGTCTTCTGGAACCGGCGGTAAGGCTAGCCCCACTATACGCGCTGTCGCTGCGACTCACACCTCGTGACAGTACGAAGGCATGCTCCGGCGACAGGCATTTGCTGGAAATTTCGCTATACAAATTTATGGAACGGCGTAGCATCGAACCATCGGATGACCCATTGCCGATTCCAGCGTATTGCTCAGCATGCCCCTCTGAATGCGATCGGGCCTCTCGCCGTGATCGATCGTCCGGGCACCATCGATAGTGCTGACGCTCCCCTCTTGTCCCATCGCTTGAGAGTGGCTCCGTAGGTATTGCGGAGCAACGTGCTTCCATCTCCGCTTGCGGGTTGCACCTCATTCGCCGGTCTGTCCGTGACCATCGCTGCAAGGTCGATGCGGATGCCTTCCTGATGTTCGTAGCGGGTCGCGTGCCACACGGAAAAGGCAGGATGGCGAGCCGTGAATCCAGTCAGGAGGCGGGCCGGACTACGGCACTTCTTCATGTCCGACGTTTTCTCGTGCTGCTCCCGCGACAGCCTGGCTCGCGGTAACCCAACAGGGAGGAGCCCATGCTCTTCAATTCGACACGGTTCCGAATCGACCCGACACCCCGCAGGGCGGACGGAGAGTACATCGCGCATGTGAGGATCTCCACGGTTCTGCTGGACGGAGGTGAGCGGGAAGTACACGCCAGCGGTGATCTGGCTGGCTTCGATGTGCGCGATGACGCGGTTGCATACGCGACCAAATGGGCTGAAGGATGGCTGACCGCCCAATTTGGTTGAGGGCGACGGGTCACTTGTCCGAAGTGTTCGCCGCAGGATCGAACTGCGATGAGCAAGAGGCTGGCTTTTGTCAGAGAGCGAAGTCGAAGCACCACGCCACGAGCGCTGTTCCCGACGCTACCCACGCCCCCGAACCCGCCACCGCGCGCATTTGAACAACAACCGAAGCGCACCGACACCACCCGCCACCGGAACCCGCGGCAGCAGAAACGGATCGTCGGACGCATCGGCGCAGCCGCGCCGGGTCGTCGTCGCATTACCGTATCCCGCGGCGGCGACCTGATCGCGGACGCTCGCGCTCAGCTCGCCGTACGGATAGCAGAACGATTCGACGCGCCGGCCGCTCAACGCTTCGAGCCGCCGCTTCGATTCAGTTACCTGAAGGTCCGACATGTGCGCGGGCACGCGCGACAGCGCGACGTGATCGAGCGTATGCGAGCCGATTTCATGGCCGTGATCGCGCCACGCGAGCATGTGCTCGCACGTCATGAGCGGCGAGCGCGCGGTATCGGCGCCCGCATCCCAGTCGTTCTCGCCGCCGAACCGTCCGGCGACGAAGTAGCAGGTCGCCGTGAACCCGAGCTCGTCCAGCACGGGCATCGCCTGCGTCAGCACGTCGAGAAAGCCGTCGTCGAACGAAATGCCGAAGACTTTCCCGCTGCGCTCCCCGCGCAGATACGGCTGCAGTTCGCGCACGCTCAGGCCGCGGTAGCCGAGCCGCCTGAACAGCGTCATCTGGCGGCGGAACGCGTCGGGCGCGACGCTCAGGCTGCGCAGCCGATCGGACGGCGGCGGCAGCGGGCGTATCTGGTGATACATCAGGATCGGAAAGCGTGTGGCGGACAGAAGCATCGGCGGATCGCGAGAATGGAGGTTACGCGGCCTTGCGGAAAATCCGCAAGGTCTTGAAGTCGCCGACCTCGACGAAATCGGCATTCGCCGCCCATTGCGCGATGATCGGTTCGGCCTTCCGGTAGGCCGACGAGCCCTTGTAGAACAGCAGGTGACCTTCGCGTGCGGTATGGCGTGCAAACAGGTCGAGCACTTCCGCGTCGGTCTTCGCACCGTAGCGGCTGTTCGTCTCGTCGCGGAATTCGCACAGGTGGAACAGCGTGACGACGTCGAATGCCGGCAGCAGGTCCGAGTTGCTCGTATAGATGTCGCCGAAATAGGCCAGGTAGGTCTTGCTCACCTCCGGTTGCCGCGTGACGAGATCGACATACGACTTGTATTCCTTCGGCGACGCCGTCACGCCGAAGACCGCGTTGTTCAGGTGCGGGCGCGCGCATTCCACGCCGACATGGTGGTGGCCGCCGGTGCCGAAGTGATAGATGCGGATGCCGTTGAGGCGAACGGATTCCAGCCATTCGACGAAGTGCACGTCGCACGGGCACTCCTGCATCCGCAGGCGCCAATACTTCTTCCAGATATTCATGGCCATTACATGGACCTCAAGGATGTCACCCAACGATACGGGTTGTGTCGAACCGATTTCTGATAGACGGACAAAGTCGCATCGACGAAGGTGTCGAACGAGAACTCGCGCTTGCCTTTCAGCCGCGCGCTGCGTCCCATCGCCCGGACGCAACCGGGCTCGCGCACGATCGCGCGCAGAATCTCCTCGATCGCTTCGGGCTCGCGCGGCGGAACGACCCAGCCGTCCACGCCCGGCTCGACGTTCTCGGGCAGGCCGCCCACGCGCGTCACGATCGCGGGGCAGCCCAGCGACATCGCTTCGCGGCACGCGTACGACAGGCTCTCGTGGTACGACAGCACGAACGACACGTCGATGATCGAGAACGGCGCCCATACGTCGTCGAGCCGTCCGGTGAACGCCGTGCGCGACGTCATGCCGTGTTGCGCGATCTGCTTGCGCTGCGCGCCGGACGGCTCCGCGCCGACCAGCAGCACGCGAAACCGCTCGCGCTCGGGTTCGGGCAAGCGGCCCAGCGCCGCGATCAGGTCCATCCAGCCTTTTTCCGGCGCGGTGCCGGCGCTGCTGCCCAGCACGATCGCATCCGCGCCGGACGGCCCGAACAGCGCCACCTTGCGGCGGCGGATCTCGTCGCTGGCCAGTCGTTCCGCAGCCTGCCGGCGCACGCCGTGCTTGACGACCGTGACGTTGCCATACGGCGACCGGAGCGCGAGCATGCCCGCGACATAGTCGCTGACCGCGATGGTGTGGTCCGTCGCGAACCGTGCGCGCAGCAGGTTGCCGAAGCTGTCGGCGCGATACGTGTTGTGCTTGGTGAGCACGACCGCGGGCCGATATCGGCACCCGAGCAGCGCCAGCATCACCTGCCGGTGATCGGCGGACCCGTTGACGTGAATGACGTCGTAGCGCTCGGCGACGATCCGCTGACGCAGCCGGGCAATTTCCTGGCACAGGCGGTTCCAGCGCGGTTTGAATTCCATGTCGAAGATGGCCACGTCCGGGCTGTCCTTCAACAATCGCGACAGGCGGCTTCCCTCCGGCGACGCAACGGTCACGCGGTGATGCCGGCTCATTGCGACGGCGAGATCGCGGACGTAGGTATCCTGGCCGCCGCCGTAGTCGCCGTGGAAGTTGGTGTACAGAATGTTCATCACGATGCTGATTTTTCCCGTTCGTTCATTGGAAGGACTGCTTATGAAGCGAACGACTCGACCTGGTTGGAACGATGACCCGAACGCGGCGCCGCATTCCCGACTCGTCGTGCGCATTGGCGCCGGGTCATTGCGGGAACGCGAACCATTTCCAAATATTACATAGCGATTACGTGCGGTAGTGTCGAGGTCTGCGCATCTTTGTGAGAATGTGTCGCGATCGTCGTCCGGTGGCGTCGTCGGACGGCCCGGGCGGCATGTACGTCAAGGTCGAAGCACGTGATGGCCGCTGGAGCCGCTCGGCCGGATCGCGACAAAACCCGCTTTTCCGGTGCTGAATGGACGCAGATCAACCTGCACCTGCTTTCGGAATTGAAAGCTCGCGCGCCATTTGCGTTAGAATGCCCCCCCTGTCCGCTCTGGCGACCGCCAGAAGCGGGCCTGTCGCACGCATTGCGACGTGAGTTCCGATTCGCAGCCGGACGCGAATGATTTTCCAGCCGTTGGAAACACACGCTTTGTAATTTGGATTACTAATGAAGAAGAAGCACAACATTACCAAGTACATCGTCGTCGCGATGATTCTTGGTATCGCAGTGGGTTACGCGTGCCATAGCGCGTTTCCCGACCCGAAGATGGCCAAGGAAGTCGCCGGTTACGTGTCGTTGCTGTCCGACGTATTCCTGCGATTGATCAAGATGATCATCGCGCCGCTGGTATTCGCGACGCTGACCGTCGGCATTGCGCAGATGGGCGACGGCAGCGCGGTGGGCCGCGTGGGCGTCAAGGCGTTCGGCTGGTTCTTCATCGCGTCGTTCACGTCGTTGCTGCTCGGCCTGCTGACCGCGACGATCCTGCAGCCGGGCAGCCACCTGAGCCTGCCGTTGCCGGCGTCCGATGCGGCCCTCAACCTGAAGACGGGCGCATTCACGCTGAAGGATTTCGTGGTCCACCTGGTGCCGAAGTCGATCGCCGAGGCGATGGCGAACAACGAAATCCTGCAGATCGTCGTTTTCTCGATCTTCTTCGGCACCGCGCTGTCCGCGCTCGGCGAATCCGGCAAGCGCCTGACCGGCGTGATCGACGATCTCGCGCAGGTGATGCTGAAGGTGACGGGCGCGGTGATGTGGTTCGCACCCGTCGCGGTGTTCGCGGCGCTGGCGTCGACGATCACGACCGAAGGGCTCGGCATCCTGCTCACGTTCGCGAAGTTCATGGCGAGCTTCTATCTGGCGCTGGCGCTGCTGTGGGGCGTGCTGACGCTCGCCGGCGTGGCGTTCCTCGGCAAGCGCGCGTTCACGCTGATCCGGCTGATCCGCGAACCGTTCCTGCTGTCGTTCGCGACGGCGAGCTCCGAGGCCGCGTATCCGAAGCTGCTGGACGCACTCGACCGCTTCGGCGTGAACCGCAAGATCTCGAGCTTCGTGCTGCCGATCGGGTACTCGTTCAACCTCGACGGCTCGATGATGTACTGCACGTTCGCGGTGCTGTTCATCGCGCAGGTGTATGGCATCCATCTGCCGCTGGGCACGCAGATCACGATGCTGCTGATGCTGATGGTGACGTCGAAGGGAATGGCGGGCGTGCCGCGCGCATCGCTGGTCGTGATCGCGGCGACGCTCAACCAGTTCAACATGCCCGAGGCGGGGCTGCTGCTGATCATGGGCGTCGACATGTTCCTCGACATGGGGCGCTCGGCCACCAACGCCGTCGGCAACTCGATCGCGGCTGCCGTGGTCGCGAAGTGGGAAGGGCAGCTCGACGCACCGCGTGACGACGATTCGGACGGAGGGCGCGTCACGCAGGTGAAGGTGCCGGAGACGTCGGCATCGGCATGATGCGCGGTATCGCGGCGGCAACAGCGCGTTGCCTGCTCCGCGGTAAATGACGATCGCCGGCCTGGATTCGAATCGGATTCAGGCCGGCGATTTGTTTTGGGGCAATGATTCCGCATCGCATGCGGTAGCTTTTTCCTGATTCTCCCGAAACGGCATTCGCAGTTTCAATCTGTCGTCGTTGAACCAGCGGCGATATTCCCGCAGGCGAAAAGCCTGATCCCGCCGATTTCCCCCATTCCCGATCACGCGTGCAAGTGAACATTCACTGTCGCACAGCCGCGCACGCCGTCAGGGCAGGCGCCACGGGCCATGCGATCGAAGGAAGCCGAATCGGTGAAAAACGCGATGGCGCGAGCGGCCCGCAATTTTTTTCGATTTATATAACGCTATTCTCGCCCTGCTTATTATCGAAGGCAGGCCGCACGTATTACTGACTGCGCCAGATGATTCAGGGGAAGAATTTACGCATCGCCGATTTCAAGCCATCTGGCCGGCCGACCCCTCATGTGAATGTTTGCATCATTCAGGAGAGCATCAGTCATGGTCGCTGGAAAACGTATTCAGGCTGCGCTTCTTGCCGGCGCGATCGCCGCGATCGCGCCGACCGCTCACGCGGGCAACACCACCGACTGGCTGGCGAACACGTACGGTACGCTCGCGGCCCACGTCGGCAACGTCGCGCGTTCGATGTGGGTCGCGCCCGAAGGCGTCATCTACACGGCCTCGATGTGGGACGAAGATGAAGGCGGCGTCGCGATCTACCAGAACGGCAAGAGCGTCGGCTCGATGGGCTCGCATTCGGAATTCCAGGGCAGCGCGATCACGGGCAACGCGACATCGCTGTTCGTCGCACTGCAGCCCGGCAAGACCTACGGCAGCGGCGCGGTCGGGCGGTACAACCGTGCGACGAAGTATCGCGACCGCGTCATCCAGATCAGCGCGGCAACCAACCAGCCGCGCATCGACGTCGTCACCGGGCTCGCGACGGCCGGCTCGCTGCTCTATGCAAGCGATTTCTACGGCAATCGCGTGCGCGTGTTCACCACCGACGGCGTCTGGCAGCGGGATATCAACGTGTCGGGGCCGGGCGCGCTCGCGGTGGATGGCGCGGGCAACGTGTGGGTCGCGCAGAAGAGCGCGGGCTCGGTCGTCGGCTTCAGCCCGGCCGGCGCGCTGCTGAACACGATCCGGATGCCGGCCGGGTCGCAGCCGTCGGCGCTGTATTTCGATGCGGCGGCCGGACAGCTCATGGTGGGCGACGAAGGCCCCGACATGAACATCAAGCGCTACACCGTGTCGGGCCGGCCCGCGCTGGCCGGCACGTTCGGCGTGCGCGGCGGCTATCTCGACACGACGACGGGCATCAAGGGGCAGGTCGGCGCGCAACGCTTCACGCGCGTCGCCGGGATCGGCAAGGACGGCGCCGGCAACCTCTATGTGCTCAACAACCCGTGGGGCGGAAGCTGGGATCTCGGCCGCAACGGCGCCACCGACATTCATGCGTACAGCAGCGCCGGCAGCCTGCGCTGGACGCTGCAGTCGCTGAACTTCGAAGGCATCGCCGCGCCGGACCCGGTCACGGACGGCGCGCTGTTCTATGGCGGCACGCACGTGTACGGCGGCAGCGCGGGCGGCACGTTCGTCGCGAACACCGTCGATCCGTTCACGTACCCGTCGGATCCGCGCATCAACATGAGCGACACGCAGCGCGACGAGCATTTCGGGCTGCTCACGTCGGTCGGCGCGAACCGGATTCTCGTCGCGGCGGGGCAGAACCCGCCGGTCTTCTACTTCTTCCATTTCAACGCGGCGAACGGCTATATCGCGATTCCGGACGGATCGATTCCGGGCCCCGCGTTCAACACGACGCAGCGCGTCACGAGCGGGTTCAGCCTCGACAGCAAGGGCGGCGTGTGGGCCGGCCTCGACAAGACCGGCGCGATCTACCACTACCCGCTGACCGGCTTCGACGCGAGCGGCAAGCCGTCGTGGGGGCCGGGCGTCGGGACCCGCGTTCCCGCCAGCATCCAGCCGCTGACCCGCATCGTCTACCTTGCGGACAGCGACACGATGGTGCTCGCGCAGGGCGCCATCGGGACGAACGACTGGACGTCGATCGGCACGCGCATCGAGGTGTATCACGGCTGGAGCGCGGGCAACACGACGAAGCCGGATCCGGTGATCACGCTGCCGCACAGCGGCGCGAAATCGATCGACGCGGCCGGCAACCATCTGTTCGTCGGCTACTGGTTCAGCAGCAGCGGGCCGCTCTGGCCGAACGTCGACGCGTTCAACCTCACCACCGGCAAGCTCGACACCACGCTGGTCAACGCGAGCCCCGCGACCGTGGATACCAGCAGCGCGATCGATGCGATGTACAGCATTCGCGCGTACCGCCGATCGAACGGCGAGTATGTGGTGATGAAGAACAACGTGAAGGGGAACAGCATCACCGTGTATCGGTGGACGCCTTGATGCGGTTCGGCCGGTGCCGGTGAAGCATGCCTGTCGCCGCTGCGACCAGCGGCCGGGCCCGCGAAGCAACCACCGACTTCGACGTTGCTTCGCGGAATTTCCACGCGCCGCGATCGTTCCCGCGCGCGTGACGAACGGCGCGCACAACGCGCGCCTCGCCGCCTTGGGCGGCCGTCCCCAACCTCCCGACGCGCAAACGCGGTTCCGTGCACAATGACAGCGGCATGGGCGGAGGCTGCCGGTGCTCGCGATGATGAACCTGAATGACTGAACGGTTGCGCCGGCGTGTTGCAGTGGCGGCGAACCTGCGCGGCAGCCCGTGCCGCGTTTCTTGAGCACGAAGCGACATAACGATGAAGATGAAAACGATACCGAACCGCCTGTTGCTGATTGCCGCGCTGGCGGGCGCGCTGAGCGGCCCCGTCCACGCACAGACGGCGGCTGCGTCGCAGCCTTCCGGCGCGACGGCAACCGTCGCGACCGTCAACGGCACGGCGATCACGCAGGCCGACGTCGATGCGGTGCTGCGCGCGTCGCGGCAGCCCGATTCGCCGCAGATTCGCGACGCGATCAAGCAGCAACTGATCACGCGCGTGCTGGTTCAGCAGGCCGCCGAGAAGGCGAACTACGGGGACAAGCCCGAGGTCAAGGCGGCGATGCAGCAGGCGAAGGCGGATGCCGAGGTGCAACTGTACGTGCGCGACAACGTGAAGCCCGAGCCGGTGACCGACGAACAGGTCAAGGCGCGCTACGACGAGCTCGTCGCGGCGCTCGGCAAGAACGAGTACAAGCCGCGGCTGATCGTCGTCAAGGATCCGGCGACGGCCGCGACCGTGCTGAGCGAGCTGAAGTCGGGCAAGTCGTTCGACGGGCTGGCGCGCCAGTACAGCATGGCGCCGAGCCGCGATGCCGGCGGCGAGCTGCCGTGGGTGAGTTTCAATACGCCGGCGGCGGAAGGCAAGACGGGCGGATTGCCGTTGCCGATCGCGCAGGCGCTCGCGAAGCTGACGGTCGGCGCGGCGACGACGGATTCGATCCCGGTCGATGGCGTGCGGGCGATCGTGAAGCTGGATGCGAAGCGGCCGACGCAGGTGCCGGGCTTCGAGACGGCCAAGCCGGTGCTTCAGCAGCAATTGCAGGCGATTGCGGTCGAGAAGGCGAGTGCGCAGATGATGGGCAATCTGCTGAAGGACGCGAAGATCACGCAGTAATGCGGCGGCGCAACGCCGGGCGTCATGCGCGCCAGACCATGCGCGCACTCGTTTCCGTTTCCGACGCGATGCGAAAGCCGAGCCGTTCGTAGAGCCGCCGTGCGGGGTTGCCGTGCAGCACGCTGAGCGACACGGGCACATGCGCTTGTGCCGCGTCGCTCAGCAATTCGCGCAGCACGGCTTCGCCGATACCCTGGCCCTGGCGGGCAGGGAGGATCTGGATCTGATGGACATGCCATTCGCCCGCGGCACGCGTCACCTTCAGCAAGCCGATTGCGGTGGCGCCTTCGCAGACGATCATCGCGTCTTCGAAGTGCGCGCGGATGCGCCGGTCGTGCGCTTCATCGTCGGTCGGTGCGCCGACCCGTTGCAGGTGCTCGGTCATCGTGAGCCGGCGGAGGGTCAGCAGGAACGGGAGGTCCTCCAGGGAGGCAGGACGCAGATCGATCGCAGGTTTCATGATGGATGACGGGTTGTGTCGGGAGCTTGGCCTTCGACGCGGATCAAAGGCCGGGCAACTGAATCTGCAGGCCGGCCGGGCGATGTTCGAGGACATCCATGACCTCGTATTCGGTTTTTGCGCCGTCCGAGGTTTGCCACTGCTGCATTCGGACATTGCAGACGAGCACGTCCCCCTTGCTGAAGCTGATCTGGCTGTTGTTCACGCGCGACAGGAAGCGGGTATCCGTGATCGCCGCGTGAATCGTCGATGAGCCGTCGTACAGTCGCCACTTGTTGTCGTCCTTGAACGCGAGCGACACGATCGAGAACGCCATCTTTCGATGTTCGTCGAGAAGGAGCGCATCGGCTGGTTCGGGCGCGAGAAACCACGCGATCTCGTTGCGGGTGACCGTCTCGATGACTTCCGTATCGGTGCCGGCCGCGAAAATCACGACGCCTTCACGCGCGAGCGGCGCAAGGACTTGTGCGGTTGCGTTGCGAACGCGGACGTCGCGCAGCAGGGTGAGGACGGGCAGGTCGATCTCGAGTTCGTCGCCGTCGACGTGCAGCACCGCGGTGTGGTCCTGCATCCGCACTTGCCGGATCTCGCGCCCGCGCAGCCATTTGAGGACGGCGAAGAGCCCCTTCCTTGCCCGGGGCGCGGCGATGCCGAGCGCGGTCAGGATCGTGACCGCATTGGCGAGCGCCGTGCCTTCGTTGCCGCTCAGCATGTCGCGCATCCGACCGAGCAGCGATGTCGCGAGCGTGAAGTCGATGCCGAAGCTGCCGGTCTTGAAGCTGCCGCGCACGTTCACCTGCGGCCGAACCTGAACGCCGCACAGCGCCCGGGTCGACGCGTCGAGCAAATCGCCGATTGCAAGCAGCGCGGGTGCAAGTTCGCGCACGTCCATCTCGGACGATTCGAGCGCGGGCCCGTCGTACGTGACGCGAAATCGGCTCATGGCATCAAAGGGGCCGATATCGGCCAGGCCGGTACTGTATCCATTGCGTGTGGTCATACGGAATGTTGGCTGGAGACGTGGACGATACCTGAAACGAACGCTTTCGGATGCCTTTCATGTCAGTCGTGATCGACCGGCTGCGCGCGATTTTGGCCGTCCGGCCAAGACGACACGCTGACCTGTCCTGATAGCGCCCGGCAAACAACGAACTTTTCCGATACTTTCCCGGTCACAATCGCCAGCTTGCGGGCGCGCCGGCGCCCCGAACGCGCTTCCGGCTCCCGGTATTCCACCGCCCAACCCGTCCGCATATCATTCGCACATCGCGCACCTGCCGGCCACGGGCGCGCCGCCGCTTCCGAGCGGCGGCGCGCTTGCCCGCACGGCGCAGCACACAGGAATCCTCGATGGACACCAAACGTTCCCGCCCGGGACTCGTCGCCGCGCTGCTCTGGGCGGCGCTGTATCTCGCGACCGGCTACATCTCGCACGAATTCAACGGCCCCGTCCGGCTGACGGGCTATATCTGGCTGCCGGCCGGCGTGACGGTCGGCGCGTTCATGCTGCGGCCGCTGCGCGAATGGCTGACGCTGGCCGGCGCGTTCCTCGTCGCGCAGCTCGCGCTGACCGGCATCGAACACGGCAGCCTGGTCAACGCGGCGCTGTTCACGGTCGACGAGGTCGGCGCGGCCGCGCTCGCGGTGTGGCTCGTGCGGCGCGTTCGCTTCTCGCTCGAAGGACTGTACTTCCTGCGCTCGGTGATCGTCGCCGGGCTGATCGCGGGCGTCGTCGGCGCGATCGGCGGCGCGGCGTGGTACGCAACGCTCAAGGACGCGTCGTTCTTCGACGTGTGGTCCGTATGGGCCGCGTCCGATTTCGTCGGCGTGCTGCTGGTCACGCCGGTGCTCGCGTCGTGGTCGCGCTTCCGTGCGCACCGTTCGGGCGATCACGAGCGCTTTGACCTGATGCTCGGCGTCGTCGCGTTCGTGCTGCTCGCGATCGTCGCGCTGGTGATCTTCGACGGCGACACGTCGCAGAAATTCGGCACGGGCGCCGGCTTCGCGCTCACGTATATCCCGTTGTTCCTGACCGTCGCGGTGACGCTGCTGCTCGGCGGCCGCACGGGCTCGTCGTCGGTGCTGGTGCTCGCGCTGATCGTGATCGAGCAGACCGCGCAGGGCGACGGCCCGTTCGCGTCGTTCCACGAGCACTACGGCAGCTCGCTGCTCGAGGCGCAGCTCTATCTGGCGGTCGCGTCGCTGCTGGTGCTGACGGTGAGCACGCTGAAGACGACGCGCGAACGCGTGCACGAGCATGCGGCGGTACTGCAGAACAACATGGAGCTCGCGCTCGCGAGCGCCGGCCAGATCGCGTACGTGCTCGATCCGGAGTCGGGCCGGATCGAGTGGAGCGGCGACGTCGAGCGCGTGTTCGGCGTCGGCGTCGATGCGGCGCAGATCGCGAGCGTGCCGCTCGTGCTCGAACGCGTGCAGCCGGGCGACCGCGCTGCGCTGAGCGACTACTGGAATGCGGAGATCGCGGGCGAGGATCGCGCGTCCCTGTCGTTGCGCGTCGTGCAGCGCGACGGCGGTACGCAGACGATCACCGATCACGGCGCGCCGTTGCTCGATTCGAACGTCGACGTGACGGTGGTCGCGGGCGTCTGGCAGATCGAGCGCGTGTGGCCGGCGGACGAATGAGCGGACACGCGTCATGACAGGCCGCACGGGCGTCCTGCTGATCCACGGGCTCGGCGGCACGCAATACGATCTCGGTGCGCTGCACAAGGCGATGCGGCGCGCGGGTAGCGACCCGCACATGATCACGCTGCCGGGGCACGGTACGCGCCCCGAGGACCTGGTCGGCGTGTGCGCGGAGGCGTGGCTCGACGCGGTGACCGAGCAGTATCGCGCGCTGGAACGCGACTACGACACGCTGCATGTCGCGGGCATGTGCATGGGCGCGCTGGTCGCGCTGCTGCTGTGCCACCGCGTGCAGCATGCGCGCGGCCGGCTCGCGTTGCTGGCCGCGCCGGTGTTCATCGACGGCTGGTCGACGCCGTGGTACCGGTCGCTGCGGCATGTGCTGTATCGGGTGCCGGGTGTCGCCGAGCGGATGCGCGTCGAGGAAGGCGAGCCGTTCGGCATCAAGAACGCGACGATCCGCGCGATCGTGAAGAAGAAGTTCGAGCGGCAGGACAGTTTCCACTATGCGTGGGTGCCGCTCGCATGCGTGCGGCAGGTCGACCGGATGCGCGACTGGGCGCTCGAGGCCGCGGCCGACACGCGATGTCCGACGCTCGTGCTGCATGCGCGCGAGGACGAGCTGACGAGCCTGCGCTCGGCCGATTTCCTGCTGGAGAAGATGCCCGACGCGCGCGGGATCGTGCTGGAGAACAGCTACCACATGATCTGCGCGGACAACGATCGCGACGACGTCGCGCGGCATGTGCTCGAATTCTTCGGTTTCGATCCGGTGCATGCGGTGAGCCCGGCGATGGCGCGCAGGATGGGGCGGCTGGAGTCGTGATGGTCGATGCGTTCGCATGTCACGGACACCGCGAACGGATGACGGCTTACGCCATTTCCGGCCGATGGGCGATTCGCTCCCGGATCCCGGGCGACGCAAGACACGTGGCAACCGCTTCGTAGCCGGGTGCGCCCGGGTAGGGCGCCACGCGCGACGGCGGGCTGTGATTGGCCGGGCACAGGATGATGGTTTCGTTCGGGCCGACCGCCGACAGATCGAGGATGGCCGACGAGCGCGTCAGCAGGAACAGCGGCCGCATCCCGGCGGTTGCGCGTTCGCGCAGATGGGCGATCAACGTCTGTTGCGTGGGCCGGTCGAGATCCTGTTCGATCATGTCGACGACCAGCGCGCGCGGGCCATCCGCTTCGAGACTGACGAGCAGCGCAGTCAACGCCGCCGACGGCGTTGCGCCGTTGCCAACAAGCACGGCCGATGCGCGGTCGACACGCGACTTCAGTTCCGGATCGACGCGCAACGAATCGCATGCGGCAGCGTCATCGTTTTCCAGTCGATCGAGGCCCACGAACACGGCGCCGGGCAGTGAATCGGCCAGCCGAAGCGCCAGCCGCGTCTTGCCGCTTCCCAGCGAGCCGATGATGTAGTTCAACGGCCGGATATCGCGACACTCGAACCACTCGCCGCCCCACGGCCACGGCAGGCTGAACGCTACGCCGGCGCCGGTATCGTCGAGCAGCCGCGTCAGTTCGCCGTCGGCCGGCATTCTGCCGCGTGCGAGGCCGGCGCGGATCGAGCGCACCCTGTCGACCTTGCGCACGAGATCCTGAATGCCGTGGTCAAGCGCCGCCTCGTGAGCCGCCAGCGCGTCGTCCAGACTGCATGCATCGCCATCGAGCACGCTCGCCACCTGCGCGAGGCTGAGGCCGAGCGCACGTAGTGCCGCGATGTCGGCGGCGCGTGCGAGGTCGTCCGGGCCATACGCGCGGTATCCGGCCGGTGTTCGCTCCGGTGTCACGAGGCCATGCTGTTCGTACAGCCGCAGCGCCTTGACCGATACGCCGAGCCGCGCGGCGGCCGCCGATGCGCTCAAACGGGGCGTGGACGTGCCCATCCGTCACCTCTCTCTGCTGTCGATTCGTTGCGGTCAGCATAAAGGCGACCCCAAGGGCCGGGTCAAGCACGATTACGCGCGAAGGGTCGAATACGCGACCGCGCTGCCACTTGGTCGATGGCCGCGCCGGGCGCGATACCCGATCGACGGGATGGGGAAAGGCGCGGAAAGCAGCGTTATCCGCGAGCCGGCCGGGATGGCTCGTCGAGCGCAATCCGGTACACCCGCACCGCGTTGTCATGCCAGATCGCGCGGCGCGCCGCGTCGTCGAGGCTTGCCATCGCGCGGGCGAACGTGCGCAGCAGCGCGGGATAGGACACGCGCAGGCCGGCCACCGGGAAGTTGCTGGCGAACATGCAGCGTTCCCGGCCGAAGATCGCGATCGTGTCGCGGATGATCCGCGCGTTCTCCGCGTCGTTCCACACGGCGTCGCGCAGGCCGAGTTCGGAGATCTTCACGGTCACGCGCGGCGATGCCGCAAGCGCTTCCATGCCATGGCGCCAGCGCGCGAGCCCCGCGTCCGAGCGATCCCACGGCAGCCCGGCGTGTTCGAGCACGACGTCGACCTCGGGCGCATCGGCGAGCAGCGCGGCCGCGTCGCCGAGATGCCAGAACGGCACGCGCAGATCCCAGCTCAGGCCGTGCGCGGCGACGCGTTCCAGCGCGGCCGGCCAGCGCGGATCGCGCAGCGTGCCGGGCCCGTCGACGGGCACATCCGGCGACGATGCGGTGCGCGGCTTGAAGCGCACGCCGCGCACGCGCGGCCACGCGGCCTGCTCGGCGAGCCGTTCGTCCGCATCGCCGGCCAGCAGGTCGACCCACGCGACGACTGCCGACGGCAACCCGTGCGCCGCCGCAACCTCGTGCAGCCAGCGCGTTTCCGCCAGTGCTTCGTCGCGTGCGCGTTCGGCCTCGACGTGCACGCTGGCGACGATCGGCGCGCGTTGCGCCGCGTGCCGGAATTCGTCCACGCCGAAATCGCGGCACAGCGCCGCGTAATCGCCGAACATGAAGCGCGCCGGATCGTAGTGCGTCTGCAGCCACGGATAGTGCGCGCCCGCATCGAGCCGCCACAGGTGGTGATGCGCATCGACGAGCGCGTCCGGCATGCCGTCGGGCGGCAATCCGTCGTGCATATCAGCGTGCTCCCGCGAGCACGTAAGACGCATCGGGCTCGCGCAGCGTCGCCAACGCACCGACGAAACGCCAGGTATCGAGATCGAGTTCGCGCACGTAGTCGTCCTGGAACGACACGTAGGCGACGCGCCGCGACGGATGGAACGACAGCGCGGTCGGGTTCGCGGGCAGCGCGATGCGTTCGATTTCCTCGAGCTGGCGTGCATCGAACACGGAGATCGACCGTTCGCCCGAATTGGTCAGCAGCAGCAGGTCGCGGCCGTCCGGCGCGCTGGTCCGGTAGATGCGGTTCGGATCGCTGCGCGTCTTCACGCGGCGCCCGCAGGTCATCGTCTCCGTGTCGATCTCGACCAGCGTGTCGTCGCCGCGATTTGCGACGAACAGCGTGCGCTCGTCGGCCGACAGCGCGTTGCCTTCGGGGCGCGGGCCGGGCATCACCGCGCGCGGCGCGACCGTCGCGTCGCGCGGATGGAATTGCGTGACCGTGTTCGACAGCAGGTGCACGCCGTACGCGCGGCTCGCATCGCGCGTGAGCGTCACGAGGTGCGTCTTCACGCCGCCGGACGGCACGGCCATGTTCGGCACGGGCTGCCGGGTCGGCTCGTCGAACACGAGCAGCATGTCGTGCGCCTCGCTCATCGCGTACAGCCGGCCGTCGCGGTCGCTCGCCATGCCGTGCGGCCGGTAGTACGGCCACAGGTCGAGCATGCGCGTGTGCGTGCGCTCGACGAGGTCGATCTCGGCGATCCGGTGGTCGCCTTCATGGCCGAGCGACCACGCGGTCTCGATCCCGAAGATGCCGACGTACGCGTAGCGGTCGTTCGCGTCGACGGTGAACTCGTGCGGGAAGTTCGGCAGCACGATGTGCTTGAGCGCGGCTTTCGTGTCGAGGTCGTAGAAACTGAAGGTATGGGCGCATTTCTGCACCAGCAGCAGGATGTCGTTCATCGTGAATCTCCGTCCTTCGATTGGTTGCCGCGGCACGTGCATCGCGCTGCGGCAAATATGGGCTCGTTGCGTTCGCGAGGCCGCGTCTTAGTCCTCGCAGCGCTTCGGCAGCGTCAGCGCAAGCAGGCCGGCCACCGCGAGCGTAACTGCCAGGCTGTACACGCCGGCCGCCGAGCTCACGTGCTGGGTCAGCACGCCGACCGCATACGGCCCGCAAAACCCGCCAAGATTGCCGAGTGCATTGATCAGGCCGCGCGCGCTGCCGGCCGTCTCGACGCTGCAGAGCTTCGGCGGAATCGCCCAGAACACGCCGGCGGCCGCCTGCAGGAAGAAGCCGCAGCCGATCAGGAACGTGAACGACACGGCCATCGACGCGTGCGTGAGCACCGACAGCGCGAGGCACGCGGCGAAGCCGACGAGCGGCAGCAGCACGAACAGGCGTCGCTTGCCGGTTCGGTCAGACAAATACGACGTGACGAACATCCCGATCACCATCGCGACATACGGCAGCATCGCGAGCAGGCCGACCTTTCCCATCCCGCCGTGCGTGAGGTTTTTCAGCAGAGTCGGCAACCACATCGTATAGCCGTAGATGCCGACCTGATAGCAGAAGTTGATCGCGATGAGCAGCCAGATCGTCGGGTTGCGCAGTATCTCGCCGAATGATGCGGCGGCCGGCGTGCCGGCCGCGCGCTTGCGTTCCTGCTCGTCGCGCAGCGCATCGAGGATGTACGCCTTCTCGCGCGGCGACACCCAGCGCGCGGTTTCCGGGCCGTCGTCGGCGAACAGCAGCCACGCGACCAGGCACAGCAGCGACAGCGCGCCCGCGCTGAAGAACAGGTGACGCCAGTCGTACGCGGCGAGGATGAAGCCGGACAGCGGCGCGGTGATCATGCCGGCGAGCGGCACGAACATGATGACCATCGCATTCGCGCGGCCGCGTTCGCGGTCGGGGAACCAGTGGCTGACCATCGTGAGCACGACGGGCAGCATGCCGCCCTCGGCCACCCCGAGCAGGAAGCGCAGCGCCAGCAACTGCCAGGTGTGCGTGACGAGCCCGGTCAGCACCGACAGCACGGCCCAGCTCACGAGCGACCACGCGATGAATTTCTTGCCGCTGCCGAGCGCCGCGCGCCGGCCGCCGGGAATCTGCAGGAACAGGTAGCCGAAGAAGAAGATGCCGCCGGCGAGACCGGCCATCGTCGCGTCCATGCCGAGCTCGGCGTTCATCCCGCCGGGCATCGCGAACGCGATGTTCACGCGGTCCATGTAGGAAATGATGCAGGCGAGCAGCAGCGGCGGAATCACGCGCAGCCAGCGGCGGCGCGGAATGGCTTCGCCGGCTTCGTATGCCGGGGTGGCCGGGGTCAACGAATTCATGATGTCTCCAATATTGTTGATCTGCAGCAGCGATCTTCTGATGGACCGCTGTCACGCCGTGACGAATCCGCACGGGGTTAACCGCCGATGCGCAACGCATGTACGCATTCCCCATCGGCGCGAACGTCTGTCCGGCCGCGCGGCGTGCGCCCCGCGGGCCGGAGCCGTGAAGCGCACACCGCATGCGCCCGAACGTTTAATGCCCCCAGCGCAGCACGAGCGGATCGAGTCTCCGCGCGACGTCGAGCAACCCGGCACGCACCTGCGGATGCAATTCCGGCCACGGTGCGCGCGGCCGGTCGCACGCGATCACCCCGCCTTCCAGCATCAGCGCCTTCGCGGTCAGGAAGCCCGACTGGCGGTTCTCGTAGTTGATCAGCGGCAGCCAGCGCGCGTACTGCTCGCACGCTTCATCGCGGCGCCCGGCGAAATACGCGTCGGTGATCCGGCGAATTCCGTCCGGATAGCCTCCGCCCGTCATCGCGCCGGTCGCGCCGGCATCGAGATCGGCAAGCAGCGTGATGCCTTCCTCGCCGTCCCACGGCCCCTCGATCGCGTCGCCGCCGAGCGCGATCAGCTCGCGCAGCTTCGACGCGGCGCCGGCCGTCTCGATCTTGAAGTACGACACGGCATCGATCTCGCGCGCGAGCGTCGCGAGCAACGACGCGGACAACGCGACGCCGCTTGCGGGCGCGTCCTGGATCATCAGCGGGATGTCGAGGCCGTCGCTTACCTCGCGGAAGAACGCGCGGATCGATGCCTCCGGCACGCGAAACGTCGCGCCGTGGTACGGCGGCATCACCATCACCATCGCCGCGCCGAGCGCCTGCGCGTGCCGGTTGCGTTCCGCGCAGATCCGCGCGCTGAAGTGCGACGTCGTGACGATCACCGGCACGCGGCCCGCGACGTGCTCGAGCGTGGTGCGCGTGATCAGTTCGCGTTCGTCGTCGCCGAGCGCGAACTGCTCGGAGTAGTTTGCGTGGATGCAGAGGCCCTGCGAACCGGCATCGATCATGAAGTCGATGCAGCGGCGCTGGCCGTCGAGATCGAGCGCGCCGTGCGCGTCGAAGATCGTCGGCGCGACCGGAAAGACGCCCTGGTAGCGTGCGTTCATGGTCGTCCTCATTCCACGATGTCGAACTGGTCGAGGAATTCGGTCTTCAGCGTGAGGCCGAGGCCCGGCACGTCGTCGCGCAGTTGCAGGAAGCCGTTCTCGGCCACCGGCTCGCCGTCGAAGATGTAATAGAACAGTTCGTTGCCGACCTCGACGTCGAACATCGGGAAGTATTCGCTCATCGGCGACGCGAGCGTGCTCATCGTCAGGTGATAGTTGTGCATCTGGCCCGCATGCGGAATCACCGGCACGCTGTACGCCTCGCACAGCGCGTTGATCTTGTGCGCCATCGTGATCCCGCCGACGCGGTTCGTGTCGTACTGGACAACCGACACGGCCTTGCGGTCGAGCAACTGCTTGAAGCCGTACAGCGAGAACTCGTGTTCGCCGCCGGAGATCGGAATGCGTGTCAGCTGGTTCAGCTCCGCGTAGCCGTCGATGTCGTCGGCGATCACCGGTTCCTCGAGCCAGCGCGGCTGGTATTTCTCGAGCTTCGGCAGGATGCGCTTCGCGTACTCGAGATTCCAGCCCATGTAGCACTCGAGCATCAGGTCGTTGTCGTAGCCGATCACCTCGCGGATCGCCGCGACCGACTTCAGGTTCTCGACCACCCCCTGTTGCCCGTGCGCGGGCCCGTAGCCGAAGCGCATCTTGAACGCGCGGAAGCCCTCCTTCAGATAGCGCTGCGCCTCGTCCTGCATTTCCCTCAGGTCGGTACGGTAGAGCTTCGAGTAGTAGCAGGGGATCTTTTCCTTGGTGCGGCCGCCGAGCAGCTTGAACACCGGCTTGCCGACGCTCTTGCCGAGGATGTCCCAGATCGCGATGTCGACCGCCGAGATCGCCGCCATGCCGATGCCCTTGCGGCCCCACGCGTGGGTTGCGCGATACATCCGCTGGTTCAGGTATTCGTAGTCCCACGGGTCCTGGCCGATCACGAGCGGCGCGAGGTACTGGTCGATGATGACTTTCGCGACGTGCGGCGCGAGCGCGACGTTGCCGAGGCCGACGATGCCGTCGTCGGTCTCGACTTCGACGACCGTCCACGCATGGAAGCGGAACGTGCTCATCGTTTCCTGCGGCGCGTACAGCAAATCCATCGCGTTCGAGCAGAAGTTGCCCTGCGGCGGGACGGTCTTTCCTTTCCACTGGAATACGCGTGCGCGCACGGACCGGATTTTCATGGTGGTGTCTCCGAGAATCGATGTTGTCGTGTGTGAAAGGCGGGCGGCCGGCGCGGCCGTCACGCCGGAACGGCGGGAGTGCGGCGCGCGGCGCCCATCCGGCACGCGATCTGCAGCGCCTGCCAGGTGGCGCCGACGTCGGCCGTGCCGCGGCCCGCGATGTCGTACGCGGTGCCGTGCGCGGGTGTCGTGATCGGCACCGGCAGCCCGCCCTGCACGGTCACGCCGCGCGAGAAGCCGAGCAGCTTGATCGCGATCTGCCCCTGGTCGTGGTACATCGTGACGATCGCCTGGTAGTCGCCGGCCTGCGCCTTCAGGAAGATCGTGTCGGCGGGGAACGGGCCGTGGAACGGCGCATCGGTCGGCCAGTCGCGTGACTGCAGCTTGCGCACCGCTGGCTCGATGATGTCGACTTCCTCGCGGCCGCAACTGCCGCCGTCGCCGCCGTGCGGATTGAACGCGGCGATCGCGACCTTCGGCGTGGCGACGCCGTTCGCGAGCAGCGACCGGTAGATCAGTTCGGATGCCTGTTCGATCCGCTCGATGCTCAGTTGGGCCGCCGCATTCTTCAGCGGGATATGCGACGAGATACGCGCGGTCCACAGTTCGCCGAGCGTGTTGAATTCGCAGAAATAGCCGGTCACGCCGAGGTATTCGGCAAAGTGATGGAGTTCGTCTTCGTGCTGCAGGCCACCGAGCTTCATCGCGTACTTGTTCAGCGGCGCGAAGCAGATCGCGTCGATGTCGCCGGCGAGCGCGGCGTCCATGCATGAGTTCAGCACGTTCAGCACGGAACGGCCGCCGGCCGCGCCGGCCTGGCCGACCGCGACCTGCGCGGGCGCGACCGTATCGACTTCGACGAACGCGGCGCGCGCGGCCGACGGCCGGCCGCGCACCGCGGCCAGCGATGCGACGGGTTCGACGTCGACCTGCACGCCGGCGACGCGCTGGCCGGCTTCCCACAGCCAGCGGTCGCCGATCAGCACGAGATTCGCGTGAGCCGTCGCGTCGGGCCGCGCGAGCAGTTTCGCGATCAGTTCGGCGCCGATGCCGGCGGGGTCGCCGAGCGTCAGCGCGACGACGGGCAGGGTGGCGGCGGTCGTCATGCGGCGTCTCCGTGGCGGGCTGCGCGTCGGGCGGCGGTCGGTTTCGTGTTCATGCTGTGTCTCCGGTGGCGGCGCATGGCCGTTCGTGTCATGGGGTTCATGCTAGGTAGACGGAATGAGTCGGTAAATTGAAAACTCTTGATGAATCGATAACCTGGAGTAATCAAAAATGGGCTCGATCGACAGACGAGACTCGACCCCGCAGTTGCTGAACCGGCTACGCATGCGGCAGATCGCGCTGTTGCTTGCCGTCGACGAATGCTCGACGCTGCGCGCGGCGGCCGGGCAGATGGGCCTCACGCAGCCGGCCGCGACGAAGATGCTGGCCGAACTGGAGAGCGCGCTCGGCCAGCGGCTGTTCGATCGCGTCGGGCGCGGGCTCGTGCTGAATCCGGCCGGCGAGCGCGTGCTCGGTTATTTCCGCGGGATCCGCGGCAGCATGGAGGCGCTGAACCGCGAGCTCGGCGAACTGCAGCTCGGCAGCGCGGGGCGGCTGGCGATCGGCAGCATCATGGCGGCGTCGCCGGGGCGGCTCACCGAGGCGCTGGTGCAATTGAAGGCGCGTTATCCGCTGCTTGCGATCGATATCGCGGTGGACACGAGCGACCGGCTGATGCCGCAGCTTCGCGAAGGCGTGCTCGAAGTGGTGATCGGCCGCAACGTGGGCACCGATTGCGACTTCCGCGTGGTCGACGACGAGGCGCTCGCGATCATCGCGGGCCGCGACCATCCGCTCGCGGGCGCCGGGCCGGTCGAATTCGACGCGCTGCTCGACTACACGTGGATCCTGCAGCCGGCCGGCAGCCCGGCGCGCGAGGTCGTCGAGCGCGAGTTTCATGCGCGTCACCAGCCGATGCCGCGCGGGCTGGTCGAAACGGGCTCGATCCTGACGACGATGAACCTCGTCGACCGGTCGACGATGCTCGGCGTGATTCCGCTGACGGTCGCGCAGCGCAACGCGGAGCACGGGCTCGTCGCGATCATCGACTACGCGCTCGAGCAGAAGCTGCCGTCGTACGGCAGCATCGTGCGGCGCGACCGGCCGCTCAGCATCCCCGCGCAGCAGTTTCTCGCGCTGTTTCACCGGGAGGGCGTTCAGGACGACGGCGATTGAAGGGAGGGTTGGTCGGGTATGCCGGATTTGCCGATCACGCATCGCGAAACGGCACGATGCGTGATGGCGAAACGGGCGAAACGGGCGAAACGGGCGAAACGGGCGAAACGAGCGAAACGAGCGAAACGAGCGAAACGAGCGAAACGAGCGAAACGAGCGAAACGAGCGAAACGGCCGCCACGGCTGTGGGCCGCTTCAGCGCGCCGACGGCGCGGCTGGCGCATCGGCAAGCGACGGCATCGATTCCGACAGCGTGCGATCCGGACGAATCCGCAGCGCGGCGACGATGCCGATCAGCAGCATCGCGACCGACCCGATGAACGGCACCGTCCAGCTGCCGGTGTGGTCGACCAGATAACCGAACAGGATCGGCGACAGGATCCCCGAGATCGCGGAACCGGCGTTCATCATCCCGCTGGCGATGCCGGCATGGGTTGGTGCGATGTCGCTCGGCACGGCCCAGATCGGCCCGATCGTCAGTTCGAGGCAAAGGAACGACCCCGACAGGCACAGCGCAATGCCGGCCGTGGAATGCACGAACGCGAGCGGCAGCAGGCAGACGAGCGCGCCGGCGAAGCTCGTCACGATCACGCTCTGGCGCGACAGCGCGAGGTTGCCGGTCTTCCGGTAGATCCGGTCGCAGAGCCAGCCGCCGAGCGTGTCGCCGACGACGCCCGCGAAGAACACGCCGGAGGCGAACAGCGCGGTCGATTTCAGGTTCAGGCCCTGGCCGTTCAGGAAGAACGTCGGCAGCCACGTGAAGAACAGCCACGCGGTCCAGCCGTAGCAGAAATAGACGAAGATGGTCGGCGCCATCCGGCGGAACAGCGGGCCCCACGGCGTGGGCCCGGCCGGCGGCACGGGCCGGGCGGCGCCGCGCGCGCGGCCGTCGTCGTCGCCGAGCGGGTGCTCGCGGAAGCCGACGATCCACCACGCGAGCCACACCAGCGTCACCGCGCCGATCACGAAGAACGCGGCGCGCCACGACAGCCACGTCATCAGCGCGGCGACGATCGGCGGCGTGACCGCGTTGCCGAGCCGCGAGAACGAATGCGTGAAGCCCTGCACGACGCCGCGCCGCTCGCGCGGGAACCAGTGCGTGATCGCGCGGGCCTGGGCGGGCAGCGTCGCGCCTTCGCCGATGCCGAGCAGCAGGCGCGCGGCGAACAGGAGCGTGAGACTGTGCACGAGCCCGGTCGTGAAGGTCGACACGACCCAGATCAGCCCGCAGCCGATCAGCGTGATGCGGGCGCCGAACCGGTCGGCGATCCAGCCGCCGCCGATCTGGCAGATTGCATACGAATACGCGAACGCGGAGAACGCGATACCGAGTTCGGTGTTCGACAGCCCGAGTTCGGCCTTGATCGCGCCGGCCGCGGTCGCGAGGTTCACGCGGTCGACGTAGAGGATGAATGACAGCGCGCACAGCAGCCACAGCGTGTGGCGCCGTTGACGGTGATCGTTAGGCATGTGTCTCGCTCCGTGCCCGGGCGCGGCGTTGCACAGACGCCGCGTTGATTGGCGGAGCCAGCATCGCGCGCCGGGGAGGGGCCGTCCAATGAATCTTTTGGATCGGTTGATAACCTGAGGCATTCATTTCAGCCCGAGCGCATCGGCGTGTTCCGTGGCGGCGCGGTTGACCGCAGGTTCCGTGCAGTAGCGCTTTCCCTTGCCCCTAGCCTCTCGATGCGTCGACGCATCGCATGCGCCGCGTGGCACGCGCGCCATCCCGAGCGTCCCGCTCCATGCGCGTTGCATGCGTGAATGCGCGTGGACGCGCCTGCGCGGCACGACAAGCCGTCTCGCCACGCGACAACCGCGTCCTGCCGCAGCCGGCGTCTTGGCACTCGACGCCCGGGCGCGGCAACCACGCGCGTTCGATCCGTCGAGACAAGCGTTCTGCTTACCTCGACTCGGACAATTCTTTAAATCAACTTAACAATCATGGATTTAAGGCGACGGATTTATATTTTTAGTACTTGTACTAGCAGTTTGGGTGCGTAACTCCGAATTCGTCCCATATTCCGCCGGCAGCAATGTCCATAGACTAGCGTCAGTGGGATTTATCTCACACACATCGAATTTCGATTGATTATTAACTCGTCGCGGTTCGATTTCAGAAACCCATCTTTTTTAATAGAGATTATTCGATGAAACTCAGCAAACTCGTTCTGGCAATGGGCGTCACCACGGCACTGTTCGGCATGGCACATACGGCACAGGCCGATACGGTATCGAAGAAGATCACGCTGACCGCCCAGATCAACGACGGCATTTTCGTGTCGAAGCCGGACGGCTCGACCTGGTACGGCACGGAAGAACTGAACGCCACCGACTACACGCAAGCCAAGTTCGAGAAGACGCTGCCGGTCCGCGTCTGGTCGAAGAACGCCGACTTCAACGTCTCGCTCGCGCAACCGCTGAAGATGTCGAGCGGCCGGTACGAAATGAAGAACGCGAAGGTTTCGCTGTCCGGCAACAGCGGCGATGCTGAAGTCACTTTCGGCGCGGTCCAGAAGATCACGCAAGTGACGGCGGGCAACGGCGGTTTCGACGAAATCCACAACCTGAAGATCAACGTCGACGCACCGACCCAGATCGGCACGAACAGCACGAACGGCAGCTACAGCGGCGATCTCGTGATGGTGTTCGAGCCGGTCGCAGCAGCGGCACCGTAACCGTCCCTTATGGAGCCCCGATTCGATCGGGGCTCTTCCTGAAGAACCCCCGATGCCAGCCCCTCCCACCCCTCCATAGAAGAAATCAGCGTGGTCGCCTATCAAGCTCCTTTCCGTTTCAACAAGCTGTGGTTGGGTGCATTTCTTTTTGTTTCGTCGCACTCATTCGCAGAACTAAAGGTCACGTATGGCGTGCCTGAAGGATTCAGTGCGGCTGAACTGGACGATAGCGCGAACTATGTTGCAACCTTCAACGGGCGCACGCTGCCGGGGTTCATCAGTTATTCGTCAAAGGACGCGTCGCTTGAATTCGACGCGGCCAAGTATGCGGCAAACGGTATCTCGCCCGAAAATGTCGACACCATCCGGAGCGTGATCTCGCAGCTCGACTACAAGCGCTGCAGCAAGGGCTGCGACGACTTGATAGCCGGGTACTACGTTACCGTCGACAAGCTGAAGCGGTCGATCTCGATCCGCGATTCGCGCGAGGACTATATCGCGCCGGAAACGGGTTTCGGGCTGGTCAACAACCAGGCGATCGACTTGCGGGCGGCGTCCGACGGTTACCGTGCGGTCAACGTGAACGGCAACACGTATGTCGGGCTTCCGTTCCAGAGCTTCGGCTACATGAGCTGGTACGCGAACCGTACCGAAACGCGAAATTCCAGCGGCAGCCAGCAGGGGCTGTCGTCGTACTACCTGCAGAAGAACTTTGCCCGAACCTACGTGCGGGCGGGCAAGCAGAACAATATCGACTACGCGGCCGGCACGGTCAACACGCTGCTGTCGCCGAGCTTCGACCAGTTCGTGACCGTCGGGAGCCAGACCCACCTGCAGGTCGACAGCAAAGCCGGTTCGCTGATCCTCTATGCATCGGCCGAAGGCAACTACGAGTTCTACCGGAATGGCCGGCAGATCCTCAAACGGCCGGCGGTGCTCGGCCGCAACGAGATCAGCTTCGCCGATCTGCCGGGCGGCTACTACTCGGTCGAGGTCCGCCTCGTCGACCGGAACGGTAATGTGGTCAACCGGGAAACCCGCGAGGTCAACAACCTCAATTTCGGCGCGAACAGCGGCAACGCGTGGCATGTGACGGCCGGCAAGGAGATGGGCAGCGGCGGCTATCTGCTCGAGGCAGCGGTCAGCCGGAACTTCAAGCAGTTCTACCTGAACGGGTCGATGCTCGCCGGAAAGGGCGGCAAATGGGCGGGCGAAGTCAACATCACGCGGCCGATGCAACTGGGCGGCGTCGACATCACGCCCACGCTCGGCCTGTTGAGCGGAGAACGCAGCACGGGCGGCTACGTCAACCTGTCGATGGCGAGCGAGGCGCTCGGCAGCCTGATGGTCAGCCGCTACCAGAACACGGAGGTATCGCGCTTCTACGTCGGCCAGCCGAGCACGGCGGTGTCGTATAGCCGCACGTTCCGCGGCGTGACGTTCGGCTACAACTACCAGCGCTCGGCGTTCAGCGAATCGCAGCAGGCCGAGGCGCGCTGGAACTACCGGCCGAACGGCCTGTGGGGCACGTTCGCGCTTGGCGTGCAGAAGGGCGGCTATCAGGGCAGCGGCGGCTACGGCGTGTATTTCAACATGACGATGATGCTGGACAAGGCGCAGGCGAGCTTCAGCGCCGCGCATTCCGGTGGCCAGACGCAGATCAGCGGCGACGTCCGCAAGGATTTCCAGGACGGCTTCGGCACGACATCCGTCGGCCTGTCGGCGAACCGGATCGGCACCCATTACGGCGTGAACGTCTACGGCACGCGCTCCGGCACGCGCGGCGACGCATCGCTGAACCTCGGCCAGAGCAGCGGCGGCGGCAACGTCGATTTCAACTACCGCGGCATGGTCGCGGCCAGCAAGGACGGCGTTGCGTTCGGCCGTTACAGCTCGAGCGGCAGCGCGATGCTGTTGAAAACGCCGAACATCCAGGGCATGAAGTACGGGTTCAACGTGGAAGGCAGCCCGGTTGCCGGCAACAGCACGTATGCGGTGCCGCTCAATGCATATCGCGACGTGCCGTTCGCGCGCGTGATGAGCAACAGCGAGAAGTTCGACATGAACGTCGAGGTGCCCGCGAACATCGTCCGGGCTCACCCGGGCCAGGTCTACGCGGCATCGGCGAAGGTCGACATCAACATGGTGTACAGCGGCTTCCTGAAGGATACGAACGGCAAGCCGGTAAGCGGGAAGGTGATCGAAACCGGCGACACGGTGCATCCGAACGGGCTGTTCTCGATCGTCAGCAAAACAATGCTGCCGCAGATCACGCTCGATCAGAACGGGCATCGCTACACGTGCAGCCTGAAGGACGCCAGCGGAAACGACTTCCGTTGCCAATGACGGCGCATTCAACCATTTACAGGAATTGACGACATGAAACTGAACTTGCAAACCGCGCTTCCGATAGCGTGCGCGCTGCTGTTTGCCGCCGCTCAACCGGCGCATGCCGACGGTGAGTTGATGGTGATGCCGGCCACGACCAAGGTATTCAACAACCACGACCAGAACGTCACCGTGAAGAACATGGGCGACGCGCCGCTCTATCTGTCGATCTCGGTGCAGAAAGTGATGAATCCGGGCAAGACGCCGGAGGAGAAGCAGAACCTCGGCGATCTGCAGCATCCGGGCATGCTCGCGAGCCCGGACAAACTCACGCTCGGCCCGAACCAGACGCGCGCGATCACGCTCAAGTCGCTCGCGGAACCTGAGAACGAAGCGCTGTATCGGCTTTATATCGTGCCGGTCAGGTCGCTCAAGGTGGACGACGCGCCGCAGGACAAGATCACCGCGCCGATGTCGGTATCCGTCGGCTATGGCGTGCTGGTGCGGCACATGCCGCCGCCGGGCAAGCAGCGCGTGGGCTGGGCGCACCGTTGCGAAAGCGGCGGGCTGACGCTCGAGAACACGGGCAATGTGCGTCAGGTCTTCACCGATGTGAAGTATGACGGAGCACCGTCCGCGCAAACGATCGCCGTATTTCCGGGCACGCCTCAGCATTTCGCGACGAAGCGGATGACGTTGCGTGTCGACGACAAGCCGCAGACGCTGGAGTGCCCGTGATGATGCGCGTAGCGCGCACCGCAATCGGGATGCTGGCCGCGCTGGCCTGCACCTGCAGCATGGCCGCCGGCGTGCTGAAGCTGTCGCGCACGGAGGTGACGCTCGAGCCGGAGAAACCGGCAGCCGAACTGTATGTCGAGAACGTCGGCGATACGCCGCTTTATCTGGATATCGAGCAGCACCTGCTGACCAATCCGGGTGATTCCCCCGAGCACCTGGTACCGGTAGCCGACGTGCAGCGGCCCACGTTGCTGGTGGTGCCCGGGCGTCTGACGCTGGCGCCGGGGCAGAAATATCGAATCGGGCTGAAGCAACTGGCTGTGCCTTCGAAAACGCAGGTATGGCGAGTCACGTTTCGGCCGAATGAGCGGATTGCTGTCGATGCCGAACAGAGCGAAGGTGCGCCGGCCCCATTGTTCGTCAAGGTTGGGTATGGCGTGGTGATCTACCAACGTGCGGCGTTGGCGCAGTAATACGGGCTTGTCGAAACGATGAGCGCCGGTGCCATCGAGATGACTAATGGCTGAATGCAATCGCGCATGCGATGCCGCGTCATTGCATCGTCAAGCATGCATCGCAGGCCGCAGAGGCCATTTTCGGTGATGTCAGGCTTGACGTATTGACCTAATCGGAATGAAGAGATCGATGAAAGAATTCGGAATTATTCGGCGATGGCGAGGTTGCCTATTGGGTGCATGTCTGATGGTGCTTGTGTCCAATGCATTTGCGTTCAACTGGTCACTTCGGTACGCCAATGTGACCGACAGCTATGGGGGGTGCCTGTGGAGAAACAACGGGGACGGAACCAGTACGATCCAGGTGGTCTTTAATTATCGATCGATAGAGGGTACCACCGGGAACTACGTCTTTCGGTCTCGAGGCGTCCTGATCTATACATATGATGCGAAGGGGAATATGCGGCCAAGCAGTGCTGCAGCGAAGTATGTCACGATGAATGGCATACAGAGCGGGTACCCCTATGTGGGCAACGGTTATATGATGTATGCCAAGTCAATGAACACGCCACCGGAATGGGGTACCAAGGAGCCGTACGCGGCCCTAGTCGAGGTCTTGATCGACAATGCCGCCATCAAGGATTGGCCCGGCATTTCCATTCGTGCCGGTAACTATACGAGCGGCGACGACGTGGGCGAGATCACCGGCGGGGCCTATGTCACCAACGCCAGCATTGCCAACGCATGTCAGGTGATCGATCCCGAAGTCCCGCCGCCAAAACCGCCGCCCTCTCTCGTGGTAGATGTGGCGGCACCCGACTGGAATCTCGGAGAATTGCCGCGAGGCAATGGCGAAAAGACGCTCGCCGGTGCGGCACAGCAGCTTTGCTTCACATACACGGGCCTCGACGGCTATCGCAATTTCGTGATCAATGCGACGAGTGCGAACGGTGTTTCGGGTAACCGGTATCTGCTCAGGAATACCAGCAAGCCGTCCCAGACGATTCCGTACGACATGACGCTGGACAGCGGTAGCGCAACGTTCCGGTTGCCAAATACGAGCGCAAGCGCGGTGAGGTTGAACAACAACTATCGCACCTGCTTTGTGCCGACGTTCAGGACCTCGGTGGACATGACCGTGGACGCTGGCGACTACAACGATGTGCTGTCGTTCACGGTCGTGACGAAATCATAGGAGGCGAAATGCGCAAAAACATCCTGAGCGGATTGCTGGCGACGCTGATGTTCCTGCCGATGTTCGCGTCGGCGGAAACCCTGTTGGTCAAGGGCAAGACGCAGAGCGCGATTACTGCCAAGGTCGTCCGCCCGAACAATCTGATCATCACCGACGACAAGGGCGGCTGGTTCGGGCAGGGCCTGACGATGCAGCAGCTCGGCGGCTGGGAGACTGCGTACGAGGTGGACGCACGGCTGCGTGTGGTCTCGACGACGGGCAGATTTCAGGTCCGCATGGATCAGCCGCTGGATATCAGGAATCAGGCAAAGCCGACGCTCGCGTTCCGCACGCCGGCGGTCAGCATCGGCGCGGAAGGCGCCGACCAGAAGCCGCTCGTCATTGGGCAGGCGATCGAGTTCGACAACCCGGCGCCGCCGTCGCCCAATGTCGATTCCGAAGGCTATTACCGTCTCGCCGTCTCCGCGTATCCGCCGGAAGGCGATTTCAGGAGCACGGTCGGTACCTATACGGGCACACTGTCGCTGGTTTTCGAACCGATCGTGGTGAAACAGCCATAGCGGCGGTCGTCTCTCCCGATCTCGGAGACGTCCCGGCTCCTCATCGCCCGCCGTGTTGCGGGCGGTGTGCTTTCAATTTTCCGTTTCTGATTGTCGTCTGCGTCAAACCCTGAGTGCGCGCATGCGAATGACAACCTGCGCACGGCGGCAGTCCCGGCATGCCTTGTCAGGGTGCCGACTCAACTGGACCCCAACATGAGATTGCGTTCATTCTTTCTTCCGAGTGCGGCCACGCTCGCCGCGCTGATTCCAGGCGTCGCCCTCGCGACGATCGACGTGTTTCCGAAGGAAATCTCGGTCGATTCGGGTACGGCAAGCGTGCAGATCGTCAATAACGGCGATCGTCCCGAGTACGTGACCATTTCATTGTCGCGCTTGCTCAATCCCGGCGTGCCGCTGAAAGACGAGAAACTCGAGCCGGTCGGCAACGACGCGAAGCCGGCGCTCTATGCATTTCCGTTCAAGCTGACGCTCGCGCCCGGGCAGACCAAGAACATTGCATTGAAGCCGTTGCGGGCGGTTCAGGACGAGACGGTGTATCGGCTGGACGTCAAACCCGAGATCAAGGTGATGCCGCAGGGGCAGCAGAAGGCGACCGGGAGCATCGTCGTCAATCTGGGATTCAGTGCGCTTGTCCGGCAGATGCCGGAGAACCGGAAAGAGGCATTGTCCGTCGTGTGCGATGCGTACGGCGCGCGGCTGACGGCGACGGGAACCGTACGCTACGCAGTGAAGGACGCGAAGTTGGACGGGCAGGCCGTCGAACCCTTCAATGTGTATCCGGGCGTGCCGCGGCCGCTGCAAGGGCGCGTCGTCGAGATTCCGGGGCATCCGACGTGTCGCGGCAATTCTGTCCCGCCGGACGCGAGCGCAAGCGGAACGGACAGTCTTTGACCGAAGTCGGGGGCGGGGCGGCGCTTTCTTTGCCGCGTGCCGTCCGGTGCGATCAGGCGCCGGGAGCAGCCCCGTCTTCGTCGGGCCAGAGCAGCGCTTGCGCCACGACGACATGGACGCCGTTGAAGGTGGCCGCCGGCGATCCGTACAGACGGTAGCCGAGCGCCAGCGCGTCCGATACGCGGTGGCAAAACACGGCGTCGTCCTTGCCGGTCAGCAGGCGATAGCGCGGCAGATCGTTCGGCGGGGAATGCGGCATGGGCTTGGTTCCGGGCAGGCTTCGGGTCGGTTGCGCAGTATAAGCCGGCCTGCCGTCATGGGTTCGCCGGCATCCATGCGGTCTCCATGTGGAATTCGCATCGTGAATGACGATCGATTCACCAAATAAATTTTAAAAATAACCGTCGGCCCCCTATGCTGAATCCTTCTGATCTGGCGGGCATGCGATGGCTGAACTCTTTCTGGTACGGCACGGGCAGGCGTCGTTCGGCACCGACGACTACGACCGGCTTTCCGCGGCCGGCGACCAGCAGGGCGTCTGGCTCGGCGAATACTTCGCGCGGCAGGGCCTCGCATTCGATCGCGTGATCTGCGGCACGCTGAACCGCCACGCGCAGACGGTCGACGCGATCCTGCGCGGGATGGGCCGCGAAGGCGTGTCGTATGACCGCCATCCGGGCCTGAACGAATACGACTTTCACGGGCTGTTCGCGGCCGCGGCCAGCGACTATCCGGAAATCGCGCGGCTCGCCGCCGGCTCGATGAAGGAATATTTCCGTGCGCTCAGGCAGGTGCTGCAGCTGTGGTCCGAGAACAAGCTCGGCGATACGGCCCCCGAGAGCTGGGCGCACTTCCAGCAGCGCGTCGCCGAGGCGCGCGACGCGATCCGCCACGGCGGCGGCCAGCGCGTGCTCGCGGTGAGCTCCGGCGGCCCGATCGCGGTGACCGTGCAGCAGGTGCTTGCGGCGCCGCCCGCGAGCGCGATCGCGCTGAACCTGCAGATTCGCAACAGCAGCCTGTCGCAGTTCTTCTTCAACGCTGACGTGTTCCACCTGGCGTCGTTCAACGGCATCCCGCATCTGGAAGATCCGGAACGGCACGCGTTCCGGACCTACGGCTGACCGAAGCCGAAGTACCCACTCACTCACGCATTCACGAACGATCGCGACGATGACGAACCCTTCCCAGCAACTCGATACAGCCCGCCTCACGCGCTATCTGGAAGCGCACGTGCCGGGCTTCGAAGGCCCGGTCGACACGGAGAAGTTTGCCGGCGGCCAGTCGAATCCGACTTTCCTGCTGCACGCGAAGAGCGGCCGCTACGTGCTGCGCCGCCAGCCGCCGGGCGAACTGCTGAAATCCGCGCATGCGGTCGACCGCGAATTCCGCGTGTTGACCGCGCTGTCGGGCACCGCGGTGCCGGTCGCGCGTCCGTATCACCTCTGCGTCGACCGCGACGTGATCGGCAGCATGTTCTACGTGATGAGCTTCGAGGACGGTCGGATCTTCTGGGATCCCGCGCTGCCGGAACTGCCGAAGGCCGATCGCGCGGCGTGTTACGACGCGCTGCTGCAGACGATGGCCGCATTGCACGACGTCGATGTCGACGCGGTGGGCCTCGCCGACTACGGCCGCCCCGGCAACTACTTCGAGCGCCAGATCGGCGTGTGGACGAAGCAGTATCGCGCGGCCGAAACCGAGCGCCTCGACGCGATGGAGACGCTGATCGACTGGCTGCCGAAAGCGTGCCTCGAGGACACGGGCCGGCCGGCGCTGGTGCATGGCGATTTCCGGATCGACAACCTGATGTTCGCGCGCGACGGCTATCGCGTGCAGGCCGTGCTCGACTGGGAGCTGTCGACGCTCGGCAACCCGCTCGCCGATCTCGCGTATTTCTGCATGTGCCTGCGGCTGCCGTCCGGCGGGCAGGTGCGCGGGATCGCGGGCCTGGATCGCGCCGAACTCGGCGTCCCGGACGAAGCGGCGATCGTCGCGCGCTATTGCGAACTGCGCGGGATCGAGCCGATCCGCGACTGGCATTTCTACCTCGCATTCAGTTTCTTCCGCCTCGCGGCGATCGCGCAGGGCGTGAAGGCGCGCGCGCTGCAGGGCAACGCGTCGAGCGAGCAAGCGCTGCGCGTCGGCGCAATGGCCGGCCGGCTGGCCGAACTGGCCGTGAGCGTGATCGACGCGCATCGCTGAAATTGCTGAAATCGCCGGGATCGTAGCGCGGCGACACGACAATCCATCAATGGAGGAGCGAGACAACATGGCAACGAATCTGTTCGACCTGACCGGCAGGATCGCGCTGGTGACGGGCGCGAGCCGCGGCATCGGCGAGGAAATCGCGAAGCTGCTTGCAGAGCAGGGCGCACACGTGATCGTGTCGAGCCGCAAGCTCGACGATTGCCAGGCCGTGGCCGACGCGATCGTCGCGGCGGGCGGCCGCGCCGAGGCGCTGGCCTGCCACGTCGGGCGGCTGGAAGATATCGCCGCGACGTTCGAGCACATCCGCGGCAAGCACGGGCGACTCGACATCCTCGTGAACAACGCGGCCGCGAACCCGTATTTCGGGCACATCCTCGATACCGATCTCGCGGCATACGAGAAGACGGTCGACGTGAACATCCGCGGCTACTTCTTCATGTCGGTCGAGGCCGGCAAGCTGATGAAGACGCACGGCGGCGGCGCGATCGTCAACACGGCGTCGGTGAATGCGCTGCAGCCGGGCGACCGGCAGGGCATCTACTCGATCACGAAGGCGGCCGTCGTCAACATGACGAAGGCGTTCGCGAAGGAATGCGGGCCGCTCGGCATCCGCGTGAACGCGCTGCTGCCGGGCCTCACGAAGACGAAGTTCGCGGGCGCGCTGTTCGCCGACAAGGACATCTACGAGAACTGGATGGCGAAGATCCCGCTGCGCCGCCACGCGGAGCCGCGCGAGATGGCCGGCACCGTGCTGTATCTCGTGTCGGACGCGGCGAGCTATACGAACGGCGAATGCATCGTCGTCGACGGCGGCCTGACGATCTGAGCGCGGGATGAAAATCGACAGCTACGCCGGGCAGGCCGTGATGATCACCGGCGCCGCGAGCGGCTTCGGCGCGTTGCTTGCGAGCGAGCTGGCCGCGATGGGCGCGCGGCTGGCGCTCGGCGACCTGAACGGCGAAGCGCTCGAACGCGTGGCCGCGCCGCTGCGCGCGGCCGGCGCCGACGTGATCGCGCAGCGCTGCGACGTGCGCATCGAGGCGGACGTCGCGTCGCTGGTGCACGCGGCCGCCGCGCGCTTCGGGCGGCTCGACGTCGGCATCAACAACGCGGGCATCGCGCCGCCGATGAAGGCGCTGATCGACACCGACGAAGCCGATCTCGACCTGAGCTTCGCGGTGAACGCGAAGGGCGTGTTCTTCGGGATGAAGCACCAGATCCGCCAGATGCTCGCGCAGCGCGAAGGCGTGATCCTGAACGTCGCATCGATGGCCGGGCTCGGCGGCGCGCCGAAGCTGGCCGCGTACGCGGCGTCGAAGCATGCGGTGGTCGGGCTCACGAAGACAGCCGCGCTCGAATACGCGCGCCACGGCATCCGCGTGAATGCGGTGTGCCCGTTCTACAGCACGACGCCGATGGTTACCGACAGCGATATCGGCGACCGCCAGGATTTTCTCGCGCAAGGCTCGCCGATGAAGCGGCTCGGCCGGCCCGCCGAAATCGTCGCGACGATGCTGACGCTGTGCGCGAAGGAAAACACTTACCTGACCGGGCAGGCCGTCGCCGTCGACGGCGGTGTCTCTGCCTTCTGACCGAACGGAAACCGGAATCTCGAGGAGTCGATCATGGACTTTGGCTACACCCCGAAAGTGGAAGAACTGCGCGAACGCGTGCGCGCGTTCATGGACGCGCACATCGTGCCGCGCATCCGCCAGTGGAACGAGGAAGTGCATGCGGGCCAGTATCCCGTGTCGTTCATGGAGGAGCTGAAGGAACGCGCGAAGGCAGAGGGGCTGTGGAACCTGTTCCTGCCGCACCTGAAGGACGACGAGCCCGGCATGGGCCTGACGAACCTCGAATATGCGCCGCTCGCCGAGATCATGGGGCGCGTGAGCTGGGCGTCGGAGGTGTTCAACTGCAACGCGCCGGACACGGGCAACATGGAGCTGCTGCACATGTTCGCGACGCCCGAGCAGCGCGAACAGTGGCTGCTGCCGCTGCTGCGCGGCGAGATCCGTTCGGCGTTCGCGATGACGGAGCCCGACGTGGCGTCGTCGGATGCGACGAACATCACGACGCGCATCGAGCGCGTGGGCGACGAGTATGTGATCAACGGCCGCAAGTGGTTCATCACGAACGCCGCGCATCCGAACTGCAAGATCTTCATCGTGATGGGCAAGACCGATCCCGATGCCGAGTCGCACCAGCAGCAGAGCATGATCCTCGTGCCGCGCGACACGCCGGGCGTGACGATCGTGCGCAACATCACGGTGGTCAATCACCACGCGCCGGAAGGGCACTGCGAGATCACGTTCGACAACGTGCGCGTGCCGGCGCGTAACCTGCTCGGCGCGGAAGGCAGCGGCTTCGCGCTCGCGCAGGCCCGCCTCGGGCCGGGCCGCATCCATCACTGCATGCGTTCGATCGGCGCGGCCGAGCTCGCGCTGGAACTGATGGTCGACCGAGCGCAGTCGCGCGTCGCGTTCGGCAAGCCGTTGAACCGGCACGGCACGGTCGGCGAATGGATCGCGCGCTCGCGCATCGAGATCGACCAGGCGCGCCTGCTCGTGCTGAAGGCCGCGTGGATGATCGACAAGGTCGGCGCGAAGGCCGCGCGCAAGGAAATCGCGATGATCAAGGCGCTCGTGCCGACCGTGTATACGGACGTCTGCGACCGTGCGATGCAGGTGTTCGGCGCGGCGGGGTTGAGCCCCGATACGCCGCTCGCCGATCTGTGGACCTGGGGCCGCGCGCTGCGCTTCGCCGACGGCCCGGACGAGGTGCATCTGCAGGCGATCGCGCGGATGGAGATCAAGGACGGCGAGCCGGGCTCGACCGCGCCGTACCTGACGCCGCCGCCGCGCGGTTGAGCGGCGCGCCGGGATGCGCAACGCGTCTGGTGCAGCCCGCGGGGCCGGCATGGACGAACGAGAGGCGCACGCCGTAAGATGCCGGCAAGGAGATCCGGCGATGCGCCTTTCGAAGATTGATCTGAACCTGTTCGTCGTATTCGAGGCGATCTACAACAAGCGCAACCTGACGCGGGCGGCCGAGGTGCTGAACCTCACGCAGCCGGCCGTCAGCAATGCGCTGGCGCGGCTGCGCAAGACGCTGAACGATCCGCTGTTCGTCAGCACGCCGGCCGGGATGATGCCGACGCCGATGGCCGAGAACATCGTCGGCCGCGTGCGCGAGGCGCTGCAGTTGCTCGATTCGAGCGCGCACGAAGGCGACGTGTTCGATCCCGCATCGTCGGCGCGCGTGTTCCGGCTCAGCATGAGCGACCTGACCGAAGCGCTGCTGTTGCCGGCGCTCGGCGAACTGCTGCAGCGGGAAGCGCCCGGCATGCACGTGCGCAGCTACACGATGGACCGCCGCGAAGTGGCCACGGCACTCGCGAACGGCTCGGTCGACATCGCGATCGACGCGCCGCTGATTGGCGATCCGCATCTGCACCAGGCGCTGCTCGTGCGCGACCGCTACGCATGCATGATCCGCGACGATCACCCGTTCAAGGGCGACACGCTGACCATGGACGACTACCTGTCGATGGGGCACATCCACGTGTCGAGCCGCCGCAAGGGCAGCGGGCACGTCGACGCGGAACTGACGCGCCTCGGGCTGCGCCGCAATATCCAGATGCGCGTGCAGCACTACATGGTCGCGCCGCTGATCGCGATGCGCGGCGATCTCGCGCTGACGGCGCCGCTGCGGCTGCTGCAGCGCTATCCGGCCCGCATCCTCGAACTGCCGTTCGAGATGCCGGGCCTCGATTACTTCTGCTACTGGCATCGCAGCGCCGATCAGGACCAGGGCAGCCGGTGGCTGCGCGAACAATTGATGGCGCTGATGGGCGGGATGGGCGAGCCGCAGTGACGCAGGCGGGCTGCGCCTCTGCGTCTCGTGTTTTTTCGGTATCGCAGATCAACTGCGCAACGCCTGCGCCAGCACACGCGCCACATGCACGGCCTGCGTCTGCGCACGATCGTGGCGCCGCACCGGTGCGTGCGGGCTCAGAATGCGGTGCGCAGGCCGAGCCCGGTCGAATCGCCGTTCCCGTATCCGCGCGCGCGGTCGCGCATGAACGCGACGTAGACGTCGGTCCGTTTCGACAGCCGGTAGTCGTAGCCGAGCGCCCAGGTCGTTCTCGACGGGCGGTCGCGGCCGTGGCTTTTCGCGGCCATGACCGACGCGAGCAGCGTGCCGAAGCCCACCGGCACCGCTGCGCCCACCTGCCCGCTGTGCGTGCCGAGCCCGCCGCCGTCGATCGCGTCGTGCACGTACTGGTAGAACGCGGTGAACTTCACGAACTTCAGGTCGTAGCCGACACCGGCCAACACCGCGTCCTGCTGCGTGAAGCCGGCGATGGACGCGTTCAGGTCGCCCGGTGTCCGGTCGTAGCGCGCCTGCTGGAATGCGAGCGTCGCACTGAATGCGCGTTGACGGTCGTAGGTGACGCTGCCGCCCCACTGGTTCGCGCCGGTGTGACCGGGCTCGTTGCCCGTCGCATAGATCAGGCTCGCCTGCAGCGCGTGGTCGGCGGGCGTCGAATACAGGATCGAATTGCTCCAGCCGTTGTCGCCGACGAGGCCTTGCCCCGATACGCCCTTGTACATCTGGTTTAGCGCCGGCGAGAAGCCGAACGACGTCGAGAACGGGTTGAAGCGCACGACGGAGATGTAATACGGCGTCGTGTTGCGTCCCGCGCGCAGCGCGCCGTACGGCGTCGCGACGCCGACATACGCGTTGCGGCCGAAAAACGTATCGCCGCTGAAGCGGCCGGCGCCGCCGTTCGACGGGCGCATGAACGCTTCGAGCGCGAACTGCAGCGCATAGCCGCCGCCGAGATCCTCGCGGCCGCCGATGCCCCAGAAGCTCGTCGTGAAGCCGCCGGAATTCATCGCATACGCACGCGGCTTGCCGAGGCTCTTTTGCGTGCCGACATACACGTCGGCCAGACCGTACAGCGATACGGACGACTGGGCCGAGACGTCGTCGGCGATCGTGCAGGCGATCAGCGATGCGCCGAGGGTCGACAGAAGGCGGCGACGCCGGCCGGTGTTCCGGGTTGAATGGATAGGCATACTGATCGAATTGTGTGGAGAAGGCGAAGGCGAGCGGATCGGCTGCCTGCACGCGCGACGCGCGGCCGTCAGCCGTGGGAAACGTCAGAACACGTGCCGGATACCGGCACGGCCGACCGCCTGCTTCTGGTTGCCCGACGGATTGAAGCCCGCGATCTGCGCGACCGGCGCATCGCCCGCCGCCTTCTGGAACGCCCCCATCACATAGACGCTCGTGCGCTTGGACAGCGCGTACTCCACGCTCAGGTTGAACTGGTGATACTTCGGCTCCGCGTTCGTCGCATGGTCGCGGCCCGTCGTGTACGTATAGCCGGCGCCGATCGTCACCGCCGGCGTCGGCGTGACGAGCGTCGACAGCTCATAGTTCTGGAACGTCGCATCGTGCCCGGCGCTGCCCTGCTGGAAGTTCGTGTTCGTGAAGTCGGCCAGCACCTTCAGCCACTGCACGACTTGGTACGACGCGCCGACGCCGAACACCTTCTGCGCGCGCGCCGCATCGAGGTAGTTGCCGTAGATCGCGTTCGTGAAGCCCGGATAGTTCTGGTAGCCCTGCGTCGACACGCCCGGGTTGTTGATCCGCAGGTAGCCGATGCCGAAGCCGACCGGCCCCGCCGCGTAGCTCGCGCCGACGCTGAACGTCGCGTTGTCCGAGAACCGGCCCGGCTGCCCGCCGAACGCGTAGAGGCCGCCGAACGTGACGCCCGCGATCGTCGGGCTGCGGTACTTGACCGCGTTCGAGATCGGGAAGCCGTTGTCGGTGTTGTCCATGTCGTTCGGGTGCGCGAAGTAATAGCCGCCGATGTTGCCGTTCAGCGTGAACGGCTCGACGTAGTCGACGATCGAGTCCCACTGGCGGCCGAGCGTGAGCGTGCCGAGCTTCGCGTCGTTCAGGCCGACGTAAGCGTTGCGCGAGAACGCGAGCCCGCTGCCGAGGCGGCCGGAGTTGATGTCGAAGCCGCTTTCGAGCCGGAAGATCGCGCTCAAGCCCACGCCGAGATCCTCGGTGCCGTGCACGCCCCAGCGGCTGCCGGCCGTCACGCCCGACGCGAGCTGCACGAGATGCTTGCCCTGCACGTTCGACACGTAGTCGACGCCGTCCTCGACGATGCCGTACAGCGTGACGCTGCTTTGCGCGTGCGCGGTGGCGGCCGCCGCGAGCGGCAGCGCGAACAGGATTTTTTTCATGATGATGTTCCAGTGCGTGGTGGTTGGAAGACGGCGTTGAAAGACGGCGAACGGCGGGTCGATCCGGCTGCGTGCAAACATCCGGACGTGCGTACCCCGCACCGCGATCGGGCGACGATCGCGGCGGCTGGTAAAGCGATGAAACGAATGAAGGGCGGCGCGCCGTTCAGTCGCGATACGCGCGCAGCAGCGTATCGGCGGCCCGGAAGTCGGGCGTGAGCGGGCGGTCGCGCTCGAGGAACGCGACCTTCGTGCGCAGCGCGCGGTAGAGCGGCTGCGTGGCCGGCGCGAGCGTGAACGACGGCTGCTTGCGCTGGCGCAGGTCGATCGCCTGCGCGGCTTCGACGAGTTCGAGGCCGAGCAGCGCGTAGCTCGAGTCGATCTGTTTCTGCACGCGCTGCACGATTTCGGGCGCATTCGTCGCGACGTCCTCGATGCCGCCGGCGACCGGCAGGTAGTCGAGCGACACGGGCATCGCGAGCGACTTCACCGTCATCGCGAGCGCGGTCGGCGGCTTCTCCATCGCGCCGAACGCATGCACGGTCTCCTCGGTGCCGAGGAAGCGGGCGAGGCCGGTGAGGTGCGGGTCGTTCAGCTTGACGATGCGCTGCGCGGACGCGAGCGCGTTGTGGCCAAGCGCGAGCCCGAGCTGTTCGAACGCGAGCACCCACGGCAGCGGTTCGAAGTTCGCGCTCGGCAGCACCGCGCCGCCGCTGTCGACATAACCGGCCGTATCCTGCGCGCGGTTCGACTTCGGCGTGACGCCGACCGCGACGCCCGGGTTGTCGTCGCTCGAATTGAGCTGGACCTGCAGCAACGCGCGCGCCTCGTCGTAGGTGCGATCCTCTTCGCCGAGCAGGTAGACGCCGGAGCGGAAGCTGAGCGGATCCTGCAGCGGCCGGTCCGGATCGCGATTCCACAGGCTGCTGCCCGCGAGCAGCGTGCGCAGCGCCGAGCCGGCGCGCAGCGTGGCCGGGAACGGCCGCAGTGCCAGCGTGTCCTCGCGGAACGGCGACACGTTGCCGTTCAGCCCCTGCAGGCTCAGTGCGAACACGACCTTCGACACCTGCGCGAGACGCGCCATGTCGGTGAGCGCCAGCGCTGCCATGCCGGCCGAATACGCGTTGGAACTGAGGATCGCGAGCGCATCCTTGCCGTACGGACGGATCGTCGCGATGCCGGCCGACTTCAGTGCGTCGGCGGCGGCGAGCTTGCGCCCCTGGTAGTACACGTCGCCTTCGCCGAGCATCGCGAGGCCGACGTGGCTCAGGATCGTGATGTCGGCTTCGCCGATCGAGCCGTCCGCCGGCATCGCCGGCGTGACGCCGCGATTGAGGAATTGCGCGTACGCATCGACGATCGCCGGCTGCACGCCGGCGCCGCCGTCGAGCATCGCGTTCAGGCGTGCGGCCATCGCGGCGCGGGCGACGCGCACGCTCATGTCGGGGCCGACGCTGCCCGAGTGTGCGTGGATCAGCCCGATGTTGAAGCGCGTCGATGCGTCGATGACCTCCTGGCTCAGCTTGCCGTGCGCGTCGACCATCTCGCGGTCTTTATTGAGGCCGACGCCGACCGTCAGCCCGTAGATCTGCTGGCCGGCCGCGGCGGCCTTCAGCAGCACGTCGTGCGCGGCGACGACCCGCTGGCGGGCGGCCGGTGCGATCGACACGGCTTCGCCGTCGGCGATGCGCGCGATGGATTCGGGCGTGACGGAACGGCCGTCGAGCGTGACGTCCGCGAAGGCCGGGACGGCGGCGAAAAGCGCGAGCGCGACCGCGCTCCGCATGAGGAAGCGTTGCATGAAGCAGTTCTCCGAATTCAGGCGTGACGTGACGTGGAAGACAGCGCGGCGATCGACGCGAGCGCGATGACGCTTGCGACCATCACATACCAGGCAGGCGCGAACGGGTTGCCGGACCGTTGCGTGAGCCACGCGAGGATCGCGGGCGCGAAGCCGCCGAAGATCGTCGTGGCGATGTTGTAGGACAGCGACATGCCGGTCGCGCGCACGCGGGTCGGGAACAGCTCCGACAACGCGGCGGGCGCGACGCCGGTGAAGATCGCGACCATCACGCAGAACGCGCTCTGCACCGTGATCAGCGCGGCGAGCGTATGCACGTCGGCGAGCCAGCGCAGCAGCGGATACACCGACACGAGCATCAGCACCGCGCCGGCCGTGAGCACCGTGCGCCGGCCGAAGCGATCCGACCAGCTCCCGGCGCACACGCAGGTGACGGCCATCAGGCAGTTGCCGACCAGCGACGCGATGAACGCGTCGCGCCCGTCGAAGTGCAGCGCGCGCTGCACGTGCGTCGGCATGTAGATCACCAGCGCATACACGCACACGGCCCACAGCACCGAGAACCCGGTGCCGACGACGAGCGCGCGCGGATAGTCGCGCACGACCTGCAGCAGCGGCGTCTTGCGTTCGGCCGGTGCGTGTGCGGCACGGGCCATCTCCGCGCGGAAATGCGGCGTTTCGTCGAGCGTCTTGCGCAGCCACAGGCCGACCGGCGCGATCGCGAGACCGAGGATGAACGGAATCCGCCAGCCCCAGTCGCCGATCTGTTCGCGCGACAGCGTGAGCGTCACGCCGGTGGCGACCAGCGCGCCGAGGATGTTCGATGCGGCCATGCTGGCCTGCAGCCACGACGCGTAGCGGCCCTTGCGGTCAGCCGGCGCGTGCTCGATCAGGAACGCCGCCGCGCCGCCTACTTCGCCGCCGGCCGAGAAGCCTTGCAGCAGGCGGCCGCACAGGATCAGCAGCGGCGCGCCGACGCCGATCGCGGTGAACGGCGGCGCGAACGCGATGATGGCGGTGCCGGCTGCCATCACGAGAATGGTCAGCGTCAGCGCGGCCTTGCGGCCTGCGCGATCGCCGTACACGCCGATCGCGAGCGCGCCGAGCGGCCGCGCGATGAAGCCGATCCCGAACGCCATGAACGCCTCGACCAGCTCGGTGCCCGTGTCGCCGCGATGGAAGAAGTTCTGCGCGATATACACGGCAAAGAACGCGTAGACGGAAAAGTCGTACCACTCCAGCGCGTTGCCGATCGAGGCCGCGGCGATGGCGCGCCCGGCGCTCGAAGCGGGGGGCGACACGGCCGTGGCCGTGTCGAGGGGAACCGCGGTTTGCTTCACTTCGATCTCCTGTCGTCGTGCGGGACGGAATTACAGCCGGATATGCGGAATCTGCTTGCGTTGCGCTTCGTCGAGCGCTTCTTCGTAGCCGGCGTCCGCGTAGCGGATCACGCCGAGCGCGGTGTCGTTGGTCATCGACAATGTCAGCCGCTCGTTCGCCGCCGCGCTGCCGTCGGCGACGACGGTGATGCCCGCGCTCGTCATGTAGCCGCTGTAGCCGCCGCCGCCCGAATGAATCGCGACGAGATCGGCCATCGACGAACAGCTCATCATCGCGTTGAGCAGCGGCCAGTCGGCCACCGCGTCGGAGCCGTCGCGCAGGTTCTCGGTCATGATGTTCGGGTGCGCCATCGCGCCGGCGTCGAGGTGGTCGCGCGTGAACGCGACCGGCCCGGCCAGCACGCCGTCGCGCACCATCGCGTTGACCGCGAGCGCGAGCCGCGTGCGTTCGCCGTGGCCGAGCCACGCGATCCGTGCCGGCAAGCCTTCGAACGGCACGCATTCGCGGGCGCGCCGGATCCAGTTCGTGACGATCCGGTTGTCCGGGAAGTGTTCGAGCAGGTAGTCGTCGACGATGCGGATGTCGTTCGGGTCGTTCGACAGCGCGATCCAGCGGAACGGGCCGATCGCGCGGCAGAACAGCGGGCGCAGGAACGCCTCGGTGAACACCGGGATCTCGAACGCGCGCGCCACGCCGCCGTCCTTCGCATGCGTGCGGATCAGGTTGCCGTTGTCGAACACGATCGCGCCGCGATCCTTGAAGCCGAGCATCGCCTCGACGTGACGCACGATCGACGCGCGGCTCGCGTCCATCAGCTGCGTGCGGTCGCTGTCGCGCAGCGCGCGTACTGCGTCGAGCGTGTAGCCCGACGGCACGTAGCCGTACACGAGATCGTGCGCGGCCGTCTGGTCGGTGACGATGTCGGGCACGACGCCGCGCGCGAGGATCGCCGGGAACACGTCGGCCGCGTTGCCGAGCAGGCCGACCGAGATCGGCTCGCGCCGTGCCTGTGCGTCGCGGATCAGCGCGAGCGCCTCGTCGAGATCGCGCGCCTGCCGTTCGAGAAAGCCGATCTGCAGCCGCTTGTCGATGCGCGTCTGGTCGATCTCGACGACGAGCGTCGCCGCGTTTGCCATCCGGCCCGCGAGCGGTTGCGCGCCGCCCATTCCGCCGAGGCCGGCCGTCAGGATGAAGCGCCCGCGCAGGTCGTTGTCGAAATGGCGCTCGGCGATCCGCGAGAAGATCTCGTAGGTGCCCTGGATCACGCCCTGCGAGCCGATGTACTGCCAGTCGCCGGCCGTGAGCCCGCCCCAGCAGATCAGGTTGCGCCGTTCCAGTTCGTAGAAGTGCTCGGCTTTCGCCCACTGGCCGATCAGGTTGCAGTTCGCCATCACGACGAGCGGTGCGCTCGCATGCGTGCGCAGCAGCGCGACGGGCTTGCCGGACTGGACGACGAGCGTGTGGTCCTCGTCCATCGTCTTCAGCGTGCGCACGATCGCGTCGTGCGACGGCCAGTCGCGCGCCGCGCGCCCGAGCGCCGCGTAGACGATCAACTGGTCGGGATCCTCGCCGACGGCGAGCACGTTCTCGAGCAGGCGCAGCAGCGCTTCCTGGCGCCAGCCCTTGCAGCGCAGCGTATTGCCGGAGGTGACTTCGAAGGTGCGGGTCATCTGATTCACGATCGTGCCCTCCGTTCAGCGCGCGAGCGCGTAGTCGGCGATCGAGATGCCGAGCGCCGCTTCGACGGGCGGGTAGACCGCCGGATCGAACACCGACGACGACAGCGGAATGTGCGCCTTCGCGACCCGCAGCACGTGAATCTCCATCCCTTCCTTCAACTGGCCCGCGCTGACGGGGCGGCCTTCGGCATCGAGCGTCGTGATCACGTCGGGGTAGGTTGCGATCCGCTCGCCGTGCGCGTCGTCCACCGCCATGTGTTCGTTCATCACATGAATGACCGCGCGCTGCGCGCCGCTGCCGAGATGGACGAGGCCGACGTCGAACGCCTCGCGCGTGTATTCGAGCGTATTGCGTTCGACCTTGCCGCTCGCGACGATCTCGCCGTGCGTGGCCGCGCAGATCGCGTCGATCACCGCGCTGCCGCCGCGCCGCTCGGCGTCGATGATCGCTTCGCCGAGTGCGAGCGCGCGGCTGATGCCGCCGAGCGCCGCATGCTGACGCACGTACGACGCGCGAATCGGGTTGCGGCAGCTCGCGATGAAGCCGCCGGCCATGTCGGCCGCCTTGCGCAGCACCGGCGACACTTTCGCGGTCGCGCCGCGCACGACCACTTCCATATACGCGTGCTGTGCGCGGTTGCCGCCGGCCGCGGCCTGGATCATCGGTGTCGTGCTCGATGCGAGACCGAGCGAGCCCATGTCGCCGGTCGGATGCGCGCGGATGTCGCCCACCGCGTCGACCACCTTGGTGCCGAGCAGCGCGGACGGCAGCCACGCGTTCAGCGTGCTCGACATCCCGTTCTGACCGATGATGAGCCCCGCGAGCGGCGCGCCGAGCGCGTCCTGCACGAGCTGTGCGGCCTTCACGTAGTCGGCGCCGAGCATTTGCCAGTCGGTGAGGCCGCCCGGCGCGCCGATCGCGGCGGCCGTGGCGATCCACGCGTCGTCCGGCAATTCGTCGATGGCAACCAGTTCGGGGCGGCCGATCGTGACCGCGAGCGTGCCGAGTTCGCGGCCGTGGTCGGCCCAGCCGCCACCTCCGCATGCGAAAACCGAGCCGCCCTTGACGGCGGCTTCGACGTCCTTCGAAGACAGAATGCGTCCCATGTGTCGTTTGTCCTGAGAGGGGAAAAGGGCTGTACGCGCCGGCCGGAAAGCCTTGTGTGGCGGTACTGTCCAAACGATTCTAGGGACGCCGAATATTGAGCGTTATTGCTATTTTATGGAGACTTCATAACGCGATGTTAAGCGTAGGGTAATCCCGGTGATGCTTGAACGACGGATCGCGAACGGGGCGATCCGCCGCCGCCGGTTCAACGGCGAAATGCAGGCTGGACAACGATTTCGGCCCATTTCGACAACGAAACTCATGCCTCCGCGGAAAGCGCGTGAAGCGTGTCGATGAACTCGTGCGCAAGGCGCGACAGCGGCGCGAGCACGGGATGCAGCACGCTGACCGGCGCGGCGATGGTCGGCACGATCGGCTTCACGACGATCTGCGGCCACACGGGCCCCGCGACCGTCAGCTCGTCGATCAGCGCGATGCCGGTGCCGGCCTGCGCGAGCGCGCACGCGACGTGCGCCTGCTGCACTTCGATCTTGACCTGCGGCACGAGGCCTTCGTCGCTGAACAGCCGCCGCACCAGTTGCCCGAGCGGAATGTCGCTGCCATAACCGATCAGCGGCTGGTTCGCGAGATCGCGCACGGCCAGCGTCTTGCGCCGCGCGAACGGGTGCGACGCGGGCACGGCCGCGACCATCCGGTTTTCATAGAGGAGCTGGCTTTCGACGTTCGGGTGCGTGTCCTCCAGGAACGCGATGCCGAGCTCGACCTGCTGCGTGAGCACGGCCTGCAGCAGCACGTTCGGGATCATCGTGTGCAGGATGATGCGCACGTCGGGAAAGCGCTCGTAGAACGCCGCGATCGCGCGCGGCAGCAGCGATTGCCCGAGATTGGGGCTGCACGCGATGCGCAGGTGGCCCATCCGGTTCTCGATCAGGTCTTCCGCGATTTCGTTGACGCGCTGCACGCCCTGGTACACCGCATTGACTTCGACGAACAGCCGCTGCGCTTCCGGCGTCGGATAGAGCCGCCCCTTGATGCGCTCGAACAGCGCGAGACCGAGCCGCTGCTCGGCATACGAAATGAGCCGGGACACAGCTGGCTGCGACACGTGCAGCAGCTTCGCGGCGCCGCTGATCGAGCCGGTCAGCATGATGGCGCGAAACACCTCGATCTGGCGCAGGTTCAGACGCACAGCCTTAACTCCATGTTATGTGGGGGCGATAAATCGGCATGAGACATTCTGGCAGAGCGCTGCCTAAACTGCTCGTGATCAAAAATGCAGGAGGTGGAGATGAGCGAATTCGAGCAGGTGGTGCGCGGCCGGTTGGTCGATGCGCGCGAAGTCGTCGACGACGGCTGGCTCGCGATACGGGAGGGCATGATCGTGGCGCGCGGCGCGGGCGTGCCGCCGGCGGCACGCGACACGATCGACGCGCGCGGGCAGTGGGTGCTGCCGGGCGTCGTCGACGGGCAGGTGCATGCGGCCAGCCAGGCGAACCAGGAAGGGCTTGGCCATGCGTCGCGCGCGGCGGCCGCGGGCGGCGTGACGGTGATGGTCGACATGCCGTACGACGATCCGGAACCGGTCGCGTCGCGCGCGCAGCTCGACCGCAAGATCGCGGAGGCCGAGCGCGATTGCCACGTCGACGTCGCGTTGTACGGCACGCTCAACGCGAAGCACGGCCTCGAAGCGGCGGCCGGGCTGATCGACGGCGGCGTCTGCGCGTTCAAGTTCTCGACGTTCGAGGCGACGCCCGGCCGGTTCCCGCGTGTCGAGGAGGACGTGCTGCACGACGCATTCCGGCTGATCGCGCCGTCGGGCCTCGCGTGCGGCGTGCACAACCAGATGCAGGACATGACGCGCAAGAACATCGCGCGGATGATCGAAGCCGGCGACACGGGCTGGGACGCGTTCCTGCGCGCGCATCCGCCGCTGATCGAGAACCTTGCGACCGCGCTGATCTACGAGATCGGCGCCGAAACGGGCGCCCGCGCGCACGCGGTGCACGTGTCGACGTCGCGCGGCTTCGAACTGTGCAACATGTACCGGCGCGCCGGCCATCGCGCGAGCATCGAGACCTGCGTGCAGTACCTGATGCTCGACCACGAAACGCATACGAAACGCTTCGGCGCGAAGACGAAGCACTACCCGCCGATCCGGCCGCGCGCGGAGCAGGAACGGCTGTGGACGCATATCGCGCGCGGCGAGTGCACGTTCGTGTCGTCGGATCACGTGAGCTGGGGGCTCGAACGCAAGGGCGATCCGAACGTGTTCCGCAATGCGTCGGGCGGCCCGGGCCTCGAAACGCTGCTGCCGGCGTTCTGGACCGGCTGCGAGCAGCACGGTTTGGCACCGACCCGCGTGGCGGCATTGCTGGCGACGAATCCGGCGCGGCACTTCCTGCTCGACGATCGCAAGGGTTCGCTCGACGTCGGCGCGGATGCGGATTTCGTGATCCTGACGCCGGAGCGCTACGCGTTCGATCCGTCGCGCAGCCTGTCGGCCGTGCAGTGGAGCGCGTTCGAGGGTATGGAATTCACGGTGCGCATTGCGGCCACCTACTGCCGAGGCGCGTTGGCTTACGACGGCAAGCAGATCGTCAATCGGGCTGGAACGGGCCGCTTTCTGCGGCCGCATGACGGCAGCCCGGCCACGAAGCAATTGGAGCAAGCATGAACCCGACGAATTTCCCGCCATTGAACGCGGCGCGCCTGAACGCGCGTGTCGAGCAACTGGCGCGCTTCACGCGGCCCGACGTCCCGTGGACGCGCCGCGCATTCTCGCCGCTGTTCGCGCAAGCGCGCGCATGGCTCGCCGCGCAGTTCGCCGAAGCCGGGCTCGCGGTGTCGATGGACGCGGGCGGCAACCTGATCGGCCGTCGCGCAGGCAGCGGCCGATGCACGAAGCCGCTCGTCACGGGGTCGCATTGCGACACGGTCGTCGGCGGCGGCAGGTTCGACGGCATCATCGGCGTGCTGGCCGGCATCGAGGTCGCGCATACGCTGAACGAGCAGGGGATCGTGCTCGACCATCCATTCGAGGTGATCGACTTCCTGTCGGAAGAGCCGAGCGACTACGGCATTTCGTGCGTCGGCAGCCGTGCGCTGTCGGGCGTGCTCGATGCCGGCATGCTGCGCGCGACGAACGCCGAAGGCGAAACGCTCGCCGAAGCATTGCGCCGGATCGGCGGCAACCCCGATGCATTGCGCGAACCGCTGCGTGCGCCGGGCAGCACGGCGGCGTTCGTCGAACTGCATATCGAGCAGGGCCCGGTGCTGGAAACGCGTGGCTTGCCGATCGGCGTCGTGACCAACATCGTCGGCATCCGGCGCGTGCTGATCACCGTGACCGGCCAGCCCGATCATGCGGGCACGACGCCGATGGATATCCGCCGCGACGCGCTCGTCGGTGCCGCGCACCTGATCGAGGCCGCGCATGCGCGCGCGTCGGCGCTGTCGGGCAACCCGCACTACGTGGTCGCGACGATCGGGCGGATCGCGATGACGCCGAATGTGCCGAACGCGGTGCCGGGGCACGTCGAGCTGATGCTGGAAGTGCGCAGCGACAGCGACGCGGTGCTCGACGATTTCCCCGAGGCGCTGCTGGCCGGTGCGGCCGCGCGGCTCGACGCGTTGCGGTTGAGTGCGCGCGCGGAGCACGTGAGCCGCGCGCGGCCGACCGACTGCCAGCCGCTCGTGATGGACGCGGTCGAGCAGGCGGCCACGCAACTCGGTTATCCGAGCATGCGGCTGCCGAGCGGCGCGGGGCACGATGCCGTGTATGTCGCGCCGACGGGGCCGATCGGGATGATCTTCATTCCGTGTCTGGGCGGCCGCAGCCATTGCCCGGAGGAATGGATCGAGCCGCAGCAGCTGCTCGACGGCACGCGCGTGCTGTACCAGACGCTCGTCGCGCTCGATCGTTCGCTGGCGGGCGCTGCGTAACCGCGGCGGCGTGCGGCGCCGTTACATCGCCGCGCGCTCCCCTCTCTCGGCCCGTGCCCCGTCCAGCGCTTGAACGCGCGCCGGAAGTTGTGCGCGTCGCTGAACCCGACTTCGTGCGCGACATCCTCGAGTCAGGCCGGATACGCGCTCGGCGTTCTACGGGCCGAGCGCGTGCGCGCTCAAAACGGATCGTCGTCGAAGCGGGAGGATGCCTGCCGGCGCTTCACGTCTTTCAGCCAGTCCTTGACCTTTTCCGGATCGTCGAACTCGCGCAGCGCCACGTTCAGGTCGTGGTTGCTGCGCTGAATGGCGGCAATGTCGCGCGTAAGCATGCGGACGACGGTATCGGGCGCCAGCTTGACGGAAGGCGCGATGCCGTAAGTCCGCCGGAAACCGGTCTCGACGTGCAGGATCTCCTGATCCAGCTCGCGGAGCTGTTCCTCCAGGATGCCGTTGTAGCGCGTCAACCGATCTTCGCCGAGGCCGTCGATCGCGTGCCGGTCGATCTGTTCGATCTCCAGTTGCAGCTCCAGCAGTTGCAGGAGATTGCCCTTCGCATAAGCGTGGTTGACGCGCTGCATCAGCACGGTCTTGCGTTCCTGTTCCCGGGGATCGGATTCGCGATCGGGGTGCAGCGCGCTGGCGAGCTTGCGATAGACCTCGCGGATCGACCGGCTCGATTCGGCCTGCTCGGCTTCGCGCCTGGCCTGTGCGGCCGATTGCCTGGGCGATTTCTTGCGCTTGGCGCGCTGTGCCTCGCGGGCCTCGTGGGCGGCCATGTCCCGCTTGAACTGTTCGTCCTGTTCGGCTTGCACACGCTCGATCAGTTCGTCGGGCGACAGCGTGTCGAGATCGTCTGCCGGTTCAACGCCGGGCATCGACTCCGGTTCCGCCTTCATCTGCTGGAGATCGGCCGCTGCGTTGCTGTCGTGGTCGGATGCGCAGTGCCGGTTGTAGATGACCTTCAACTGCGCGTCGTCGCTGACGTCGAGCAAGTTGCGAGCCATATCGGCGATCAGCGCGGAAAGGGTGCGTTGCTCGGCCTTGCTCAATCCTTTCTGCAGGAAGGCGTCGTCGAGCCGATGGAGCATTTTGATTCGCAACGCCGTCGACGCCTGTTCGAGCGGCAATAGCCCGTCGACGAATTTTTTCTGGAAGACCGGCATGACGGCTTCCCACGCACCGAGACGTTCGCGCCGTTGTTCGATTTGCTTGACGAGCGTATTGAACGTCTTCTGGGCTTTCGACAGGCTGGCTGTCTCGTGGCTGGGCGCGATGACGACCGCGGCTCCGCGACGTGCGGTCATGATTGATGTCCTCCGGCCGCGGCAGGAGGCGCAGCAGACCGGTATTTTAGCTGGATGGGCGCGCCCTCGGCTTCCGGTTCCGTGCCCGCGTCGTATCGGAGGCGTGGTCGTCAGGGCAACGGCGAGCAACGCTACGCACCCTGGATGTTTCGATCGCCGGCGGCCCGGCTCGATGTTGCATGGCAATTCGTGGAGAAGTGCGACGCGCCCTTATTCCTGAAACAACTGCCCCTGCCCGGAGATGACGCGTTCGAAATCGTCCCGCAGGAACGGCAGGATCGCATCGGCGACCGGCTGCAACTGGCGGCTCAGGTAGAACGCGTAGTCGATCGGCGAGCGCATCGTTTCGAGCGGCTCGGGGCCGGCCGTCGTCATCACGTAGCTGATCCAGCCGCCGCGCTGGTACTGCAGCGGCCGGCCTTGCGCGTGGTTGAACTCGTCGGCGATCCGCGCCGCACGCACATGCGGCGGCACGTTGCGCTCATACTCGCGCAGCGGCCGGCGCACGCGCTTGCGGTAGACGAGCTGGTCGTCGAATTCGCCGGCGAGCGTGCGCTGCACGTAGTCCCGAATGAAATCCTGGTATGGCTCGCGCCTGAACACGCGCCGGTACAGCTCGCGCTGGAACTGCTGCGCGAGCGGCGTCCAGTCGGTACGCACCGTTTCGAGCCCCTTGAAGACGAGGTCCTCGCCGCCGTCGGCCGTTGCCGCGAGGCCCGCGTAGCGCTTCTTGCTGCCTTCTTCCGCGCCGCGCACGGTCGGCATCAGGAACCGGCGGTAATGCCGCTCGTACTGCAGCTCCAGTGCGCTTTCGAGCCCGAATTGATCGCGCAGGTGCGCGTGCCACCAGCGGTTCACATGCTCGACGAGCGCGCGGCCCTTGCGTCCGGCTTCGTCGTCGTCGTGCGCGCGACCGAGCCACACGAACGTCGAATCGGTATCGCCGTAAATCACTTCGTAACCCTGAGCTTCGATCAGCTCGCGCGTGCGGTGCATGATCTCGTGGCCGCGCATCGTGATCGACGACGCGAGGCGCGGGTCGAAGAACCGGCAGCCCGTCGAGCCGAGTACGCCGTAGAACGAGTTCATGATGATCTTCAGCGCCTGCGACAGCGGCGCGTTGCGCTGCCGCTTCGCGTCGTCGCGGCCTTCCCATACGCGGCGCACGACATCGGGCAGGCAGTGCGCGGTGCGCGAGAAGCGCGCGCCGAGAAAACCGGGCACCGATGCGTCGTCGCCGGGGTTCGCGAGCCCTTCGATCAGCCCGACGGGATCGATCAGGAACGTGCGGATGATCGACGGATAGAGGCTCTTGTAGTCGAACACGAGCACCGAGTCGTACAGCCCGGGGCGCGAATCCATCACGAAGCCGCCGGGGCTGTTTTGTCCCGTCACGTCGCCGAGGTTCGGCGCGACATAGCCGAGCCGGTGCATGCGTGGCAGGTACAGGTGCGTGAACGCCGCGACCGAGCCGCCGGTGCGATCGGCAGCCAGGCCCGTGACGCTCGCGCGTTCGAGCGCGAAGGACAGCAGGTCGGCCTTGTCGAAGATGCGCGTGACGAGCTCGCAGTCCTTCAGGTTGTAGCGCGCGAGCGCCGGCTTGTCGTGGTCGAAGCGGCGCTGGATCTCGTCCATCCGCTGGTAAGGATTGTCGATCGACTTGCCTTCGCCGAGCAGCGCTTGCGACACGTATTCGAGGCTGAACGACGGGAACGTCCACGTCGCGGATTTCAGCATGTCGATGCCGTCGAGGATCAGGCGACCGGCCGCGCCCGCGAAGAAGTGGTCGGGTTGCTGGCCGTGCGCGCGCCAGTCGAGCACGCTGCCGCCGCGCCCGAGCTTCAGCGGCACGCCGTATTGCTCCGCATGCGCGTGCAGGATGCGCAGGTCGAACTGCACGAGGTTCCAGCCGATCACCGCATCGGGATCGTGTTCGTCGAACCAGTCGTTGAGCCGCGCGAGCATCGCGGGCCGGCTGTCGCAGTAGTCGAGGCGGAAGTCGACGGCGCCCGCGGCACCGCTTTCGTCACCGTTCGGCGGCCCGAGCATGTAGACCTGCCGTTGCCCGCAGCCTTCGAGCGCGATCGAATACAGTTCGCCGTGGACGCTGGTCTCGATGTCGAGCGACACGCAGCGCAGCACCGGGCGGTAGCCGGTCGCGGGTTTCAGCTCGCCGCCGGTCAGCGTGCCGTCGCGGCCGGGCTGGCCGCGAAACTGCACGGGGGCCGTGATGAAGCGCTCCATCGCGTAGCGGTCGGGCGGCTGCACGTCGGCTTCGTAGACGTCGACGCCGGCCGCCGCGAGGCGCTTCTGGAGCCCGGACAGATGGCGATAGCGCCGGCAATAGAGGCCGACGACCGAGCGCTGGCGGAAGTCGCGCAGCGCGAGCGGGCGCAGTTCCGCATCGCGCTCGCCGGCCAGCGCGCGTTCCGCGAGCGCCTGCTGTTCGGCCGGAATGAACGCGACGGCTTCCTGCGGGCGCAACCGCACGCGGCGCGGACCGTGTTCGGTTGCCAGCCAGAACTCGATCTCGATACCGGTCGTGGTGTCCCGCCAGTGGCGGGTGAGGATGAAACCCTGCTCGAACTTCGTCAAAACGCTTGCTCGTCGTGGATGCCCAGGCGGCGGATTTTAGCGCTTGGGCGGGGGCCGTGCCGGAGGCGGGCACGGACAAAATGGGGGATCGATATCGACTTGTTGACTGAACTGTTCATAATGCCTGCCGGAGGCGGCAGGACGGGCGATTTCCGCGCGGCGAGGGCATCGCCCGGAAGCGTCCGGCATCGAGCCGGCGGCGGTCGCGCAGGATTGAGCGCGCGGCATGCGGCATGATGGCCGCCCGCAGCGGCAGCAACGCCGCTACGCCCACGCGAAATCGCGCTTCAAATGCTCCGCACGCTGCGGCCGCTGATACAGATAGCCCTGCGCATACTGAATCCCGACCGCGTGCAACGCACTGTGCTGCGCTTCCGTCTCCACGCCCTCGGCGATGATCTTCAGGTCGTAGTGGTGCGCGACGGCCGCGATCCCCTCGATCAACCGCGCACCGCCGTCGTTCAGTTGTGCGACGAATTGCCGATCGATCTTCACGTAGTCGAACGGAAAGCGCGACAGCATGTCGAGATTGCTGTGATGCGTGCCGAAATCGTCGATCGCGAACTTCGCGCCTTTCGACCGCAGCGCCTGGAAAATCTCGGTGGTCCGTGCGTTCTTTTCGAGCAGGATGCGCTCGGTGACTTCGAGCACCAGCGTAAAGCCGGGCGGCAGCGCGCGGATCGCTTCTTCGACGACGGACACGAACCGCGCACGTTCGAGATCCTTCGGCGCGATGTTCACGGCGATGCGCAGCGGCACGGATGGCGTCAGCGCGGTCAGTTCGGACACGGCGGTGCGCAGCACGAATTCGGTCACCTTCGGCAGAACCGTGCTCGATTCCACCTCCGGGATGAACACGGCCGGGCCGATGGCCCCCCACTTCGGATGGTTCCAGCGCAGCAGCGCCTCGACGCCGACGGTCCTGCGCGTCTGCACATCGACGATCGGCTGGTATACGACATGGAATTCGTTGTGCTTGAGCGCGTGTCGAACGGCCTTCAGCAACAGTCGCCGCGGCGCCATCGCCAGCAGGTAGGCGGCCATCACGAGGCCATCCGCGAGCAAGACGATCGTCATGCAGATCAGCCGATCGTGGCGCCGGACCTGCGACGCGTAGTGCGCCGATGCGGCAACCGACACCGTGAACGGCCAGCGGTGCGATGCGATCGCGTTGCCGCCCGCGGGGGCCGGCTCCGATTCCGGCGCGAACTTCCCGTGCTGGTCGAGACGGCCCGAACCCTTGATCGACAGCGTGGCGGTTTCCACGCCGAATCGGGCGCTTTGCGAGAGCGCGTCGGCCACATAGTCGCCCTCGATCAGGTAGAGGACGCCCGCGCCGCGCGCGGTGGCGCGAAACACGGACAGCACCGGGATGCCATGCTGAAACGGCGTCTGGCGCAGCAGCGTGATGATCGTCGATCCCGGCTCAGGCTCCCGCTCGCGCATGTACGCGTCGAGCGGCACGTCGATCGCACCGAGCGCCGACGAGCAGGTGACGCGGCCGTCGTTCACCAGTCCGACGGCACGCAGGTAGCGCAGGCGAGTGCCCACTTCGGCCAGTGTCCGGAATATCGTCGCGCATGGTCGCCCGACGAGCGCGTTCAGTTCGTCAGCGTGTCGCAGGTGAACGCCGTCCAGGATGCGGTCCATCGATGCCACGATGTCGTTCGCGACGACGCGTTCATGCGCGGTGACGGCATCGCGCGCGTAGCGATCGGCGAGCATGATCGCGAACGCGGGCACGAGCACGCAAACGATTACAGCAACGAACAAGACAACCCGCGGCCACACGCCGCTGCGCTGGAAAACTGGCTTCGAGCCTGGCGTGAGCGCCGACATTCCCGCGGTTGCCTTTGGTGTTGTTCGTATGGAGACGCAAGTCGAACCGATCGATGCGCAAACGGCGAGCATGCGTCATGCCCGGTCAGGCAATACGGCGCGTGCGCCGATATCGCGATGCTAATCGATTCGACGGTCGCGAGGGGCATGGGCGCAGCGCCGTCGCGATCGGCCGTTCATCCGGAGGCCCGCTTCCATAACATGTGCCTGTTGCGCATGTATATCGACGTAGCACACCGAAAAAAACCCCGGCCGCAGGGTCGTGCGGCCGGGTTGAAAGACACCTTCTCTTGGCACGAGGATGGTGCGCGGCAAGTATAAGGTCTGACGCCGGATTACGAAATATTGTTATTCAACAAATGGTGTAGTTTTGTGATTGTGTCTCGACAGGAAATATTTTCGCAAGGTGCCGTTTCCGGCGATTCGCGGCCGACGCGCGAGCGGCCGCTGCACGGTCCGGTTGCACGTCATGCCGGAGTTTCGTGATGAAAGAAAAACCGGCGCCCACGGTCGTCGTGACCGATGGTGCCGCCGTGGCCGACGGCGGCTCGCCGTGGATCCGGATTTCAGCGAACGGACGGATCGGCAACTACCTGCTCGATCGCGCACTCGCGTCGCGCGGTGCGCCGCGCCATGACGCGATCCGCGGGGCAAACGGACTGCTTTCGAAAGGAGAACGACAGGCATTGGTGTCGCTGCAGGAGCGCATTGCCGACCCCGGTATGCGGGCCGGTATCGCGGGCACGTTGATGCAGGTGCTGAAGCGGTCTGCCGTTGAATGATCGATGCGGCGCCGGCGCGTCGCACCGGCCGCGATTCAGAAATCGTTGCGCATCTTGTGAAGCAGATCGCCGGGCGACTGGTGCGTGTCCACCGCGGTGAGCACATCGGTCAGGAACCACGGCAGGTTCAGTTGGGTATCGGAATCGCCGACGCACACGCGGATCGGCGGTGCCTTTGACGGGGAGCGGGCGTCTTGCGTGGCGTCCCGGGACGGAACGCAATTTTTCGCATGCGCTTGAACTGGAACCGGTGCGTTGGCGCCGGATGACGGTGCGCCGGCGGCTGCCGGCAAGCTGACGGCGGCAAGCAGGGTCAGGACAGCGAAGGCGGTAACGCGTTTCATGGGAATCTCCGGCGATGCATGTTCGACCGCGCGGGCGCACGCGAGTTCGTCGACGGCGCCTCTGCGCCAGCCGCTCATCCTCGCGCGACGCTTGCTGTCCGCACCGGCCGCCGGCTGCGCCACTGCCGCGGCGATTCACCGGTCCAGCGCCGAAAGGCACGCGTAAACGCGCTGTGTTCCGAATAACCGAGCAGCCAGGCGACTTCCGCGAGCGTCAGCCGCGGATCGTTCAGATGGTCGATCGCGAGCCGCCGCCGCGTGTCCTCGCGCAATATCCGGAAGTTCAGCCCGAGTTCGGCAAGCCGGCGATGCAGCGTGCGCGACGACACATGCAGGTCCGATGCGATCTGCTCGATGCTCGCGTCACCTTGCGTCAGCAAGCGCGCGACGGCTTCGCGCACCGACTGTTCGAGGTCGTCCGTCTGCCGCAGCTCGGCGAGCAGCGCGCTTGCCTCGCGCTCCATCATCTGCAGCAGCGCGTCGTCCGGCTGGCGCAACGGCTGCGTGAGCAGGTGCAACGGAAACGCGAGCCGGTTCACCGGCTGACTGAACCGCACCGGGCAGCCGAAATAGTCGACATACGGCTGTTCGTCGCCGGGCGACGGATGCACGAAGCAGACTTCGTCGGGCCCGTCGCGCGTGCCGGTGATATTGCGCGCGAACTGGACGACGGCGGTCAGTGCCACTTCGTCGACGAGCGGGCCGAGCGGTTCGGGCGCATCGTGCCATTCGATCGCGACCGACGTCGCCTCGACCCGCACTTCCATGCGCGCAACGTTCGCGATCAGGTGTTCGTACTGCTGCCAGCGCGCGAGCGCGGCGCCGGCGTCGCGGCACGCGTGCAGCGCATAGCCGAGCGCGCCGAGATGCGCGGGCGTGATCCGCTGGCCGACGTGCAGGCCGAGCAGCGGATCGTCGAGCGCGCGGACCGCGCGTTCGAGCAGGCGCCGCCAGTGAGCGCTCGCATACAGCGTCAGCCCGCGATCGTCCTCGGGCGGGCGCACCTCGCCGAGCACGCGCGTCGCGTCCTTGCCCTGCCCGGACAGATAGTCGAACAGCAGCCGCACGTACGTGCTCGAGTAGTAGACGCGCTGGGTCGAGAGCGGAGAGGCGGCGGGCATGGCGGAAAGTGTCAAGTAATCGTCGGCAAGTGTCAACGCGAGCCGACCCGCGCGCGACGATACTGCCCGGCAGTTCCCGATCGAGGCTGCGAACATGCCGACCGAGTTGATGACGTGGCTCCATGCGTTCCTGGGTAACGACGTGGACTGGAAGCAGGTGCTGCTGATCGGCATGACGCCGGTCTTCCTGATCGCGTTCGCGATCGAATACGCGGTGGCGACCAGGCGCGGCCGCCGCGCGCCGTTTCGCTGGAAGGAGGTCGTCGCGAACCTGTCGCTCGGCGCCGGCTATCAGGTGGCCGAAACCGTGATGGGGCTCCTGTTCACGGGGGCGATCTTCGCGTGGGTCTACCGGCACCGGCTGTTCGACGTGCCGGTGAACGGCGTCACGATCGTGCCGATCTTCGTCGTCGTCGAGTTCTGCTACTACTGGTTTCATCGCACGTCGCATCGCGTGCGCTGGTTCTGGGCCGCGCATGTGCCGCATCACAGCGGTGAAGTGATGAACTTCACGACGGCGATGCGGCAGTCGCTGCTGAACGCATTCGTCGGCGTGTTCTTGTTCTACCTGCCGCCGGTCTGGCTCGGCATCCCGCCCGCGGTCGTGCTGTTCCTGCTCGCGGTCGATCTCGCGTACCAGTATTTCGTGCATACCGAAGCGATCGGGCGGCTGCCGCGCTGGTTCGAGTACGTGTTCGACACGCCGTCGAACCATCGCGCGCATCACGGCCGCAATCCGCGTTATATCGACAGGAACTACGGCGGCGTGCTGATCGTCTTCGACCGGATGTTCGGCACGTATGTCGAGGAGACGGAGCCGGTCGACTACGGCATCACGCAGCAGATTCGTTCGTACAACTTTGTTGTACTGAACCTGCACGAGTTCGTCGACATGTGGCGCGACGTGTTCGCGCCGGGGCCGGTTCGGCAGCGGCTGAAGCACCTGTGGATGCCGCCCGAATGGGAGCGGCCGGGGCATCGGCCGATCCATACGTGGAGTGTCGAGCGCAAGGGCGAGGAATAAGGAGGGGCGGGCTGGCGTGGCGATCCAAACGTTAACAATCGTTTGGATCACCGGTCGGACGCTTGCGGTGCGGAATGCGCTCATTTATTGTGCCGCCACGACAACGCCGACACCGGGCGTCAAGCCAGATCGCAAGGAGCACCCGTCATTACCGCATCGAATCGACGCACGCATGTTCGTGCATTTCTCGTGGCATCGCTCGCCTATCTCAATCTTGCGCATCCTGCGTCAGCGGCCTACACGGAGGCGTGGATGAGCGACCGCGACGTGAAGGAGTACGCGCGGCAGGTCAAGCATCCGACCGTGGCGGCGAGCAGCTCGACGGCCGCGAAGCAGGTTCGGCAATCCGTTCGCTCACGCCCGACCGGTCCGGTCGCCGCGCATGCCGACGCGAAGCCTGCTGCAAAGGCGCATCCGGCTTCCGCCAAGGCCCGGAAGCTTAAAGATGCGGGGAGCGCCGACCCGAAGCCGAAAGCCGTCGCGAACCCGCAGGGAGCACGGGCGCTACGTACGGGCACGGCGGTGCGGTCTTGAAGCATTGAAGCCACGACGAGCGTCGAACCGTCGACGCGCTCGGCGATAATCGCAGCATTCGACGGTTGCGGAGAATATCGTGTCGCTGATGGACCGCCTGTTGTCACGTGGAGTGCAGAACACCTCGTCGCGAAGGCGTGTGATCGTGCGTGTGTGGCTCGACGAACAGGGGCGTGTCCGCGATCTCAAGGTCCGGCGCAGTTGTGGCGATCCCGCTCTCGACGAGAAAGCGCTCCACGCGATTGCCGTGATGCGCTTCCCCGGCGGTCACCTCGGCTCCGGGGGGAAATCCGCCAAGCGCTGGCACGATCTCGACTATCCGGTGGACTGACCGCGCGCCACGCCACGGCTTTCTGCCGAAGACGCGGGTGCGCCGCTGCACATCACTGATACCCGTAACACTCCTTCAGCCCCGCATAGTCATAGAAGTGGCTGCCCGGCGCGATCTTCGCGCCGTCGCACGCAGCCTGGAAATCCGTCTCGCGCTCGTTGTACAGCAACTTCACGATGAGCCGCGGCCCGTTGCGATAGACATCCCACTGCATGTTCGCGGCCATCGGCGACACCTGGTCGCCGCGCCACGGATTGTTCGCATACGTGTACGTCTGCGCCTGCGGCATTGGCACGAATACGTTCTTCAGGTTCATGATCGACGCGAACGGAATCACGATCTCCGCATGCGTGAAGCGCAGCTTCGCGGCGCGGGTCAGGTCGCCGCGCGCGATCGCATCGACTTCGCCGAAGAAGTCGTCCTGCAGCACCTTCGCCATCCGGTACGTGACGGGATTCGCTTCCTGGATGCCGGGCCCCTTCTGGTAGTAGTCCTCGGCATCCTGCAGATACGCAAGATACTGCGCCTGCTCCGCGCCGATGTACTTCTCCATCGTGACGCCGCCGGTTTCCGCCGTCATCGCGGGCGCGACCTGCAGCAGGTTGTACAGCACGTTCACCGCATCGACGGCCGTTGCGATCTTCGTCTTGCCGTCGCCCTTCAGCGTGTTGGTGAACTTGCCGTCCGACGACGTGAACGAATAGGTCCCCGTGTTCGCGAACGTGTAGCCGTCGGTGCCGAGTTTCGCGATGAACGCCGGCGATGCGAGCGCGGACAGCACCGTTTGCGCGACGTCGGCCGCCTGCGGTGCGGCCTTGATCGCCTTCAGTTTCGCGGCCACCGTCGTGTCGTTCGCGTAGGTCTGGTAGGCCTGGCTTGCCTGATAGGTTGCGTAGTACGGATCGCTCGTATCGGTCACGAGATCGGTGGCCGGCTTCAGCGAATGGAAATACAGCAGGACGCGGTTGGTGCCGGCCGGTTGCGCGGCCGGTGCGTTCGCCGGGTAACCGGACGGCGCGGACGGCAGCGTGATCGCGGCGGCCAGCGCCGGCTGCGCGGCGACGAGCGCCGCGGAGAAAACCGTCGAGCTGTCGACCGCGCGATCCTGGCCCGAGTTGACGACGACGACCTGCCGGTTGCCCGCCGAGAACAGCGCGGGCAGCCGCTGCGCGAGACGCGCGGCGAGTTGCTGGTGTTCGCGGATGCCGGTTTGCGTGAGGTTGCCGTACCCGGGCGTCGAGATGCCCGACACGCCGTAACCGAGCAGCGCATTGGCCTTCATCATCGCGTACGTGTCGGCCTTGAGCTGCGCACCGAGCGCGGTCAGCGCGCCGTCGGCGTCGGCCTTGACCAGCATCGCGTAGATCGCGCCGTCGTACTTGAAGCCCGACAGCCCGCGCGAGCCGTGGCGCGCGACGAGTTCGGCATAGACGGGCGCGTAGCCGGCGGGCGGCGCTTCGTACGTTGCGGCATCCTGCTGCGGACGGTACGGTGTCTTCGTCTGGTAGTAGGTCGCGGGCGCCGGCGTGGGCCGAGGGGTGGGCTGTGGCTGCGGTGCAGGCGTCGAGCCGCTGTCGTCGGCCGATGTGGCGGGCGGTGTCGAGGTTTCCCCGCCGCAGGCGGTGAGCAGCAGGCTGGCGATTGCGAGGGCGGCGGCGGTGTGGGTCGGGCGTGTCATCGTGGCGTGCAACGGGCGGGACGATACGGTATTGCGTCGTCCCGTCTCCGGGAGAGATCGGTCAAGCCCGGAAGTGTTGCAAGCGACTTTGACAGCGAAATGTCAGGATTAAGTCGGGCAAGCGTCGGAATGCGGCCCGCTCGACGATGGCCGGCCGCCGCCGGCCCATATGCCGGCGTTCAGTGCAGGCCGGCCGATGCGATCGAGCGCACCGTGTCGGTGATGTTCACGCAGCGCGACAGGCCGAAATGCTCGGCTTCGCGGCGTTCCGGTTCGCTGCTCGCAATCGCCACCGCGCGTTCGGGCGGCACGCCGAGTGCCTGCAGTGCGACGTCGAAAGGATGCTGGTTTGATCCGGACTCCTGCTGATTGGCGTCCGTGACGACGACCGAGAAGCGGTCGAGGTTCGCGCGGCCGAACTGGCCTTCGAACATGTCGCTGAGCCGTGCGGCCGGCAGCGTCGTGACGAGACCGAGTCGATATCCTTCTTCCGACGCACGGTCGAGCCACTGGATGATTGCGTCGCGTTGATGGCGCGATTCGTGCGAATCCGGTGTCGCTTCGATCTGCGCGAATGCAGCGTCGAGACGGGTGACGATGGCTTCGATAACCACGGTGATTCCTCTTCAGAAACGTGATGATCCGTTCGCCGACGGGAATGCCACACACCTTAGCGTCGATCCGGAAAACGCGACCAATTAATATTTATATCCGACTCATACGATTTCGCTAATGAATCGCGTTGTGAGCCAATGTGGGCATGGGATGCGTATCGTGAAGAGTTTTTTGGACGACATGCATCGTATCGACGGCCTTCAATGTGATGCACCAAACTTGCGCACGTTGCGAATGCCCCGGTCATATGCATATGAAAAAACGGCGTATCGGGCACGCATCGCCCGATACGCCGTGCTGGGTTCCCGCGAGTCGGCGGTCGATCAGTGCAGCTTGATCGACGGCTGGTTACGGCTTTGCAGCCAATGGCTCAGCGACTGGAACAGCGCGCGCTTCGCGCCGTACACGCTGAACAGGTGCTTGCGGTACAGGAACTTGTACAGGCCGATCGCGGCGAGCCCGTCGACGATCAGCGAGCGCGAACGCATGCCGAGGTCGGCCTGGTACACGGCGCCGGCGTGCCCGAGCGACACGACGGTGCCCGCATCGCGGAACGTGAAGCCGGCCACCGGCTTGCCGGCAACGCGGCGCGCGAATGCGTGACCCAGATACACGGCCTGCTGGTGCGCGACCTGCGCGCGCGGCGGCAGGAAGCCGCTCGCGCCGGTCGACGGGCACGCGGCGCAATCGCCGAACGCATACACGTGCGGATCGTCGGGCGTCTGCAGCGTGTCGGTCACGATCACCTGGTTCGACCGGTTGAGCGCGATGTCGCCGATCTCCCGCAGGATCGCGGGCCCTGCGACGCCGGCCGCCCAGATCGTGATGTCGCTCGCGAGCCGTTCGCCCGTCGCGGTCGTCACCGCATCAGCACCCACTTCGGCGACGCGTGTATCGGTCAGCACGTCGACGTCCAGCGCGCGAAGTTGCGCGTGCATCTTCGCGGACAGCCGCGCGTCGAGCGCCGGCAGGATGCGCGGGCCGCCTTCGATCAGCCGGATGTGCACGTCGCGTGCGGACACCAGCGCCTTGAAGCGGTACGTCGTCAGCTGCTGGATCGCGTGCCGCAGCGCCGCGGCCAGCTCGACGCCCGTCGCGCCTGCACCGATCACGTTGATGCAGATCGGTGCCGCGCGCTTCGCCGGATGCTGCTCGGCCAGATGATTCGCCTTCGTGCAGGCCGCGAGAAACTTGCGGCGGAAATCCTCGGCCTGGTCGAGGTTTTCGAGCGGCAGCGCATGGCGCGCCGCGCCCGGCACGTTGAAGAAGTTCGTCACGCTGCCGACCGCGAGCACGAGATCGTCGTAGCCGAGTTCGCGCTGCGGCAGGATTTCCGTGCCGTCGGCGTCCTGCACGGCGGCGATCGTCGCCGTGCGTGCCGCGCGGTCGACCCGCTGCAGCGCGCCCTGCACGAAGCGGAAGCCGTGGCGCTTCGCCTGCGCCGCGTATTCGATCGTGTGGGAGGCCGGGTCGCGATGGCCCGACGCGGCTTCGTGCAGCAGCGGCTTCCAGAAGTGCGTCGGGTAGCGGTCGACGAGCACGACTTCGGCCTGGCCGCGGCGTCCGACCGTATCGCCGAGACGCGTGGCGAGCTGCAGGCCGCCGGCGCCGCCGCCGACGATCACGATGCGCGGCGCGCGGTCCGTTGCAAGGTTGGGCGTGGTGTTGTCCATGTTGGGCTCCCGCTGATGACGATTCGGATGACATTGCTCAAGAACCGACGATATAGTTTCGAACCCACTCGAACAATTTAATGTTTATAAGCGACTCATATGTATTCACTTATAGGAAAGACCGCGACATTCCGACAGTTGAAGGCGCTGGACATGATTGCGCGGCTCGGCAGCGTGTCGCGCGCGGCCGAGGAACTGAACCTGACGCAGCCGGCCGTGTCGCTGCAGGTTCGCCTGCTCGAGGAGGCCGTGGGCGCCGCGTTGTTGCAGCGGGTGGGGCGCGGTGTGCAGCTGACCGCGGCCGGCGAGATCGTGTCGCGTTACGCGCGCGAGATCCTGCATCTGTGGAGCGAGGCCGGCGACGAAGTGGCCGCGCTGACGGGCGACCTTGGCGGCACGCTGCGGATCGGCGCGATCACGACGGCCGAGTACCTGATCCCGCCGCTGCTCGTCAAATTCACCGCGACGCGTCCGCATGTGAAGACATATTTCAAGGTCGGCAACCGCGACGACATCATCCGCATGCTCGCGACGCATGAAATCGATCTCGCGGTGATGGGCAGCGCGCCGAAGGAACTGCGCACGCACGCGGTCGAGTTCGCGAAGCATCCGATGGTGTTCGTCGCGGCGCCCGGCCATCCGCTGATGCAGCGCAAACGCGTCGCGCTGAAGGATCTCGAATCCGCGCACCTGCTCGTGCGCGAACGCGGCGCGGGCACGCGCTCGACCGTCGAGAGCCTGTTCAAGACGGCCGGCTATCGTTTCCATGTGGGGTCCGAATTGTCGAGCAACGAGGCGATCAAGCAGATGGCCGAAGCGGGGCTCGGCATCGCGTTCCTGTCGTTGCACGCGTGTGCACTCGAACTGCGCGCGGGGCTGCTCGGGCAACTGCCGTTCCCCGGCAACCCGATCGAGCGCGAATGGTATGTGGTCACGCTCGCCGACCGGCGGATCTCGCAGGTGACCGGGCTGTTCCGCGACTTCCTGATCAAGCAGGGCGCGCCGGTGATCGACGGCGCGACGGCGGCGCCGCACGAGCGGCGGCGCAAGTAGGCGCAAACGGGTGGCTGCCGCGCGCGCTGGCCGCTCAGACGAGCCCGAAGTCGTCGTTGCTGTCGGGAATCGACGCGAGCAGCCGTTCGAGCCGATACCAGCCGACGAGGCGCAGGCCCCAGGCGGCGATGGCGGTCCGGTTGTTGCGGGAGCGGGGGGCGGCGAGAAGGCTGGCGGCGCCGGACGGCGGCGGCGCGGTGAACGCCGCGCGTTGCGGGCAGTAATGGGGCATGACGTTCTCCGTAGGTGTCGGATGGGGCGATCGTAAGCGGCACGGTGCCCGCCGGCGCTCACGTAAGGATCGGCTTGAGCAGAAACGGATGATCTTTTCCGTCCGTCCGGGTGCGGCCTCCGCAGGCCCGGCACGCCGCCCGAAAACGCGTCACAATGCGCGTTCGATACACGATCTGGTGGAGCCAAGCCATGAGCGACCCGATTCTCGCCGCGCCGCCGGACAACGGCGTACCGGTCAGCCTGCGTTCCAGCCGCGGGCTCGGCTGGCGGGGCTTCGGCGCGGCGCTGCTCGACATTCGCGCCGGCACGTACCGGATTCCGGCGGCCGACCATCACCGCATCGGCGTGCATATCGGCGGGCCCGTTCGTGCGGACTGCGTGTGCGACGGCGAGCGGGTGTCGCGCATCCAGGCGCATGGCGACGTCGACGTGATTCCGGCCGGCCTGCCCGGCCAGTGGACCGACAGCGCCGACTGCCGGATCCTGCACATCATGCTCGGCGACGCGTTCGTGCGGCGCACCTTCGAGCACCTCGAACTGAAGCCGTCGCAGGCGCAGATCCGCCGGCGGTTGCAGGTGCGCGACCCGCGCCTGCAGCATATCGCGTGGGCGATGGCGGCCGAACTCGAAGCGGACGATGCGTCGGATCCGCTCTATGCGGAAAGCCTGTGCACGGCGCTCGTCACGCGGCTGGTCGACAGCCAGCCGGCGTTCCGCGAGCGCCGGCGCACGCTTGCACCGAAGGCGGCGACGCGCGTGATCGACTATGTCGAGGCGAACCTCGACCGGCGCCTGACGCTTGCCGAACTCGCTGCGCTCGTGTCGATCAGCGTGCCGCATTTCAAGGTGCTGTTCCGCGAAACGGTCGGGATGCCCGTGCACCAGTACGTCGTGCGGCGCCGGGTCGAGCGTGCGAAGGCGCTGCTGCTCGAAGGCCGGCTCAGCATCAGCCAGATCGCGCTCGAAGCCGGTTTCGCGCACCAGAGCCACATGGCGAACTGGATGAATCGCGTGCTCGGCGCGACGCCGACCGAGATCGCGCGCTCGGGCGCGCGGGGCGCGCTGCGGCTGGCGTCCGGTGGCGAGGGCGGGGGGAGTGAGGCGTAACGACGCGGTGGCGCCGTGACGGATGCGGGCTGTCGGGTTCGATTCACTGCAAGCAGGTTTGCGACCTCAGGGAAATTGTCCAACAGGTTGTTGGACAATTGCCGCGTCCGGCCAGACGTCGGCGAAAGAGGGCATGGACATCAGGTCGGCGCGGGAGAAGCACTTCATGTCGGGAAAGGCCGTCTTGAGGTCGTGCGCCAGCCGCTCGATAACCTTGCCCCCCAACCTTGCGCTGCCTGCCTGCAGGATGTCACGGCCGATCTGTCAATAGGGCAGTACCGGTTCGCGATTGACGGCCGGTGCGGCGCGTTGCCTGGTACTAGTCGAATCACTCATCTTTTCCTGCTCGATTCATCCCTCCCTGCGCGCCGTCCAGGCCGCGCATGCCGACAATCACCACACCTTCATCCCCCAGGAGCGGATCGTGTTCGTGATCTTCGGTGCATCAGGCAACGTCGGCTGGTCGACCGTGACGACCTTGCGCAACACAGGCCATCCCGTGCGCGCGGTGCTGCGCGATGCACGCCATCGTGAACGTTTCGCGCAGCTCGGCTGCGACGTGGCGATCGCGGCGCTGACGGACGCGAACGCGATCGCGTCGGCGCTCGACGGCGCGCAGGCCGTGCAGATGCTGTGCCCGGTGCCCGTCGCCGATCCCGATCCGGCCGCGACGATGACGCGGACGATCGACGTCGCAACCGCCGCGCTCGCCGCGAACCCGCCGCCCGCGCTGCTCGCGCTGTCGGACTACGGTGCCGAGCGCGACGGCAATACGGGCATCACGCGTCTGTTTCATCACTTCGAGGAGCGGCTGAAGACGATCCCGACGCAACTGACGCTGCTGCGTTCGGCCGAGCATCTGCAGAACTGGACGCGGATCCTGCCGGTTGCGCTCGGCACCGGCGTGCTGCCGAGCTTTCATCATCCGGTGGCCAAGGTGTTTCCGACGGTCTGGGCGCCCGATGTGGGCGTCGTCGCCGCGCGGCTGCTGCTCGATGCGCCCGAAGGCGGCAACGGGCCGCGCATCGTCAGCGTCGAAGGGCCGCGGCGGGTGAGCGTGACGGCGATCGCGGATACGCTCGGCGCGGCGGCCGGCCGCGCGATCGTCGCGCATGAGCTGCCGCGCGACACGTGGACTGCGACGCTATTGCGCACGGGCCTCGGCGAACGCCATGCGCAACTGATCGTCGATCTGTACGACGTGCACAACGCCGGGCAGATCGATGTGGAGGATGGCGTGTCGGAGCGGCTTTACGGGACGACGACGCTGGCGGATGCGCTCGCGCAACTGGTGCGCCGGCACGCGCGCTGATCGAAGCGGCGGCGAGCGATGCGCACGACGGGCGCAACGTGCACTACGCGGGCCGCCGCACCTTGTTCAGTACCGCATACGACAGCGACCCGATCACGATCCCCCAGAACGCGGAGCCGAGCCCGAGCCACGTCATTCCCGACGCGGTTGCGAGGAACGTGATCACCGATGCTTCGCGGTGGCTCTCGTCCTCGAAGATCCCGTGCACGTTCGCGCCGATCGCGCCGATCAGCGCGAGCCCCGCGAGGATCGCGACGAACGCCTTCGGCAACGCGAAGAACACCGTGACGATCGTACCCGCGAAGAGTCCGCCGATCAGGTAGAACGCGCCGTTCGCGAGCCCGGCGATGTACCGCCGATCCGGATCCTCGTGCGCGTCCTTGCCGGTGCAGAGCGCCGCGGTGATCGCCGCGACGACGATCGTGATCCCGCCGAAGCACGCGACGACGAGCGACATCACGCCGGTGGCCGTGATGATCGGGCGTGCGCTCGTGTGATAGCCGGACACGCGCAGGATCGTCATCCCCGGCAGGAACTGGCCGGTGAGGCTGACGACGACGAGCGGCAGCGCGAGGCTGAGCGTCGTGCCGAGCGTCCATTCGGGCGCGATGAAGATCGGCCGCGCGATGCTCGGCGACACATTGCCGAGATGCGTCATGCCGAGCAGCGTCGCGAGCGCGGCGCCCGTGAGCAGCACGAGCACGATGCTGTAGCGTGGCAGCAGGCGCCTGAAGATCACGTAGGCCGCGATCATCCCGAACGCGAGCGCCGGCTGGTCGGATGCGGCGGCGAACGCATGCGTGCCGAACGGCAGCAGGATGCCGGCCATCATTCCGCACGCGATGCCGCGTGGAATGTGGCGCACGAGTTTGTCGAAGTAGCCGGTGACGCCGATCAGCAGGATGATCAGCGCGGCCGTGAGGTACGCGCCGACGGCCTGGTTGAGCGTCAGTTGCGGAAACAGGCCGACGAGCAGCGCGGTGCCGGGCGCCGACCACGCGGTGACGACCGGCACCTTCAGCTTCCAGCTCGCGAGCAGGCCCGACACGCCCGCGCCGATCGAGATCGCCCAGACCCACGACGACACCATCGCGTTCGACGCGTGCGCTGCCTGCGCGGCTTGAAAGAAGATCGCGAGCGGGCCCGCGTAGGAAATCAGGACCGCGAGAAAGCCCGCGGTGATCGCGGAAACGGACCAGTCGTTACCGATCGCGCGGATCGCGCCGGGTGGGGTGTTCGGTTGCATCGTCGTCGGGGAGTGCGGCGCGCGGCCGGGGGCAGAGCCGGGGCGAATGATTGTTGGAAGCCCTGGATGAGCCGCCATTCTGGACATTGCCGGCGCAATTGGCAATTCGCCGACGCGTCTCCGCATTGTCGGAATTTCGTAAGGAATTCTGGCGGGGACGGGCGGGTCGGCATGCCGCGCGGCCTTGCGCCCGCATCGTCGACCCGGGCGACGTGACGACGAAGCGCGGCTCCGTCGACCGTTACGTGCTGATCTGCAGAACCTTGTCGGCCACCGCCACCTTCACCCCGCCACCCGTCGACAGCGACGCCGTGCCCTGATCGAACGGATGCACCGGCGCATCGGTCGGCGTCCAAGCATGACGCGCCAGCAATTCGCGATATCCGCCGCGGATCACGAAGCCGCCGCATTTTTCCGCATACGCGTCGCGACGCATCCGGTACGCGCGCGGCAGGTCGTACCACGGCAGCTTCGGCAGGTCGTGATGGACGAGGTGGTAGTTGTTGTTCAGGTACAGCAGCCGCATCGCGAAGCCGGCTTCGTTGATCGCGATACGCGCCTTCGGGTGTCGCGCGGCGCGGTGCTCGTACAGCGAGCGGATCATCGCGAGCGAATGCGCGGGCCACGTGACCGCGAGCAGGTAGTACCACCACGGCACGCCGATCACCGATTGCAGCCATGCGAGCAGCGCCACGACGCACGCGATGTGGATTGCCCACATCGGCAGGTAGCGAAACTCGCCGCGCCGGAACTCGGCGAACGCATCGGCGAACATCGCGGCGATGCTCGTCGGCGGGCCGCATACCATCCGCCCGACGAACGTCTTGCGCGCGACCGACAGCACGCGACGCCAGCGCGGCAGCGTCGCCCAGCACGCACGCGACACGTAGTTCGTTTCGGGATCGACGCCGGGCACGGTCAGGTCTTCGTCGCGATGATGGTCGAGGTGCGTGTCGCGATACAGCGTGTACGGATACCAGACCGTCAGCGGCGGATAGCCGAGCAGCTTGTTCAGCCGCGCGGAACGCGTCGGATGACCGTGCAGCAGCTCGTGCTGCAACGACAGGTGCCACGCGCCGAGCAGGATCAGCGGCGGCGTCGCGGCAGCCGGCGACAGGTGCCGTTCGCGCACGAGCAGCAGCACCGCGAGCCAGCCGCCGTAGATCGCGACGACCAGCAGCCAGGTCGGCCACTCGGTGCGGGCGGTGAAACGGGCGTCGAGCGCGGCGATCGCGCGCGCGTGGTCGACGTCGAAGTATTCGGCCATGGTTCTGGAATGGAGCAGGCCGGGCGCCGGCCGCGATGCGACGTGCGGGCGAACCGCAGGCGGCCCGTGACGATTCGGAAGGAAAGCGAACTGTATCGAATCGGTGCCGGGCGGCCAATCAACCGATTCGCATTTGCTTATCGCGATGGGTCACAAGCCCGCCGGCCGGCGTCTGGCGGCGCGCGACCCGGAACTTCGGGAATCGAATTCTCGATTCGTTCGTTGGCGCGCGCGGAGGGCGCCGATATAGTCCCGCATTCCACGAAGACGCTTCGCATATCTGATCAAAACAACCGGACGTTCCCGATGAAGAAACTCCTGTTCGCGCTGCCGCTCGCCGCGGCCGCCACCGCGCACGCGCAAAGCAGCGTCACGCTGTACGGCATCGTCGAGGACGGCGTCGACTACGTGTCGAACGTGCAGGGCAAGCATCTCGTGCAGCTCGCGTCGGGCGTGACGGCCGGCAGCCGCTGGGGCGTGCGCGGCACCGAGGATCTCGGCGGGGGCTTGAGCGCGATCTTCCGGCTCGAAAGCGGCTTCGACATCAACTCCGGCCGCCTCGGCAGCGGGCTCGCGTTCTCGCGCAACGCTTACGTCGGCCTGAACGACGCGAAGCTCGGCACGCTCACGCTCGGCCGCCAGTGGGACTCGATCGTCGACTATGTCGAGCCGTTCACGCTGAACGGCAACATCGGCGGCTATTACTTCGCGCACCCGAACGACATGGACAACACCGACAACGGCTTCCCGATCTCGAACGCGGTCAAGTACCGCAGCCCGACGATCGCGGGCGTCACGTTCGGCGGCCTCTACGCGTTCGGCGGGCAGCCGGGCCGGTTCTCGGACAACGCGACGTTCAGCGTCGGCGCGAGCTACGCGGCGGGGCCGGTCGGCTTTGGCATCGGCTACCTGCGGATCAACAACCCGGGCGTGTCGACGCAGGGCTACCAGAACTATCCGGGCTTCACGAACGCGATCTACGGCAACTACCTCGATGCGGCGCGCGCGCAGAAGATGTTCGGCGTCGGCGCGTCGTACCAGGTCGTGCAGTGGCTGAAGGTGCTGGCCGACTTCACGAACACGAACTTCCAGCAGGGCAGCGCGGGGCACGACGCGACGTTCCAGAACTACGAGCTGTCGACGCTCGTCACGCCGACGCCGGCGGTGACGATCGGCGCGGGCTATACGTACACGACGGGCCGCGACCATGCGACGAACGCGGAGCCGAAGTATCACCAGTTCAACCTGAGCGTGGAATACGCGCTGTCCAAGCGCACGAGCGTCTATGTGATGGGGGCGTTCCAGAAGGCGGCGGGCGATGCGCCGGTCGCGCAGATCGCGGGCTTCAATCCGTCGGGCAACCAGAAGCAGGCGGTCGGCCGTGCCGGTATACGGCACGTGTTCTGACGTTTCGCCCGTAGAATGCGCGCATGAGCCGATGGATCGCAGAACTGCCGATGTACAACGTGACGCCGCGCCACGCCGCGCTGTGGCGCGCGCTGCTGCGCGACGCGCTCGATGCGTTCGCGAACGCGGGCGGGCCGGCGGACGCCGCGCTGCCCGACGAACCGTTCGGCGATTTGCACGCGCTGTGGCGGCGCGACGATCTGCTGCTGTCGCAGACGTGCGGCTTCCCGTACCGGATGCTTGGTTTGCGCGACGCCGTGCGATTGATCGCGACACCCGCTTTCGACGCGCACGGCTGCAACGGTACGCGCTATAGCAGCATGCTGGTCGTGTCGGCGCGCGTGCATGCAGGCGGCGCGACAGCGCTCGCCGCCTGTCGAGGGCTGCGCGCCGCATTCAACGGTGCCGATTCACACAGCGGGATGAACGCGTTCCGGCATGCGGTCGCGCCGCATGCGCACGACGGCCGCTTCTTCGGGTCGGTGACGGCGTTCGGCTCGCACCTGAACGTGTTGCGCGCGCTGGCGGCAGGTGTTGCCGACTGCGCGGCGATCGACTGCGTGACGTTCGCGTATGTGCGCGATGCGTTGCCCGACTTATTGAAGGACATCCGGATCATCGGCACGACGGCATCCGCGCCGGGGTTGCCGTTCATCGCGTCGCGGGCGCTGGAGGAAACGCAGGTGGCCGCGTTGCGCGATGCGCTCGATCGCGCGGTGGCGGCCGATGCGGAACGCTCGCGCGTGCTGAGACTGAAGGGATTCGAGCGGTTGTCGCCCGACGACTACGACACGATTGCGCGGTTTGCGCGAGAGGCCGCCGCGCACGGGTATCCGGAACTGGCGTGATGCGCAGGTAGTGCGGGGTAGTGCCGGGCGGCGCGGAACGGCGCGACACGGTGCGACACGGTGCGACACGGTGCGACCGTCCGCGCCGCTTCCCGTCACTCCTCGTCCATCAACCGGACTTTGACCCGCTTGCCCTTGATCTTGCCCGCATTGAGCTTGCGCAGCGCGTCGTGCGCGACGCCGCGCTCGATCGCGACATAGGTCGAGAACTCGGTCACGTTGATCTTGCCGATCTGCTTGCCGTCGAACCCGGCGTCGCCGGTCAGCGCGCCGAGCACGTCGCCCGGGCGGATCTTGTCCTTGCGTCCGCCGAGGATCTGCAGCGTTTCCATCGGCGGCAGCAGCGTGTCGTCGCCGGCCGGCTTCAGCTCGGCGAGCGGATGCCATTCGACATCGCGCTTCTGCGCCTGTTCGATCGAGCCGACGCGGCCCATCTCGTCCATGCTGGCGAGGCTCAGCGCCCAGCCGTCCTGATCCGCGCGGCCGGTGCGGCCGATGCGGTGCACGTGCACTTCCGGGTCGGGCGTCACGTCGACGTTGATCACCGCTTCGAGCTGCGCGATGTCGAGCCCGCGCGCGGCGACGTCGGTTGCCACCAGCACCGAGCAGCTACGGTTCGCGAACTGGATCAGCACCTGGTCGCGCTCGCGCTGGTCGAGCTCGCCGTGCAGCGCGAGCGCGTGGAAACCCTGCGCATGCAGCACGTCGAGCAGGTCGCGGCACTGCTGCTTCGTGTTGCAGAACGCGATCGTGCTCACGGGGCGGTAGTGGTTCAGCAACTGGCCGACCGCGTGCAGCCGCTCGTTTTCGGTCACTTCATAGAAGCGCTGGCGGATCTTGCTGTTGTCGTGGCGCTCTTCGAGCTTCACTTCCTTCGGGTTGCGCAGGAATTGCTGGCTCAGCTTGACGATGCCGTCCGGATAGGTCGCGGAGAACAGCAGCGTCTGGCGCGTCGTCGGGCACATCCGCGCGACTTTCGCGATGTCGTCGAAGAAGCCCATGTCGAGCATCCGGTCGGCTTCGTCGAGCACGAGCGTGTTCAGCGCGTCGAGCTTCAGGTTGCCGCGATCGAGGTGATCCATGATGCGGCCCGGCGTGCCGACGACGATGTGCGCGCCGTGCTCGAGGCTCTGCGCCTGCGGACGCATCGGCGTACCGCCGCACAGCGTCAGTACCTTCACGTTCTCCTCGGCGCGCGCGAGGCGGCGCACTTCCTGCGCGACCTGGTCGGCGAGTTCGCGCGTCGGGCACAGGATCATCGCCTGCACGTCGAAGCTGCGCGCGTCGAGGCGCGACAGCAGCGCGAGCGAGAACGCGGCGGTCTTGCCGCTGCCCGTCTTCGCCTGCGCGATCAGGTCCTGGCCGGCCAGCGCGATCGGCAGGCTCGCGGCCTGGATCGGCGTCATGTCGACATAACCGAGCTGCGCGAGGTTGGCGAGCGTGGCGGGCGTCAGCGGCAGCGCGCTGAAGGGCGTGGCGGTCGGTTGGGTCATTCCACGTCTCCGAGGTAAGGCCGGCCTTCCATCTGCTCGTAGACGATGGTGCCGTCGTCGGCTTCGAAGCGCTCGAGATAGTTGCGCGCGCCGCACAGCGGGCAGCGGAACAGCAGCCCCTGGCCCTCGTCCTTGATGACGACGTCGGACGTTTCCCACTGCGTGCCGCAGCTTTGGTTTCTGCAGGTAAACACGGTCTTTCTCCAGCTGAATTCGGTTGGTGGCGCGCCCGGGCGGGCGCGGCAACGGTGTGCGGCGCTCGCGCGGCTCGGGCGCGGGCCGCACCGGCGGTCGCTTGGACTGCGTCGATGCGGATGATGGATCGGGCGGCGACGAGGTCGCGCGTGCCCGCAATTCTAGCGGATGCGGGCGCCCGGCGCGGGCGACGCGTGTCGGCAACCCGGTTGGGGCGGCCGGTGTGAGGCGACCGGCTGCCGGACGCGTCGGCGGGGGCCGGCGCCGGACCCTCCATGAAAAACGGCCGCCCCGGTCAAGGGCGGCCGTGCGGGGCGGCGCAACAGTGTCGCGTGCGTTACAGCGCCATATCCGCGGCAGCCTTCGCCGGGCGTGCCGGCGCCGTGCCCGCGGCTTGCGACGGCGTATTCATGTCGATCTTCGGCGGCGGCGAGAGCTGCAGCACGTCGCTCGTGTAGGTCCATTCCTCGACGACCTTCGCCGGGCTGTCGTTCAGCTTCGTGCCGTAGCTCGGCACGATCTGGCGGATCTTCTGCTGCCACTCGGGCGTCGCGACCTTGTCCTTGAACACCTTCTTCATCAGGTTCAGCATGATCGGCGCGGCCGTCGACGCGCCCGGCGATGCACCGAGCAGGCCCGCGATGCTGCCGTCCTGCGAGCTGACGATCTCGGTGCCGAGCTTCAGCACGCCGCCCTTCACCGGGTCGCGCTTGATGATCTGCACGCGCTGACCGGCCTGCCACAGGCGCCAGTCTTCCTTCTTCGCGTTCGGGAAGTATTCCTTCAGCGCGTTGAAGCGGTCATCGTCGGACAGCATCAACTGGCCGGCCAGGTACTGGACCAGCGGGAATTCGTCGACGCCCACGCGCATCATCGGCGCGACGTTGTGCGTGTTGGTGCTCTTGAGCAGGTCGAAGTACGAGCCGTTCTTCAGGAACTTGGTCGAGAACGTCGCGAACGGCCCGAACAGGATGATCTTCTTGCCGTCGATGATCCGCGTGTCGAGGTGCGGCACCGACATCGGCGGCGAGCCGACCGACGCCTTGCCGTACGCCTTCGCGAGGTGCTGCTTCACGACATCGGGGTTGTCGGTCACGAGGAACGAGCCGCCGACCGGGAACGCGCCGTAATCCTTCGCCTCGGGGATGCCCGACGCCTGCAGCAGGTGCAGCGCACCGCCGCCCGCGCCGATGAACACGAACTTCGCGTCGACGGCCTGCGGCGGTTCGTCCGAATGCAGCTTGACCCACGACACGTGCCACGTGCCGTCGGCGTTGCGCGTGATCTCGCGCACTTCGCTCGACAGCGACAGCGTGAAGTTCGGCTGGGTCTTCAGGTAGCCGACGAACTGGCGCGTGATCTCGCCGAAGTTCACGTCGGTGCCGATCGGCGTCCACGTCGCCGCGACCTTCTGGTTGCGGTCGCGGCCTTCCATCATCAGCGGCACCCACTGCTTGATCTGGTCGTAGTCTTCCGAATACTGCATGCCGCGGAACAGCGGGCTTGCCTGCAGCGCTTCGTAGCGCTTCTTCAGGAAACGGACGTTGTCGTCGCCCCACACGAAACTCATGTGCGGCGTCGAGTTGATGAACGAATGCGGGTTCTTCAGCACGCCCTGCTTGACCTGCCACGCCCAGAACTGGCGCGAGATCTGGAACGACTCGTTGATCTCGATCGCCTTCGAGATGTCGATCTTGCCGTCCGCCTTTTCCGGCGTGTAGTTCAGTTCGGCGAGCGCCGAGTGGCCGGTGCCGGCGTTGTTCCAGCCGTTCGAACTTTCCAGCGCGACGCCGTCGAGGCGCTCGACCATCGTCATCGACCAGTCAGGCTGAAGCTCGTGCAGCCAGACGCCGAGCGTAGAGCTCATGATGCCGCCGCCCACCAGCAGGACGTCGACCTTCTTCGTATCGGCGGCGTGCGCGGACGACGCGGCGACGCACAGCGCGAGCGCCGACAGTATTACCCGTAACGTTTTGATCACAGCAGATCCCTTCTCAACTTGGATGCATCGGTTTGCCATGCCGCCCGGCGAGCGTTGCGACCGCGCCGATACAAGCATCCGGAGATCCGGATCGCGAATCCGGAATTCCGGATCGACGCTGCGCGCCGTTGCATTTGCGCACGCGAAACCGTTGCGAAGGAGACCTTCGGATCGGCTTCTTGCGGGCCGGCAATTGCCTGCGTCGCGGTGGCGCACAATGCGCCCGGGCCCTTGCGGCAAGCCTGGGCGGACGGCGCTTCAGGCTGCGTGGAAAGAGGCCGCGCGCGACGCGTGTGGCGGGGGCGGGGTGGCAAGGGGCGCGTAATATAACCGAACTCGGCTAACGTGTCGCACGCGGAAAATGTCCTTGTTTTTGTGGGGTTTTTCGCGTGTCCGGGTTTCCGGAATCGCGGTGCGCCGCACCGGAAAACCGGCGGGAAATTGACGGCGCGGCGCGCGCGATTGGCGCGCCCCGTGCCGATGCGAAACGTCGAAACGTTTAATCGTCGGAATGCCGATGCGCCGACGCAATGCGCGAGCGTTCGCGCAATGCTTCGCGTCGGCACGTCATGGCATCGCGGCATTGCGCCGCGATCCGCTTATTTCGCCGAAGTGTTCCTGCAGAACTGCTCGTACGCTTGCGCCGAATTCGCGAAGCCCTTTTGCTTCGCGAGTTCCCAGGGGCGCTCGCATTGTTGCGTCTGTTCGCACCATGCGTAGCCGGCCGAGCCGATGCAGCCGTGTGCATCGCGATCGCCGCCGACCCTCGGCGGTGCGGCTGGCGCCGACGAATCGGCGGGCGCGGACGATTGTGCCGCACAGGCGCTCAATGCGAATGCGATCGCGACGGCAAGCGAGACGGAACGGATGAAACGTTTCATGGGGTAGTGTTTCATGGGATGGGTTTGGGGAAACAAAATGAGGGCCCGCGCGTCCATCGCGCCGTTCACGCGTCCGGCACCGGCACGCGCGACGAGAACTTCACCTCGCGCAACGCGAGGCTCGACTGGATCGACGACACGCCGGCCTGCTTTCTCAGCACGCGCTCGACGAATTCCGCATACGCGTCGAGATCGGCCGCGACGACCTGCAGCATGTAGTCGGCCGCGCCGGTGATCTTGTGGCACGACGTCACCTCGTCGTGCCGCCGCATCACGTCCTCGAAGTGATCCGAATCCTGGCCCGAGTGCATGTTGAACGTCACCTGCACGAACGCGAACACGTTCATCCCGAGCGCGCGCCGGTCGAGGTTCGCCTGGTAGCCGGTGATCACGCGCTCGTCCTCGAGCCGCTTGCGGCGGCGCCAGCACGGCGTGACGCTCAGCGACAGCTTTTCGCCGAGCGTCGCGTTCGACAGCGCGCCGTCTTCCTGCAGCAGGCGGAGCATCGCGCGGTCGACGCCGTCCAGTTCAACCGAGGCACGATTTTTGCTCATATCCGTGATTCCGTAGACAGTTTTCTCAAAATTGTACGAAACGCGAATGTGAAAAGCAAAGTTATTGCCGGTCGGCGTCAATAAACTGTTGCCACCCCTCACTGCCATCACTGCGACGGTCAACCATGCTCACGGTCTACAGCAGCGATCATCACCTGCATCGCGGCGTCGAACTGAAGGACGGCGCGATCACCGAGTCGTTCGAAAACCCCCTTCGCGCCGAAACGGTGCTCGCGCAGGTTCGCGCGGCCGGCCTCGGCGACGTGATCGCGCCGCGCGCGTTCGACCGCGCGCATTACGCGGGCGCGCACAGCGCGCGCTACGTCGAATTCCTCGCCGGCGCATGGGACGAATGGACCGCGACGGGCCGCACCTGCCAGGCGCTGCCGCTCGTGTGGCCGGTGCGCGCGATGCCGGCGGCCGCGACGCTGCCCGACTTCATCGACGGCAAGCTCGGCTTCTTCGCGATGGACGCCGGCGCGCCGATCAACGCGGGCACGTGGGACGCGGTGAGCGCGAGCGCGAACTCGGCGCTCACCGGCGCCGACCTGCTGTCGAACGGCGGCGCGCGCGCGGCGTTCGCGCTGTGCCGTCCGCCCGGCCACCATGCGGGCCGCGAGTACATGGGCGGCTACTGCTACCTTAACAACGCGGCGATCGCGGCGCAGCACGTCATCGCGAGCGGCGCGTCGCGCGTCGCGGTGCTCGACGTCGACTTCCATCACGGCAACGGCACGCAGGACATCTTCTACGAACGCCCGGACGTGCTGTTCGCGTCGCTCCACGGCGAGCCGTCGGTGTCGTACCCGTACTTCTCCGGCTACGCGGACGAGCGCGGCGCGGGCGCGGGCGAGGGCTTCAACCTGAACCTGCCGCTGCCGAAGGGTACGCAGTGGGACACCTACGCCACGGCGCTCGGCCATGCGACGGACGCGATCGCGGCGCATGCGTCCGACCTGCTCGTCGTGTCGCTCGGCGTCGACACGTTCGAGCACGACCCGATCAGCCATTTCCGGCTGCGCTCGCCCGACTACCTGCGCATCGGCGAGGCGCTCGCGCGCCTGAACCTGCCGACGCTGTTCGTGATGGAAGGCGGCTACATGGTCGAGGAGATCGGCATCAACGCGGTGAACGTACTGCTGGGTTTCGAAGGGCGCGCGTGAGCGCGTCGCATTACCTTCAACGAACGACGTATCCGAACACGAACGAAGCGGGACAAGGAAGGAGACAAACCATGAATCGACATCACAAGACGGCATTTGCCGCTGCGGCTGCACTGACGTGCGCGGTTGCCGCGTTCCCCGCGCACGCGGACGAGATCGTGCGCATCGGGCACGTCGCGCCGCTGACCGGCGCGATCGCGCACCTCGGCAAGGACAGCGAGAACGGCGCGCGGCTCGCGGTCGAGGAAATCAACGCGAAGGGGCTCACGATCGGCGGCAAGCAGGTCACGCTGCAACTCGACGCGCAGGACGACGCGGGCGATCCGCGCACCGCGACGCAGGTCGCGCAGCGGCTCGTCGACGACAAGGTCGTCGGCGTCGTCGGCCATCACAACTCGGGTACGTCGATCCCGGCATCGCGCGTCTATCGCGACGGCGGCGTCGTGCAGATTTCGCAGGCTGCGACCAACCCGACGTACACGCAGCAGGGTTTCAAGACCACGTATCGCGTCGTCGCGACCGACGCGCAGCAGGGGCCGGCGCTCGCGATGTATGCGGCGAAGAACATGGGCATCAGGACGGTGGCCGTGGTCGACGATTCGACCGCGTACGGGCAGGGCCTCGCGACCGAGTTCGAGAAGGCCGCGAAAGCGGCCGGGATGAAGGTCGTGTCGCGCGACGCGACCAACGACAAGGCGATCGACTTCCGCGCGATCCTCACGAAGATCAAGGGCGAGAACCCGGACGCGATCATGTACGGCGGGATGGACGCAACGGGCGGCCCGCTCGCGAAGCAGGCGCGCCAGCTCGGCATGCGCGCGAAGATCCTCGCCGGCGACGGCGTGTGCTCGACCGACCTGCCGAAGCTCGCGGGCCCTGCGTCGGACAACGTCGTGTGTTCCGAGGCCGGCATCGCGCTCGAGAAAATGCCGAGCGGCGCGGCGTTCGCGAAGCGCTACGAAGCGCGTTACCACCAGCCGATGCAGGTGTATGCGCCGTTCTCGTACGACGCGGTGTACATCATCGTCGACGCGATGAAGCGCGCGAATTCGACGGACCCGGCGAAGGTGCTGGCCGCGATGCCGGCCACCGACTATCGCGGCGTGATCGGCGAGACGAGCTTCACGCCGCAGGGCGATCTGAAGCACGGCGCGATTTCCGTGTTCACGTACAAGAGCGGCAAGAAGGCGCTGCTCGATATCGTGAAGATGTGACGACGAAGCCGGGGCGCGCCGCGCGTCATGCGCGGTTCCGCGCCCCGATGTCTTGCGACGCCGGTGCGCGCGTGCCGGCCTGGCGCGACTCCGCGTCGTGCACGATGTGCAGTTCGCGCGTGCGGATCGGCAGCGCGCAGTCCGCATCGGCGAGCGTCTTGCGTACCTGGCGCGCGAGGCGCCAGCGCATCGCCCAGAACTTGTCGGTGTGCGTCCACACGCGCATGTTCGCGACGGCCGTGCTGTCGTCGAAGCGCATCACCATCACGTCCGGCGCCGGCTCCTGCAGTACGTCGGGATCGGCCACGGCCAGCGCACGCAGCGCATCGAGCGCGCGATCGATATCGTCGTGCACCGACACCTCGACTTCGAGATCGAGGCGGCGCGTCGGATTGCGCGTGTAGTTGCGGATCGAGCTGCCCCACAGCGCGCTGTTCGGCACGTACTCGCAGATGCCGTCCGGCTTCGTCAGCCGCGTCATGAAGAGCCCGACTTCATCGACGGTGCCCGCGACGCCCGTGCCGCCGTCGATATAGTCGCCGACCTTGAACGGCCGCAGCAGCAGGAGCATGATGCCGGCCGCGATGTTCTGCATCGTGCCCTGCAGCGCGAGCCCGATCGCGAGGCCGGCCGCGCCGAGCACCGCGACGATGCTCGCGGTCTGGATGCCGAGCTGCGACAGCGCGCCGACGATCGCGACGATGCGGATGCCCCACACGGCGACGTCGCAGAGAATCGGCCGCAGCGTGTCGTCGACGCGCTCCTTGTTCGAGAGCAGCCGGTTCAGCCAGTTGCCGATGCGTTTCGACAGCCACCAGCCGGCGACGAGCAGCGCCAGGCCGGCGCACAGCTTGATGGAAAGGGTGGACAGCGCGTTCCACAGGAACGTCCAGCGTTCCGGATGAAGGTGATCGAGAAACATACGGGATTCCGGTTGGGTGACACGATGCGCGACACGCGATGGTCCCGCCGCATTCGGGCAGGCACGGGCTCGCGCGCCGGCAGCGTTCGACTGTACATGGCACACGATGGTTCGTGCGAATGCATGGGGTCGGAGTGCCATGCCGTCGGACGGTGCAATCCGAATTTCGTTCAAGTACTAAGCAGCGGTGCCAAAAAATAAGATTGGTCCTATTTAGCCGTTTCAGGCATGCCGATACACTCGTATTCAAGTTGCCGGATCGCGACGCCAGTTCCTCCGCGATACCCGGTCCTTTCCCGATTTTTCATCGATAGCGAGTGACGACGTCATGCGATTAGACCTGCGTTTCCGTCTCGCACGCGAACAAGGTCAATCCGCCCGACGCAGTGCTCCGTGTTTTCCGATTCGCCGCGTGCTGTTGCGCGGTGTCGTCGCGACAGCCTGCGTGGCCGGCGCTCACGCTGCGGCAGCCCAAGCCGCTCGCGATGCCGCACCCGTCGCATCCGCGACGGCGGAATCGACCGACCTTGTCGACGTGCCTTTTTTCAATTCCGCCCGGACGACGTGGGGCGGCTTGCGCGCATCGGCGGCAGCGCCGCTCGACGTCGCATACGCATCGCATGCGTCGAACATGCCGACGGGCATCGATCGCGACGACCCCGTTGCGCGCTTCGGCGCATGCGTGGCTTACCGCGTGCTGTGCGATGCGGCGCGCGATGCGGTCGAACGCGCGTACGCGTCCCGGTTCGACTACGGTCTTTCGTCGCCATTGCCCGCGATGGGCACGCAAGCGGCGTTCGAGCGGCGTCCGGTCGATCTCGCCTCCGCCGAGCCGTTCATGCTCGCGGCGCCGGATCGCGGCACGCGCGCCGGTGCGATTGACGGCAGCCTGCAAGCATCGCTGGCGCGCGCCGAACTGCCGGCCGGCGTTGCCGCGCAAATCACCCGCATGCTGGCCGGGCGCGTCGATCCGAAGCAGCGCGGCGCGATCGGCGACACCTTCCGCGTGACATTCGAACCGGACGACGATGCGACGCTGCCGGGCGGCGTGCGCGTGACGGCGCTCGACATCCGTTTTCGCGGCCAGCACGTCGCGGGTGTGTGGTTCGCGCCCGATGCAGGCTCGCCGGGCGCTTATTACGACTTCGACGGCCTGCCGCTCGCAGGCTCGCGGTTCGCGATGCCGGTCGCCGCGAAGCGGATCAGCTCGCAGTTCGGCGTGCGCGTGCATCCGGTGACCGGCGCGCGTCACGTGCATTCCGGCGTCGATCTTGCTGCACCGGCGGGCCGCGCCGTCCATGCGTCGGAGCGCGGCGTCGTGTCGTTCATCGGCACCGAGCCGCGCGGCTACGGCAAGTATGTGGTGATTCGTCATGACGGCGGCTATGCGTCGTACTACGCGCACCTGTCGGCGTTCGAGCCGACGCTGCGAACCGGCGCGCGCGTCGTGCGCGGTCAACGCGTCGGTGCGGTCGGCAGCACCGGGACGGCGACCGGCCCGCATCTGCACTTCGAGGTCCGGCGACATGACCGTCTCGTCGATCCGGTCGCGCTGGTGCACGCGGCCAATGCGGCGAAGCTGAAGGGCGAGCGGCGGGTGGCGTTCAACCGCGTGGCGCATGCCGCGCGTACGCAACTGGCCTCGGCCGCGTGGACGCAGGCTGTTGCAAGGTCGACCTAAGTCTCGGACGTGACGACGGATGCACTGGTGATCGACGCTGAAAGGATGGGCATCGTGGTCTGCTGAAGGCGAAACGGGTTTCGAGTGCGTTGCTTCGCGATGCGATGCAGAACCGCCGGGCTGCGCGACAGGTGGCTGCCCGGCGGTCGTCGGTGGATCGGCGGAGCGATCGATCAGCCGATCGGCCATGGAGCACGACGATGCCGTCGTTGTAGTCGCTGTCGTGGCCGTCTTCCGACACGACGATCCCGAAGTTGACCGTGTACGGCGAACCGTCCGACTTCTTGCCGTTGATCGGCGCGAGGCGCGCGTCGGTGGCCGACGGCTTGCCGTTCACCGTCACTTCGAAACGGATCTTGCCGTTGCCGGAATTCAGCGTGGCTTCACGCGTGCCGTCGCGCGTCGTCAGCTTGTGATACGCGGCGGGTTCCTTGCTGTCGCCGATAAACAGCTTGATGTGCTGTTGTTCGGCGGCATTCGCGAAGAAAATCGCGCGGAAATCGGTATTCGGCGGAATCGAAAATTCACCGGCGCGATTGGACGACGTTTGAGAATCGGCCATGCTTTCCTCCTGAAGGACAGTGGTAAGGCGTCTCGCCGCGTCGCGCAAACGTTTGTTGTTTGAAACGCGGTTTTGAAAGCATGTCGAAAAATAAATAAAAAAATATTCTCCGTGTAATGGTTATTGTTCAGTCAATCGAAAATGAATGCGATTTGATTTAATGGGCCGGTTTCAGTCGGCGGCGTTTCGAGATATTCGATAAACTATATCGGCGCGTGTATCGTTTTTCTGAACGATGCGCGGCCGCGCAGGCGGATCGAGAGAGGCGGGGCAATCGGGCTTCGGAGCAGACGCTCGGCGCTCGCATATGGCAGCGTGTCGTTTCAACATCAGCATCTTTGTCATGGCTGCGCCCACCGACCACCACCGAACGCCCACGCCGAAGCCCGATCGCAATGGGGAGGCGTGCGGCGACCGGCGAAGAGGATGGACCGACTCACTCCGAACATGAATAGGGCCTCACCGGTGCCGCACCCGTGAAGCATATCGACGGGGGAAGTCGTCGCCTATCGGACGGGACTGATTTTGCAGGCCACGTTGCCGCAAGATTCACGCGCACCCCGTTGACAGCAGCGGTCACCCTGTGATTTGATGCCGGTCATGCACGCCGCTCAGTTCCTCTTCTCGCTACGACTACTAGCCCGCTTCTCCGGGCTGGGTCTGCGGCTGCGCGCTTTCCATCTGCTTCTTTCCTGAAGCGCCAGATTTCCCCTGCATCACCGACCTGGCCCCGGTTGTCGACCGGCGCCTGAGTTCGTCTTTTTTCCGTATCGCTCCGCTCCGTCCCGGTCGCCCAACCGCCAAGGCTGTCGTTTGCCGTACCGCTTTGCCGTTGTGCTGATTTCTTGCCGTTTTCACCGCTGCGCGTGCAGCCGGCCTCTACCCGTGATGGCCGCCGCGCCGCGGTTTCCCGACAAACAGACCGAGGACCGAACATCATGATGCTGAAGAACCCCGCGACGAAGTACCGACCGTTTACGCCCGTCAACCTGCCGAACCGCGTGTGGCCGACGCGCACGATCACGCACGCGCCGATCTGGATGAGCACCGACCTGCGCGACGGCAACCAGGCGCTGTTCGAACCGATGGACGCCGCGCGCAAGATGCGGATGTTCAAGACGCTGGTCGCGATCGGCTTCAAGGAGATCGAGGTGGCGTTTCCGTCGGCGTCCGAGACCGACTTCAACTTCGTGCGCGAACTGATCGAAGGCGGCCACATTCCGGACGACGTGACGATCGAAGTGTTGACGCAGGCGCGCGACGACCTGATCGAGCGCACGTTCGAATCGCTGCGCGGCGCGAAGCGCGCGATCGTGCACTTGTACAACGCGACCGCGCCGGAATTCCGCAAGATCGTGTTCGGCCTCGACCGCGACGGCGTGAAGCAGCTCGCCGTAAACGCGGCGCGCACGATCAAGCGCTGCGCCGACGCCGCAACCGATACGCGGTTCACGCTGCAATACAGCCCCGAAACCTTCACGGCCACCGAACTCGACTTCGCGAAGGAAGTCTGCGACGCCGTGTTCGACGTCTGGCAGCCGACGCCCGGGCACAAGGCGATCGTGAACCTGCCGGCCACGGTAGAAATCGGCACGCCGAACTTCTATGCGGACCAGATCGAATGGATGCACCGGAACCTCGCGCGACGCGATTCGCTGATCCTGTCCGTGCATCCGCACAACGACCGCGGTACCGCGGTCGCGGCGGCCGAGCTCGCGGTGATGGCCGGTGCCGACCGGATCGAGGGCTGCCTGTTCGGCAACGGCGAGCGCACCGGTAACGTCGATCTCGTCACGCTCGCGCTGAACCTGTACACGCAGGGCGTCGATCCGGGCCTCGATTTCTCGCAGATCAACGAAGTCGCGCGCACGTCCGAGGAATGCACGCAGTTGCCGATCCACCCGCGTCACCCGTATGTCGGCGACCTCGTGTTCACCGCGTTCTCCGGCTCGCACCAGGACGCGATCAAGAAGGGCTTCGTGGTGCAGCGCGCCGATGCCGTGTGGGAAATGCCGTACCTGCCGATCGATCCGAGCGATCTCGGCCGCACGTACGACTCGATCATTCGCGTGAACAGCCAGTCGGGCAAGGGCGGCATCGCGTACCTGCTCGAACAGGGGTATGGCGTCGCGCTGCCGCGTCGCCTGCAGGTCGATTTCAGCGCGGCCGTGCAGCGGCTGACCGACGACAGCGGACACGAGGTGACGAGCGCGCAGATCTGGTCGCTGTTCCAGCAGGAGTACGTCGAAAGCGATGCGCCGCTGCGCTATGTCGGCCATGAGCTGACCGAACGCGACGGTCGCGAAACGATCGTGCTGACCGCCGATGTGCACGGCGAGCGCCGTGTGCTGCGCGGCGAAGGCAACGGCCCGCTCGACGCGCTGATGCACGCGCTGCGCACGCCGCTGCGGATTCAGCACTACGAGGAACGCGCGCTGTCGCAGGGCGCCGATGCGAAGGCGATCGCGATCGCCGAGCTGGCCGGCACGGGCGTGAGTGGCAGCGCGTTCGGCGTGGGCGTCGACGCGAACCTGACGACCGCGTCGATTCGCGCGGTGATCAGCGGCGTCAACCGTGCGTATGCGTGGGCCGACGAAGCGGCGCAGGCGACGTTCTTCGGCGCGCAGCCGGCGGTGAAGGCCGTCGCTTAAGCGGGGCCGAGGCCCGGGCGGCGTGACCGGCCCGGGCTTCTTTCAGGTTGCGGCGTGCAGGCGCGCGCCGTCAGGGCAGCAGCCCGAGCATCGCGGCCTTGGTGGCCGCATGTGTCTTGTTCATCGCGTCGAGCTTCACGACGGCGTTCTGCAGATGGAACTTCACTGTCCGCTCCGCGATCCCGAATATCTTGCCGATCTCGTAAGCTGTCTTGCCATCGGCCGTCCATGCCAGCATCTCGCGTTCGCGCAGCGTCAGTCCGCCGCCGGCCGGCGCGATCGGATCGGCGAGGCGCGGCATCAGGTACGCGTGCGCGGCATGCGCGAGGCGCGCGCACGGCGATCAGGCTGCCCGAGTAGCCGTCGACCAGGATGTGCGCGTAGCCCTGGTACCAGTAGTAGTGATCGGGCGCGATGCGGTACAGCGTGTGGCGGAAGAACGGCCCGCGCGCAAGCTCGATCGCGCCCGTGCAGTGCGCGCGCATGCCGGCGTGCGCGTCGGCCGTGCCGGCGAGGTCCACGTATTCGAGCGTCCAGTCGTCGGCGATCGCCGCGTCGAGCACACGCACGGGCGTGTCGCCGTGCAGGACGATATGCGTCGTGTGCAGCGTCTGCGCCTCGCGGATCACTTGCCGCAGCGCGCGCTCGAATGCACCGGTGTCGAGCGCGCCGCGAATCTCCAGATACTCGGCCGCATAGATATGCGTCGACGGGACGGGATACGCGAGCGCGGCCTCCCAGAAATCGGGCTGCGGCGCGGACAGCGGCAATTGATGCGTCGAATCGGTCACGTCGTTCTCCCGGGAACCTTATTCCGGTGGATGGATTAAATGCGCGTATTTGTTTAATGAAAAATACATATTCGCATCGTGCATTTCATTTTTGATGAATCGCAATTCTTATCCTAGATAGCCCGATTTGCGGCTGTCAATTCCGGGCGGTTTCGTTGGTAATTCGGCAAAGCCTTGCCAGTAAATGGGTTTGGGTGATTTGATGCGGTCTAGTCCGGGAAGAGTGTGAGAATGTCCGTTTTGAATAGACGGCAAATTATCAACTTATTTAGCATCGACGCCTGAAATTGCTGCGCGGGCCGAAAACGGCATGCAGGCAATTCGCCGGAAGGGTTTCCGGCGACGGAGGCCGGCGCGGTCGGCTGGCGCGAGCGGACATCACAAGGAGAGTGTCGTGAATCAACTGGAAGGGCTGGAGCGAAAAATCGGCGAGCAGCACGAGCGGCTCGCGCATCATCCGGTGTTCGGATCGATCCGCACCATCGACGAGCTGCGCGTGTTCATGGAATGGCACGTGTTCGCCGTGTGGGATTTCATGTCGCTCGTGAAGCGGCTGCAGCTGGACCTGACGACCGTCGCGGTGCCGTGGGTCGCGCCGCGCAACGCGAACGCGTCGCGCCTGATCAACGAGATCGTGCTCGGCGAGGAATCGGACGAAACGCCGAACGGCCACATGAGCCATTACGACCTGTACCTGCACGCGATGCGCGATGTCGGCGCGTCGACGTTGCGCATCGAGGAAATGGTGTCGCTGGTGCGCTCGGGCTTCTCGGTGTCCGCCGCGCTGAAAGCCGTTGACGCGCCGGAGCCGGTGATCCGCTTCGTCGAGGCGACGATGGCCGCCTGCACGTCGGGCGCGACGCACCAGGTGCTGGGCAATTTCTTCTACGGCCGCGAGAACGTGATTCCCGACATGTTCCGCACGCTGCTCGACGAATGGAAGATCGATCGCTCGTCGATCCCGCTGCTCGTGTATTACCTCGACCGTCACATCGAAGTCGATTCGGGCGAGCACGGGCCGGCGGCGCGCGCGATGATTCGCGAGGCGGCCGACGGCGACGCGGCGAAGCTCGAGGAAGCGCTGCAGGCCGGGCTCGATGCGATCGACGAGCGGATGCGGCTGTGGGACGGGCTGCTCGCGCATCTCGGTCAGACCCGCAACGTGGTGCCGGCATGAACGCGCGCGGGCTGTCCGAGCGCATCGTCGATTTCGCGGCGCTCGACCGGGAGCATCCGCCGGCCTTCGACGACGGCATCGACCAGGTCGTGCTCGTCGATACGCTGGACGAGCACGCGAAGCGCGGCATCCGGACGCGGATCGTGCGGTTCGATCCCGGCGCGGCCACGCGCGTGCCGTTCCTGCACGACTACCACGAGGAAGTGCACCTGTTCGACGGCGACCAGAGCCTGGTCGACGTCGCGACGCGCGAGTATCGCGCGACCTATCGGGAAGGCAGCTACTTCGTGCGTCCGGTCGGCACGCCGCATGGCCCGTTCCGCAGCGACGCGGGCTGCCTGCTGCTCGAAATCCATTACTACGGTTCCCCGGAGGGCACGCGATGACGACCGCCGTGACATACGTGAGCCACGTCGACCGCTGGGAGGCGCGCGCGACCAGTTGCACGCAGCGATGCGCAGTTCAGCGCCGCCGAAAGTATTCGCTCGGCGCGACGCCAAGCGCCTTGCGGAACATCGCCGCGAACGCGCTGGGGCTGTCGTAGCCGTGTTCGAGCGCGAGTTCGAGGATCGGCGTGCCGGCGGCGAGGCGCGGCAGGCTCAGCAGCAGCCGCGCGTGGCGGCACCACGCGCCGTGCGTCATGCCTGTCTCGCGCTTGAACGCGCGCGCGAGCGTGCGCTCGTTCATGTGCGCGTCGCGCGCCCACGACTGCAGCGTGACGACCGACGACGGTTCGTTGATGAGCCGCGTGCACAGCGCGACGAGCGCGGGATGGCGCGGCATCGGCACGTGCAGCGACAGCGACGGTGCGATCTCGATCTCGTCGAGGATCAGCGCGAGCACGCGGCCCGCGCGGTGCGACAGGTCGTAGTCGGCGGGCAGGTCGCAGGCCGTCACGATCAGTTCGCGCAGCAGCGTGCCGACCTCGATCACCCGGCATTCGTTCGGCAGGCTCGGCCGTACCTCGGGGCCGACGAACACGGTGCGCATCTGGACGTCGCCGGCCGAGCGGATCTCGTGCTGCGTGCCGCCCGGCACCCACACCGCGCGGCCCGTCGGCACGACCCAGCTGCCCGCGTCCGCGTGCACGATCATCACGCCGGAAATTGCGTGGATGAGCTGGCCCTGGCGGTGCGAATGCGGCGGGTACGACATGCCGGCCGGCGAGTCGGACGCGACGACGGCGATCTGCTTGTCGCGCGCCTGGCGCTCGAGCGCGATGAAGAAATTTTCCAATTGATCCGTGTGTCCTTTTCTCGACGACGAATGCACTTTACGCGCGAGATCGACCGCATAGGTCGAAATTACCATAAGCCCATCGTTTGTTCGACCTTCTTGCCACCCGATGCGCGTTCCGTCCATTCCGTCCGCTTCGCCCGTTTCTCCTGCCCCCGGCGCACTGCCGCGCGCGCGGCGCGCCACCTGCGCGGCCGTGCTGCTGGCGTCGGCCGCGCTGGCCGCGTGTTCGGTCGGCGAGCCGTACCGGCCGCCTGCGCCCGACGCGGCGCGTACCGGGCCGTTCCACGCAGCATCAGGCGTGCCGGTCGCGGCCGGCGGCGAGCCGCCGGAGCGCTGGTGGCGGCTCTACGACGATCCCGTGCTCGACGGCCTCGTGCGCGATGCGCTCGCGCAGAACCGCGATCTCGCGGCGGCCGTCGCGCGGGTCGAGCGGGCGCGCGCCGTGTTCGACGAGACCGGCGCCGCACGGCTGCCCGACACGACGGCGGGGTTCGGCGTCGACTACGGCAAGCACGCGCCCGACCAGGTCGTCGCGGCGGCCAAGGGCACCGACGCGCGCACGCGCTGGGGCTTCGCGCCGTCGTTCTCGCTGTCGTGGGAAGTCGATCTGTGGGGCCGCGTGCGCCATCTCGTCGACGCCGCACGCGCGGACGCCGACACGGTGCAGGCCGCGTCCGATGCGATGCGCGTCGTGGTGGCCGCCGAGACGACGGCCGCGTATGCGCAGGTGTGCGCGTACGGCGAGCGGATCGACGTGGCCGAGCAGTCGGTCGCGATCGCGGACCGGCTTGCCGCGCTGACGGCGAAGCAGCGCGCGCACGGGCTCGTGTCCGACCTCGAAGTGGCGCGCTCGCGCGCGTTCGCCGACGACACGCGCGCCGACCTGCCGGCGCTCGTCGGGTCGCGTCGCGCGGCGCTGTACGAACTCGCGGTGCTGACCGGGCGCGCGCCGGGCGCGCTGCCCGATGCGGCCGCGCACTGCCGCACGGCGCCGGTGCTCGCGCGGCCGTTCCCGGTCGGCGACGGCGCGTCGCTGCTGCGGCGGCGCCCCGACCTGCGCGAGAGCGAGCGCCAGCTGGCCGCCGCGAATGCGCGGATCGGCGTGGCGACGGCCGAGCTGTATCCGTCGATCTCGCTCGGCGGCTCGGTGAACTGGCTGTCGACCGGCAGCGATCCGTCGACGCTCGGCGACAAGTACGCGATCGCATGGGGCGTCGGTCCGCTGATCACGTGGCGTTTCCCGAACCTGGCGGCGAGCCGGGCGCGGCTCGCGCAGGCGCGCGCCGACAACACGCTCGCCCGCGCGCAATTCGATGCGCAGGTACTGCGCGCGCTGAAGGAAACCGAGCAGGCGCTCGCGCGGTACGGCGCCGCGTGGCGCCGCCGCGCCGCGCTCGAAACCGCGCGCGCCGAGCATGCGCGCGCCTATCGCCTCGCCGAGCTGAACTACGAGGCCGGTGCACTCGATTTCCTCGGCGTGCTCGACGCGCAGCGCAGCCTCGTCGCGGTCGATTCGGCGCTGGCCGAATCGACGCAGCAGGTCGCGCTCGACCAGGTCGCCGTGTTCAAGGCGCTCGGGGGCGGCTGGCAACCGTAGCCGGCCGCCTTCGCTGCGCCCCTGTCCGTTCTCTTGCACGCCAACTCATCATTCCGATCATGAGCACGACTGCCGTACCCGAAAAAACCAAATCCGCCCGGTTCTCCCGGCGCCAACTGATCGTCGCGGGCGTCGTGCTCGCCGTCATCGCGCTCGCCGTGTTCGGCTGGCACTGGTGGGCCGTCGGCCGCTTCATCGAGGGCACCGACGACGCGTATGTCCGCGCCGACGTCGTCACGGTCAGTTCGCGCGTGTCGGGCTATGTCGCGCAGGTCGCGGTCGACGACAACCAGCCGGTGAAGCGCGGCGACGTGCTCGTGCGGCTCGACGATCGCGACTATCGCGCGAAAGTCGACGATGCGCAGGCCGCCGTCGCGGCGGCCGACGCGACGCTGCAGGCCGAGCAGGCGGCGGCCGCGACGCTCGACGCGCAGGTCGGCCAGCAGCGCAGCCAGATCGCGCAGGCCGACGCCGACGCGGCCGCCGCGCGCGCCGAGGCCACGCGGCGCGATGCCGATGCGACGCGCTACAAGCAACTGCTCGCCGAATCCGCCGCGAGCGGACAGCGCTGGGAGCAGGCACACGCGGACGCGCTGAAGGCGCGCGCCGAGCTGGCCCGCGCGGGCGCGGCCGTGCGGGTGCAGACCGACCAGCAGACCGTGCTGCAGCGCCGCCGCGAGCAGAGCACGGCAGCGATCGCGCAGGCGCGCGCCCGGCTCGCGGCCGCCCAGGCCCGGCTGGCGCTCGTGCAGCTCGATCTCGACCACACGGTGATCCGCGCGACGCGCGACGGCAGCGTCGGCCAGCGCGCGGTGCGTGCGGGCCAGTATGTCGAGGTCGGGATGCCGCTGCTCGCGGTGGTGCCGCTGAGCGACGTGTACGTCGTGGCGAATTTCAAGGAAACGCAGCTCGGCGCGATGCATGACGGCCAGCCCGTCGAGATCGACGTCGACACGTATTCGGGCCGCACGCTGCACGGCCGCGTGATCGGCCTCGCGCCGGGCTCCGGCGCCCAGTTCGCGCTGCTGCCGCCCGACAACGCGACCGGCAACTTCACGAAGATCGTGCAGCGCATCCCCGTGAAGATCAGCGTCGATACGCCGCCGGCCGGCGTCGTGCTGCGACCCGGGATGTCGGTGATCGCGCGCGTGGACACGCGCGGCACGCAGGGGGCCGGCTCGTGACCGCCGCGACCGCGCAGGCCGCGCAAGACGATACCGTTTCGCTGCGCGCGTGGGTCGCGGTGCTCGGCGGCGTGTTCGGCTGCTTCATGGCCGGCATGAACGTGCACGTGACCAACGCGTCGCTACCCGACATCCGCGGCTCGCTCGGCGCGAGCTTCGAGGAAGGCTCGTGGATCACCACCGCGTACCTGGTCGCCGAGATCGTCGTGATTCCGCTCACCGGCTGGCTCGTGCAGGTGTTTTCCGCGCGACGCGTGCTGTTGGTCGGCGCGACCGGGTTTCTCGCGTTTTCGCTCGCGTGCTCGGTCGCGCCGAGCATCTCGACGATGATCGTCGCGCGTGCGCTGCAGGGCGCGTTCGGCGGCGTGCTGATCCCGCTGTCGTTCCAGCTGATCGTCACCGAACTGCCGCCGTCGAAACACCCGCTCGGGATGGCGCTGTTCGCGATTGCGAACAACGTTGCCCAGGCGGCGGGGCCGTCGGTCGGCGGCTGGCTGACCGACATGTATTCGTGGCGCTGGATCTTCTACCTGCAGATTCCGCCCGCGATTGCGCTGGTCGCGGCGATCGGCTGGGCGATCCGGCCCTTGCCCGTGCAGCTCGGAATGCTCAGGCGGGCCGACTGGTTCGGGATCGCGACGATGGCGATCGGGTTGAGCGCGCTGCAGATCGTGCTGGAGGAGGGCGGGCGCAAGGACTGGTTCGCGTCGGACCTGATCGTCGAACTGTCGATCGTCGCGGCGGTCGGTCTCGCCGCATTCGTCGCGATCGAGCTGCGGCGCAAGGAGCCGTTCATCAACCTGCGCCTGCTCGGCCGCTACAACTTCGGGATCGCGAGCCTGATGCAGTTCCTGTTCGGCGCGGTCGTGTTCGGCGTGGTGTTCCTCGTGCCGAACTACTTCGCGGAACTGCACGGCTACAGCGCGCGCGACATCGGCCTCGCGATGATTCCATACGGGCTCGTGCAGTTCGCGATGTCGTTCCTCACGCCGCCGCTGATGCGCCGCACCAGCCCGCGCACGACGATCGTGCTCGGCTTCGTGCTGGTCACGGCCGGGTGTCTGATGAACATTCACCTCGACGCCGACGCTGCATCGAACGTGATCGTGCCGTCGCTGATCGTGCGCGGGATCGGGCAGTCGTTCGTCGTGATCGCGCTGGCCGTGATGGCCGTCGACGGCATCGAGAGGGCGCAGCTCGGCTCCGCGTCGGGCGTGTTCAACATGGTCCGCAACGTTGGCGGCGCGATCGGCATCGCGGTGATGAGCCAGATCGTCGTCGAGCGGCAGAAACTGCACGCGATGCGGATCGGCGAGGCGGTCACGCCGTTCTCCGAAGCGTTCCAGGAGCGCATGGCGATGCTCGCGCGGCTGCTCGCGCGCGTGCATGCGCCGCGCGCGGACGCGCTGCCGGGCGGGTCGGTCTCCGGCGTGCACGAGTTCGCGCTCGGGCTCATCAACCAGCGCGTGATGCGCGAGGCGTTGCTGATGGCGTACAGCGATACGTTCCTGATCGCCGGGATCGCGATGATCGGGTGTACGGCGGCGGCGTTCGTGCTGAAAGGGAAGAAGGCGTGACGGTGCTCGGGCCTGACAAACCTGACAGGCGATGACTTCGCACAACGGGCGTATCGTGCAAGCGGCGCGCGCGGGGCCACTTTCCCGCGCCCATCACCATGAGGATTGCGTCATGTCGAAGCACGAGGCCCTGCGGGGCGATATCAAGGGGCAGGCCCGGGAAGCGGATCGCCACAATCTGGTTCGGCCGGATGTGAACGGTGCGCTGTGGGCGCGCGGCCTGACGACGAAGCGCGTCGCCGACCTGTTCCGGACGCTGCCGGGTTTGCCGGGCCACTGGATGCAGCTGCAGAACGAGGTCAACGCCGGGAATCGCTACTTCTACGGCGGCATCCAGAACGGCAGCGTGACGACCGACGAAGGGAAGGCGCTGATCCGCTGGATCGCCGACGCGGTCGTGAGCGCTGCCGGGAAGGCCACGTTCGATTTTCCGCTGCAGCAGCTGCGCTTCACGGCCGACATGGGCTGGCTCAAGCTGCAGCGCGTGTCGGGGCGCGTGATGGTGTTCTCGCGGCCGTGAGCCGTGCGTCGAGCGAGATGCCGACGGCCGTGGGAGCGCATCGGGAAGCGCGCGACGCGTCGTTGAAAGCGGGGTTGTCGGCGGACGAAGGGTTCGTCGGCTGAGGCAGTCGTTTTGGGTGTCCCCGATCGTTGGTCACCGCCTGGCCGCCGCTTCATCTCGAAGTGGCTTTCCATGATTCGATATTTCGACTATTATCGAAAAATGGAAACGAACCAGACCATTTCGGCGCTCTCGGCGCTCGCGCACGAATCCCGGCTCGCCGTCTTCCGCGCGCTGGTGCAGGCGGGGCCGCAGGGCCTGCCGGCCGGGCAGATCGCCACGCTGCTGGATGTGCCCCCTTCATCGCTCTCCTTTCATCTGAAGGAATTGGCCCATGCCGAGCTCGTCACGAGCCGGCAGGAAGGCCGCTTCGTCATCTACTGCGCGAACTTCGCGACGATGAACGGCTTGCTGACCTATCTCACGGAGAACTGCTGCGGCGGTAATCCGTGCTCGCCGATGTCCGCCTGTTCGACGCCCGGCACGCAATCTTCCTGAAGCGCCTTCGCGTACCTCGCCCATGACCACGAACGTCCTGATCCTCTGCACCCACAACTCCGCGCGCAGCGTGCTCGCGGAAGGCATGCTCAATCATTGGGCGGCGACGCTCGGCAAGGACGTGCGCGCGTACAGCGCCGGCAGCGCGCCGAGCGGCCGGCTCAATCCGTTCGCGCTGGAAGCGCTGACGAACGCCGGTGTCGACGTAAGCGGCTACCGCAGCAAGAGCTGGGACGAATTCGTCGGCGACGGTGTGCCAGAATTGCGCGTCGTCATCACGGTGTGCGACAGTGCGGCCGCGGAGACGTGTCCGTACTGGCCCGGCAGCCCCGTCAAAGTGCATTGGGGCTACGCCGATCCGTCGAACGCGTTGGGCGGCGACGAAGGCAAGCGTCTCGCGTTCGAACTCACGCGCCAGGCGATCGGCTATCGCATGCTGCAGTTGCTGGCGCTGCCGCTCGATCGCATGAGCAACGCCGAACTCCAGGCGGCACTGACCGAGATTTCCCGGAGCTGATCGTTCGCGTGGCGGCCGGCCGAATCCACGGGCCGCCAGCGACTTCAAGACCGATACCCGTCCAATGAACACGTCCAACGTCGCCCCGCCGGAGCAGGCCGTTGCAAAGCCCTCCATCAACTTCTTCGAACGCTATCTGACCGTCTGGGTGGCGCTGTGCATCGTCGCCGGCATCGCGCTCGGCCAGGCGCTGCCCGGCCTGTTCCAGCAGATCGGCCGGATGGAATATGCGCAGGTCAATCTGCCGGTCGGATTGCTCATCTGGGTGATGATCATCCCGATGCTGGTCAAGGTCGACTTCGGCGCGTTGCACGAAGTGCGTCAGCACGTAAAAGGCATCGGCGTCACGCTCGTCGTGAACTGGCTCGTCAAGCCGTTCTCGATGGCCTTCCTCGGCTGGCTGTTCATCCGGCATCTGTTCGCGCCGGTGCTGCCGGCCGAGCAGCTCGACAGCTACATCGCCGGCCTGATTCTGCTGGCTGCTGCACCGTGCACGGCGATGGTGTTCGTGTGGAGCCGGCTGACCGGCGGCGATCCGCTGTTCACGCTGTCGCAGGTGGCGCTGAACGACAGCATCATGGTGATCGCGTTCGCGCCGCTGGTCGGATTGCTGCTTGGGATGTCGGCGATTACGGTGCCGTGGGCGACGCTGCTCACGTCGGTGGTCCTTTATATCGTCATCCCGGTGATCCTTGCGCAGCTCTGGCGCAAGCGGCTGCTCGCGAACGGTCAGGCCGCATTCGACGACGCGATGGCGAAAATCGGCCCGTGGTCGATCGCCGCGTTGCTGGTTACGCTCGTGCTGCTGTTCGCGTTCCAGGGCGAAGCGATCCTGAAGCAGCCGCTGGTGATCGCGCTGCTTGCGGTGCCGATCCTGATCCAGGTGTTTTTCAATTCGGCGCTCGCGTACTGGCTCAATCGCGCGGTCGGCGAGAAGCACAACATCGCGTGCCCGTCGGCGCTGATCGGCGCGTCCAATTTCTTCGAGCTGGCCGTCGCGGCTGCGATCAGCCTGTTCGGTTTTCATTCCGGCGCGGCGCTGGCCACCGTGGTGGGCGTGCTGATCGAAGTGCCCGTCATGCTGCTGGTGGTGCGCATCGTCAACCGGTCGAAGGGCTGGTACGAACGCGCTTGAGCAAACAGGAGAATCCATCCGCATGAACTACGTCACGATTCACCGCGATTACGCGGAGGGCAAGCATGTCTGACCGTCTGGACAACCTGCCGCAACTCGACATCGAATCGTTCCGCGTGCCGGATGCCGGCCAGTTGCGGCCGGCGGCGCCGTCGACCCATCCGCCCCGGTTCCTGCTTTTGTACGGCTCGCTGCGCGAGCGTTCGTTCAGCCGGCTGCTGATCGAGGAAGCCGCGCGCCTGCTCACCGCGATGGGCGCCGACGTGCGCGTGTTCAATCCGAGCGGCCTGCCGCTGCCGGACGATGCGCCGGAGAGCCACCCGAAGGTCGTCGAGTTGCGCGAGCTCGTGCAATGGTCGGAAGGCATGGTGTGGTGCTCGCCGGAGCGGCACGGTGCGATGACCGGGATCATGAAATCCCAGATCGACTGGATTCCGCTCACGATGGGCGCCGTTCGGCCGACCCAGGGCAAGACGCTAGCCGTCATGCAGGTCAGCGGCGGCTCGCAATCGTTCAATGCGGTGAACCAGATGCGTGTGCTCGGGCGCTGGATGCGCATGCTGACCATCCCGAACCAGTCGTCGGTGGCCAAGGCGTTCGCGGAATTCGACGAAGCAGGGCGGATGAAGCCGTCGGCTTATTTCGATCGTGTCGTGGATGTGCTGGAGGAACTGGTGAAGTTCACGTTGCTGACGCGGGATGTTGGCCCTTATCTCGTCGATCGATATAGCGAGCGGAAGGAAAGCGCGGAGGAACTGTCGAAGCGTGTCAATCAGCGCAGTATCTGACGCGACGTGGCGCGGTGGCTCGCCGGCCGCCTGCGCCTCGATCGAGGCCATACCTGCCAGCGATCGTTACCGCGAGCAAAGCCTCCACCACCCTGGGATCGACGCCATGCAACTTCGTGCTGCCGCAGTATCCGATCTGGTCTCGATAGAGGTTCTGCTTCGCGCCTGCGATTTGCCGGTTGCCGGTGTTGTTGACCACTTGCCTAATTTCATTGTGGCTGCGGATACCGGACGCATCATCGCATGCGGCGGCATCGAATATCACGGTGACTTCGCGTTGATCCGTTCGATTGCGGTCGCTACGCAAGCTCGCGGGAGCGGCTTCGGAAAGGCGATCGTCTCGCGCCTGCTGGCGGCATGTCGCAGTCGCTCGATCGAGGCGGTAGCGTTGCGCACGACCACCGCGGAGGACTACTTTGCTCGGCAGGATTTCGTACGGGTTCAGCCTGGCGACGTGCCCCGGCCACTCCTGTCGTCCGGCCAGTTCGCGGGCGTGTGTCCGGCATCTGCGATTGTCATGCTGAAAGTGCTTTGCCCGCGATCAGCGTGAACGGGCGTTAGCCGCGTTCGGGTATAGGCTGCAAGGGCCGACATTGTCGCGATAGTGTCGGTGTTCATCGCGGACGCCGAAAATTTGATTGGCCGGCGGATTGATGTTGTGCATGCGCCCTTCGGCATGCTCGGCATGGCCTTGTCGGCCGGATGGCTCGAGCAGTACGGCATGGTTTCGTGCCGTCAGTGCGCAGTGTTTGCTATCCGCGTGGATCGGTGCCAGCCTGTTCCGATCCTTGAAAAGTGTGGCGCCGGAGCCGCTTGGGCGGCGGCCGTCGGGCCCGGCCGCCACACTTTTTTTCGCCTGCTTCGCAGGCCGTCAGATTGAAACCGTGATGCCCGCCGAACGCGAGCGCCCCGCAGGCCGCACCACGATTTCGACATGCTGGCCAAACGACACCAGCGTCAGCATCAGCAGATCCAGCGAAACGTTCCGGAGCCTGTCGCGCTGCGCCGGGGTTGCTACCGGCCGGGCCATGTCCGCGAGCGCCGCAGCCTCGGTCTCGCTCAGGCCACGCGAGGCGATCAGTGCGTTTAGCTTCAGCGCGAGAGCGGCCTTGGCCGACAGTGTCCCGGCGTCGTCGAAACCGGGGGCGAACGGAGCGTTGTCAGTGCGTTGACGCGAGTCGTTGCGATTCATTGCGCCTCCCGCGTCATCACCGGAAACTGCCGCCGTTGCTGTCGCGTCGCGCGATCGACATCAGCGACACCGTCCTTCCCGACAGGGTCGCCGTCTATTTCGTCGATTGGCGTGATCACCAGCCGCTTGTGTGTTACCTCGATCTGCAAGCGCTGCTCGGGCTCAAAACCTGCGCCTTCGATCCACTGGCCGGACAGCTTCATCCACAGATACAGGACCGGCGGTGCCCTGTCGGAGAACCGGAGGTGCGGAATGGTGCGGCGATGTCGGAAAGACGCTTGAGGGGTGACGAAACAATCGTGGACAAGTGCCGGTGCGTTATGATTCGCGTCAGCCATGGTCAACTCCTTGGTTGAGTTGGTTGTGGTCAGCGGTCCGTGGGTGCTCTTAACACCTGCGGGCCGCGCTCGTTTACGCGACGGATTTTTATCGCCGGGACCATCACTCACATGACGCTCTCGATGGCCCGACATCCTCGCGCAAACGCGTAACTACTGTAGCCCGATTCGGCGTGTATCGGGTTACGGAAAGGTGCGTTTCCTTAACGTTAGCCATTCGGCCAGGGTATCGCGCGATCGCATCTTCATCGATTCGCAGCGGGCGCACCGGCAAGCAGCGCGGTCGGCTGTTTCGCTTCGCTTGAAGCACGCCGCACGGGTATGTCGTTCGCACTATGCCGATCGCGCTCGAACTCGCGCGCGAACGCCGCTACATCACCCGCCAGCGCTTCCATCGACGCACAAAGCCCCGAAATCTCCCGTTCGCCGACCATCGCGAATGCACCGCGCATGCTGTGAATCTCCGGGCGTGCGACCTTCAGATCGCCCTACTGGCTGGTGCGCGACGCGCTGCGCAGCGGCGCGTTGCGGGAACGGCTGCCCGATCGGCCGGGCGTGATCTATCCGATCCATGCGGTGTGGCCGACCACGCTGCATCTTCCGCTGAAAGTCCGGGCCGCCGTCGATGCGCTGCTGGAACATCTCCCCGCCCGGCTGGCCGCGGTCGAAGCGCGCATGTGACGAAGCGGCGTCGCGCCGCTTCCCGGTGGCCGACGCGCGTTACTGCCCGAAGCGTTGCGTCACGGTGTCCTTCAGCCGTGCGGCGGTCAGCTCGCCCATGTGCGATTCGACGAGTTCGCCTTTCGCGTTGAAGAACAGCGTGGTCGGCAGCCCGCGCGACCCGTACGCGTGCATCGCGTGCAGCGACGGATCGAGCAGCACGTGATCGAAGCGCAGGCCCTGCTGTTCGAGGAACGCGCGCACGGCTTGTGCGTTTTCACCCTGGTTGAGCATCAGCACCGTGATGTCCGGATGGTCGCGCTGCGCCTGTTCGAAGATCGGCATCTCGCGGCGGCACGGCGGGCACCATGTCGCCCACAGGTTCACGACGACCGACTTGCCGGCAAAGCTTTGAGGCAATACGGGCGTCGAATCGAGCGCTTCGAGCTGCATCGCGGCGAGCGGCGGCGCGGCATGCTGCCACGTCGCCAGCGTGCCCTGCGCAATGCCCCATGCGGCGAGGCCCGCGACGATGCCGGCCAGCACTGGGCGACGCAGCGCAGGCAGCCGGCGCAGCCGCCAGCCGGCAAATACCAGCGCGGCCGCGACGCCGATGCGCCAGTCGAAGCCGCCATCGCCGAGCGCGACGATCGATCGCGGCGCGGCCGCGTAGTCGCGCCACCATTGCGCGACATAACCGATGCGCGCGGCGACCAGCCCGAGCAGCAGCACGTCGAGGATCAGGCTCGCTGCGGTCTTGTGATGTCCGTCAGGCGGGCGGCGCTGGATGAAACGTGCGACGAGCCACGCCAGCAACGCGGCGACGGCTACCGCGACGACGCGGATCGAGAAGGGACCGATGCTCAGCATGAAAGGAAAAGGGTGGGTGTGATCGAGCGGGGCAGGAGACGGGATTGTCCGCCGCGGCGATGAAGTTGTCGACGGGCGTGCGGCGTTTCGACCGGCTGTGATGCACACGGGTTCCGTTCGCGAACGTAACGGCGTGTTGCGAATTCGATGAGCGTGGTTGCGTCAGGAAGGCGTGATTTTCATGCGGATGGGCAGCGAATCAGACGGATCTGATGGTCGGTCGCGGATCCTTCAACAACAATACGTATGCCGGTCCGGCGTGGTGTCCGCCGGCATCCCGAACAGGGATCTCTCGTTGACGGCAGCTTCCCCCGCGACCGGCCGCTGTTCTATCGTCCTGCGTGCGGGTGTGAATGCGTTGTGGCGGCCGGTGGGCGCGGCCGCGCGCCGATTCATGTCGGCGGGTTCAACGGAACAGGAACGCTGCCGGATGCGAGCACCGGGCATTCACTCGCGCATTGCATGACGCCCGGCTTCATGATTTGGTCAATGGATTCAGGTTATTTGAAATGGCTTTGTGGCCGGGCGGAAATTCAGCGCGGGACGATCTGATTCAGATGGTCGAATAGATCGAAAAAACAACTCGACATTTATTTGTTGCGGTCTTTTGCGCCGATGAAAAACATGAGCCGCGGCGTGGCGAGCGACGACAGCAGGCTGTTCACGGGCCGACCAGTTTGATGCAGGTGCTGGAGATCCTTATCCGCTGCCGCGGCGCTTACCATTTGCATGCGATCACTGGCCGTTGCCGGATGCCGTACCGCCGAGCCGATAGGCGGTGAAGAACTCGTACCACGGCGACCCTTCGGCAATCGGAACCCCGAGCGCCGATGTGCGTCGCTTCAATGCACCGAACACGTCGTTGATGCGTGCCGTCTGCGCGGCATCGTTGAACGGATAAGGCCGGGATCTTCCCGCCGCGAACGCGCCATACGCGATCGCGAGCAGGCGCGCGCTGTCGTCGGTCGCGGCGATCGATCCGTCGATCGCTTCGGCGAAGCGCGGCCGGTCTTCGGCACGCGACCCGGACAGGCACAGGAACACGATGGCCGACAGTTCATGCAGGTCCTTCACCTGCAGCAAGGCGGGCAGCCGTGCGACGATCCGCTCCACCGGCTCGTCACGCAGCGCAGCGCCGAAGTCGAGCACGGCGGTCATCGGATTCCTGTCCGCTTTCAGGCGATCGAGCGCAGGCGGTGTGGCCGACGTGCCGTCCGGCAACGATGGCGGCGCGGATCGCAACGCGTCGGCCACCTGCTGCGTCCATTCCGGAAAGATCATCCGCACGTTACCGAACTGCTCGCCGCCTTCGGCTGCCGGATTCCACCGATAGACGATCGTGCCGCCGCGAATGAACGGCGAATACAGATGCTCGGGCGTTAGCGGCAGCGGCCGCCGGTTGATCGGCAGCCACGCGAGCGTCAGCCAGTCGTAACGGCCCGTCGCGGGCACGGCAGGGCTCGAACTCGCGACGACCTGCCACGTGCCGCGGTTCGCATAACGACGACGCGCGTCGGGCACCGGGACGGTCTGGCCTTTCGCGGTGTCGAAATACGTCGCGCCGGTCACGTTCGCGCCGCTGTCCGCGGCCGGCGTGATGGTGGAGATGACCCACGACGAACCGTCCGCCGAACGGTAGTCGGACGGCTTCAGCGTGGCGACGTCGTGAACCATGCGCGTTTCCGCCGCGACGGGGCTCGGGGGAAGATTGGCGGGGGCGGCGACGATACTCGGCATGGGCTTTCCTCGGAATCGGCTGCGTATCGTCGAACGGGACGATGCACGGCGGCGCGGGTTGTTTCCTGTAACTGTAGAACTTCGCCGCCGGAAACGGCAACCGCCGCACGTGGCGCAACCCGCTCACGCCTTCCGCCGCTTCGGCTTACCATGCGCATCCTGGGCCAACGACGAATACCGATCGGGAGTGGACATGTCCGACACGAAAGCCATCACTGAACACTGGACGCAGGTGGCCGATCAATGGATCGGCTGGGCCGGCACACCGGGCCACGATGCGTTCTGGAAATACCGCGCGGGGCTCGCGGCCTACATCGGCCGCGGCACCGGCCGCGCGCTGGAAGTCGGCTGCGGCGAAGGCCGCGTGAGCCGCGAACTGAAAGCGCTCGGCTACGACGTGACCGCGAGCGACGCGGTGCCCGCGATGCTCGACGCCGCGCGTCACGCGGATTCCGCGCATCGCTACGAACTGGTCGACGCGGCGTCGCTGCCGTTCGACGCGGCCAGCTTCGATCTCGTGATGGCGTACAACGTGCTGATGGATCTCGACGACATGCAGCGCGCGTTGAACGAGGCGCGCCGCGTGCTGAAGCCGGGCGGGCTGCTGTTCATTTCGCTCGTGCACCCGTTCCGCGATCGCGGCGGCTTCGCGGGGCCGCAACCCGATGCGCCGTTCGTGCTGAAGGGCAGCTATTTCGGGCGCGAGCACTTCGATGGCGTGGAGACGCGCGACGGGCTGTCGATGCACTTCGCGGGCTGGTCGCTGCCGCTGCAGGCGTACATGGAAGCGCTGGAAGCGGCCGGATTCGCGATCGTGTCGCTGCGCGAACCGCCGCCGGACCAGGCCGATACGGACCAGTTGAAGCAGTGGGCGCGTGTACCGCTGTTTCTGTGGATCAAGGCGCGGCCGTTGGACTGAGCACTGGGGCTGCTCCAGCCGGCGTGTTGTACAGGGAACTCCGGTGACGGTGGATTCGCTTGGGCGGGAAGCGAATACAAATCGACGCACCGAAATTGTGTCCTTCGGGATACCAAGGCCGTGACGGCGTACAACGCGCGGCGGTGTGGCCGCGCGACGGGCTGTCGATGCATTTCGCGAGCTGGTCGCAGCCGCTGAATCGAGCGCCCGACCCGCCGCGCTCAGCGCGGCAGCTCCTTCCTGTAAACCACGCCCCCCGTTTTTCCCGCGACGGTGTCGTAGAGCCGCATCGCCGTGTGATTCGTTTCGTGCGTCTGCCAGTACACGCGTTCGGCGCGATGCCGGCGCGCGGCGTCGTACACGGCCTCGATCAGCGCGCGGCCGACGCCTTTGCCGCGCTCGCTGTCGAGCGTGAACAGATCCTGCAGATAGCAGGTCGGCCCGGCATGCGTCGTGCTGCGGTGATACAGGAAATGCACGAGCCCGACGAGCCTGCCGTCACGTTCCGCGACGAAAGCATGCACGGGTTCGTAGCCGTCGAAGAAGCGCGACCACGTGAGCTGTGTGATGGCCAGTGGCAGTGCCGTATCGTCGAAGCGGCCGTAGAAGCGGTTATAGCCGTCCCACAGCGGCAGCCAGCGGTCGTAGTCGTCTTCCCGGACCGCACGTACGGTCAGGCCGGCGTCGGCAGCGTTCATGTTTGCGAACCTTTTCGATGAGGGATGGACGCGTTGCCGGGCGGGCCGACAACGACGCAAATCGCCACGATAGGCAGTTCGCGGCGCGCTGGGTAGGCCCATGGCGGTCGCGGTTTCTGGTGCCACGGTGGACGTCCGCGCGTTGCCGCCGCCATGCCGCTCCAGCGCCGCCACGGCATTTCTTTCAGTCTGTTAGACTTTTCGCCCGCTCGTCGCCATCCGGGCCGCGCCCGGTTCTTCGCGTCATGAACGAACACCACGCGCCGAATCCGATCACCGAGGTCCTGCGGGCCTACTGGAAGTCCGATCGCTGGATGTTGCTGGCGGTCGCGGCGGTCGTCGTCCTGTCGAGTACGAGCGCCGTCGCCGCGCCGTATCTGTTCTCGCGCCTGATCGATGCGCTGTCGCATCGCGGCGCGCTCCACGCGCTGATCCCGGGCTTCGTGCTCTACGCCGTCCTGCTGGGTGTCTCCAGCGCGTTGCAACGCGTGGTGCAGTACCTGGCGTTCATGAGCGCGGAGAATCTCGGGTTCATCACGAGCACGCGCTTCTTCGAGCGCATCCTGAAGAAGACCACGGCCTTCTTCGTCGAACACAATCCGGCGGAAATCCAGAACGCGAATGCACGTGGGCGTTCGTCGCTGTCGGTGCTCGTGCAGCTCGGCCTGATGGACCTGATCCCCGGCGCGCTGCAGATCGTGCTCACGCTCGTCACGCTCGGTGCGCTGATCAATCTCGAGGTGGTGACGATCGCGGCCGCGTACGGCGTGGTCGCGGTGGTGATCGCGATCGTGTCCGCGCGGCGTTCGCGGGCGTTTCTCGACCGCGCGATCGAGGCCGGACAGGAGAATGCGCGTTTCGTCGGCGGCGCCATCAACGCAATGGAGACGCTCCGGCATTTCGGCAGCCATCGCTGGATGAACGAGCGTTTCGCGGAGAAAGCGCGCGCCGTGCGCGACAACTGGCGTGCGTATGTGCTGCGTCACGTCGGCTATCTCGCGCTGCTGGGCCTCGGCCTCGCGATCCAGTTCGCGGTGACGTTCTGGCTGCTCCTGCCGCGTCACGAGGCCGGCGCGCTGTCGATCGGCGACATCGTGCTGTTCAACACGCTGCTGCTGCAGCTCAACCTGCCGTTCGAGATGATCGCGCGCGCCGTCGACGAGATCGCACGCGCACGCGCGACGCTCGCGCCGTTCGCGGCGATGTGGGCGGCGCCCGAGGAGCGGCAGGTGTCGCATGCTTCCGCGTTCGTGCCGCGCGAAGGGCGCGTCGTATTCGAGCGCGTCGGCTACGCGTACGGCAACGGCCGCGGCGTGGCCGACGTCGACTTCGTCGCGGAACGTGGCGCGATCACGTTCGTCGTCGGCGAGACGGGCGCGGGGAAATCCACGGTCTTCAAGCTGGCGTTGAAGTCGATCGAACCGACCGACGGGCGCATTCTCGTCGACGGCGTCGATCTCGCGGACATCGACCGCGCCGACTGGTATGGCGCGGTCGCCGTCGTGCCGCAGGACGTCGTGCTGCTGAACGAAAGCCTGGAGGACAACATCCTGCTCGGCCGGCCGCGCGACGCGCGGCGTTTGCGCGAGGCGGCCGCGAAAGCCACGATCCTGCCGTTCATCGACGCTTTGCCGGACGGCTTCCGCACGACGGTGGGCGAACGTGGCTTGAAGCTGTCGGGCGGCGAGCGTCAGCGCATCGCGATCGCGCGTGCGCTGTACGGCAAGCCGACCGTGCTGTTTCTCGACGAAGCGAGTTCCGCGCTCGACGAGGCCACGGAGCGCGACATCATGGAGCACGTGCGGCTGCTGGCCCGCGATGTCACGGTGATCGCGATTACGCACCGGCGTTCGGTCATCGGCGCGACCGACAAGGTCGTGCGGCTCGGCGACGCGGGCGTGCCGGCGTAGGGCGGCACGGCCACCTCCGTAGGCCGTCGCCGCTTACCCGCGCATCGGCGGATCGAGCCGCGCGAACGCCGGTTGCCGGCGATACGGGAAGTGCGGATACGGCGCTTCCACCGCGCTCGCCGCGTCGAGCGTCGCGACCTGCGCATCGGTCAGCGACCAGCCGACCGCGCCGAGGTTCTGGCGCAACTGTTCCTCGTTGCGCGCGCCGATGATCACCGACGACACGGTCGGGCGCTGCAGCAGCCAGTTCAGCGCGATCTGCGGCACGGTCTTGCCGGTTTCCTCCGCGATCGCGTCGAGCGCATCGACCACGTCGTACAGGCGTGCGTCGTCGACCGGCGGCCCGTAGCTGGCCGTTTCATGCAAGCGGCTGCCTTCGGGCAGCGGCGCATTGCGGCGGATCTTGCCGGTGAGCCGGCCCCAGCCGAGCGGGCTCCACACGAGCGCGCCGAGCCCCTGGTCCGCGCCGAGCGGCATCAGGTCCCACTCGTAGTCGCGGCCGACGAGCGAGTAGTAGACCTGGTTCGCCACGTAGCGCGACCAGCCGTGCCGGTCGGCCGCCGCGAGCGACTTCATGATCTGCCAGCCGGCGAAGTTCGACACGCCGATATAGCGCAGCTTGCCCGCGCGCACGAGATCGTCCAGCGTCGACATCACTTCCTCGACCGGCGTGCCCGCGTCGAACGCGTGCAACTGCAGCAGGTCGATGTAGTCGGTGTCGAGGCGGCGCAAAGCGGCGTCGACGGCGCGCACGAGCCGCGCGCGCGACGTGCCCGCATCGTTCGGGCCGTCGCCGGTCGGCAGGCCCGTCTTCGTCGAGATCAGCACCCGGTCGCGGCGCCCGTTGATCGCGGCGCCGAGTACGCGTTCGGATTCGCCGTCCGAATACACGTCGGCCGTGTCGAACAGGTTGACGCCCGCTTCCAGGCAGATGTCGACGAGGCGACGCGCTTCGTCGACGCCCGTGTTGCCCCATGCGCCGAACAACGGGCCGGTGCCGCCGAACGTGCCGGCGCCGAAGCTCAGGACGGGAACCTTGAGGCCGGAGCGGCCGAGCGTACGGTATTCCATGTGCATTTCCTTTGAATGGTCGAAGCCCGGCGCGTGCCGGACGGGCGCACGGCGGCGGAATCACACTGTATCGCTTGCGGATATTTCAGATAATTGGGCAGACTTCAAAAATATCCTTCGGAGGAAGCGAATAATGCTGCTCGATAACCTCGCGCTGTTCCTGCGCATCGTGGAGAAGGGCGGGCTGGCTGCGGCGGGCCGCGAGATCGGCCTGTCGCCGGCCACGGTGTCCGAGCGGCTGGCGGCGCTCGAGCGCCACTACGGCGCGGCGCTGCTCACGCGCACGACGCGCGCGATCAGCCTGACCGACGAGGGCCGCACGCTCGTCGCGGGCGCGCGGCGCCTGCTGGCCGAGGCCGACGAACTCGAAAGCCGTGTGCGCGTGGGCGCGCAGACGCTGTCGGGGCCCGTGCGCCTGAGCGCGCCGGCCGATCTCGGGCGCGAGCGCGTCGTGCCTGTCGTCGACGCGTTCCTGGCCGAGCATCCGGGCGTCACGGTCGACCTGCATCTCGGCGACGGCTACGTCGATCTCGTCGGGCAGGGGCTCGATTTCGCGATCCGCCGCGGCACGCTGGCGGACAGTTCGCTGCGCAGCCGTTCGCTCGGCCGTGCACGGCGCGTGGTGTGCGCGTCGCCCGCGTATCTCGCCGCGCACGGCACGCCACGGCATCCGGACGATCTCGCCGCGCACGACTGCATCGTGATGCGTTTCGGGCTCGACCTGTATGCCGAATGGCCGTTCAGCATCGACGGCGAATTGAAGCGCGTGATGGTGCGCGGCCGGCGCGTCGCCAATGACGGCGCGCTCGTGCGCGCGTGGTGTGTCGCGGGGCACGGCGTTGCGCTGAAGTCGCTGGTCGACGTCGAACGGGATCTCGCGTCCGGCGCGCTCGTCGAGGTTCTGCGCGCGTTCTCGCCGGGCGACGTCGATTTGCAGATCGTCTATCCGGGCAGCGCCGTGCAGCCGCGGCGCGTGCGTGCGCTGATCGAGCGGCTGGCGCAGGCACTGGCGGGGGCGTAAAGGCGCGTCGAACCTTGCGCGGATGGCGACGGCGTCGCGGCCCGATCGCGCGGTCCCGGGGCGATCGCAACGTGCGTGCCGATGCCGCAACGTCGAATCCCGCAGTTCGGCAGCCGTCGTTATCCGGCGAACGGCATGACCGCGTGAAACAGCCCCCCGATTCGCTTGCTCACATTTCGTCATTTAGCTAATATTCAAAACGTAAAACGAGACCTAACCCCATGGACGACGTCACCCGCATCAGCGCACTGGCCAACGAAAGCCGTCTGGCCGTGATGCGCTGGCTCAAGCAGCCGCGCAAGCATTTCCCGCCGCAGCCGCACGGCGACTTCGACAAACTCGGCGTGTGCTGCACTTACATCACCGAGAAGCTCGGCATCGCGCCGGCCACGACCACGCGCCACATGCGCATCCTCGCGGATGCCGGGCTCGTGCGCGCGACCCGCGTCGGCAAGTTCACGTACTACAAGCGGATCGACGGCGCGCTGCAGCAACTCGGCCGCGATCTCTCGCAACTCTGACTCCCAACGAGGCAACCGACATGGACGAACTTGCACTGTTGGCCGACGCCGACCGGCGCGCGCACGCGTATCTGGCCGCGACGAACGAACGGCGTGCGTTTCCGGACGCGGCCGCGCTGGCCGGCCTCGCCGCGTTCGACGAGCCGCTGCCCGGCGAAGGCCATGCGGCCGACGACACGCTGCGCCTGCTCGACGTGCACGGCTCGCCGGCCACTGTCGCGTCGAACGGCCCGAACTACTTCGGCTTCGTGATCGGCGCGGCGTTGCCGCCGGCCGCCGCCGCCGAGCGTCTGATGCTCGCGTGGGATCAGTGCGCGTCGTCGTACGCGAATTCGCCGGTGGCCGCGACGATCGAGCGCCAGGCCGCGCGCTGGGTCGTCGACGCGCTTGCGTTGCCAGAAGGCAGCGCGGTCGGTTTCGGCACGAGCGCGACGGCCTGCACGCTGGTCGCGCTCGTCGCCGCGCGGCGTGCGCTGCTCGCGCGCAAGGGCTGGGACATCGACGAGGACGGCCTGATCGGCGCGCCCGAGGTGAAGGTCGTGATCTCCGAGCTCGCGCACATCACGGTGAAGAAGGCACTGCGCGTGCTCGGCTTCGGGCTGAAGCGTCTCGTCGTCGCGCCGGTCGATGCGCACGGTCGCATCGACCCGGCGCGGTTGCCGCCGCTCGACGACATGACGATCCTCTGCTTGCAGGCCGGCGAAGTGAACACCGGCGAATTCGATCCGTTCGCGGCGCTGATTCCGCCCGCGAAGGCGGCCGGCGCATGGGTGCACGTGGACGGCGCGTTCGGCTTGTGGGCGCGCGCGTCGTCGAAGCGCGCGCTGACGGACGGCATCGACGGCGCGGACAGCTGGACGACCGATGGCCACAAGTGGCTCAACACGCCGTATGACGGCGCGATGGTGATTTGCCGCGACGCGGACGCGCTCGCGACCGCGATGAACAGCGATGCCGTCTATCTGAGCGGCGCGCGGGACGCGCAGAAGAACCTGAACCTCGAGTTCTCGCGGCGCGCGCGCGGCATTCCCGTATGGGCCGCGCTGCGCTCGCTCGGCCGCGCCGGTGTGGCCACGATGGTCGAGCGGCATTGCGCACAGGCATCGCGTGTCGCGGACGGCCTGCGTACGGCCGGCTATGACGTGCTGAATCGCGTCGTGCTGAACCAGGTGCTGGTGCGCGCCGGCACCGACGACGAAACCATTGCGATCCGTGAGGCCGCGCAGGCATCGGGCGACGTGTGGTTCGGCGCGACTGTATGGCAGGGGCGTCCGGCGTTTCGCATCAGCGTGTCGTCATGGCGCACGGAAGACGCGCACATCGATCGGCTCGTGGCGCTGCTGACTGAACTGCGCGGCACGCACGTGCGCTGAAGGGGGCGGGGGCGGCGGCGAACCGGCGTCGCTACGCGATGCCGTGTCTCCACGCGACCGGAAATGTCGGACAATGCCGGAGCGCATCCATGCGCCGCATCGCCCGTCGGCCGATTGCCCGTTCGCCGGCCCGGGTGACGCGTCCAACCGATGCAGTCACGCTAACGAGAGCCCCCCATGTCGACCACCCCACCCCGGGAATTGCTGAAGGCCGCCGATATCGCGAAGATGGAACCGACGCGCGCCGTGCATTCGCTGAATCCCAATGCCGTCAGGTTTAAAAAGCAGCTCAGCGACCTGACCGGCATCACGCAGTTCGGTTTCCACCTGCTCACGTTGATGCCCGGTCACGAATCGGCCGAATACCACCGTCACCTGTACGAGGAAGAATGCGTGTACGTGCTGTCCGGCACGGGCACGGTCACGATCGGCGAACGCCCTTACGACGTCGGGCCCGGCGATTTTCTCGGCTTCGCACGCGGCGGCGAAGCGCACACGCTGCAGAACACGGGCGACGTGCCGCTGGAATTGATCGTCGTCGGGCAACGCCTCGAACACGACGTGTGCGAATACCCGCGAATCGGAAAGCGGTTGTACGTGGCCGGCGAGCTCGAGGATTTTGTCGATCTGCCGAAACAGCGCTGAGCCGATCCGCGATGCCCTAATGCAGGCTGCAGGTCACCGCGCCCGGCGATCGCTGGGCCAAGCGGTCGTGACGCACAGCGCGCTCGACTTCGTGATGGATTCGACGCCGAATAACGCATGGGTCAACCAGTGGAACGGGCAGGATCCCAATAGCGCGCTTGCGCCGTCGCTGGCGTTGGCCGGCAAGCCGCAGCAAGCCGCCGCAAGCGGCCCGCTTCGACGCGGGCCGCGCATCCCCTTACTCCGCAGCGTCGGTCTCGACCGCGAGGCCGGCCGCTTTCCACTCCGGAAACCCGTCTTCCAGCCGCGCGGCCTTGAAACCGCGCGCGCGCAATGCGGCCACGGCCTCGAACGCGAGCACGCAGTAAGGGCCGCGGCAATACGCGACGATCTCCGTGTCGGCCGGCAGCTCGCCGAGGCGCGCTTCGAGGTTGCTCAACGGAATGTTCACCGCGCCGGGCAGGTGCCCGAGCGCGAATTCGTCGTGCGGACGCACGTCCAGCAGCGTGACGAGCCCGTCGGCCAACCGCGCGGTCAACTCGTCGCGCGACACCGGCTCCAGCGCATCGCGCGCATGGAAATAATCGCCCAGCACCTGGTTGACCTCGGCGACATTGCGCTCGCCGACGCGGCCGAGCGCCTTCATCAGCACGACGACCTCGCTGTCGCCGGCGAGGCGGTACACGATGTGCTTGCCGCGCCGCTCGGTATCGACGAGGCGTGCGCGCCGCAGGATCTGTAGGTGCCGCGACGTGTTCGCGAACGTCATCCCCGACAGCGCCGTCAGTTCCTCGACCGACCGCTCGCGCTGCGCGAGGTGTTCGAGCAACTCGAGCCGGTTCGGGTGGCCGATCGCCTGCGCGACCTCGGCGAGGCTCGCATAGATCGCTTGCTTGGGTCCCGTGCTTGACACGTGGCCTCTCCTTGATCAATCATTCATCAAATTGATTGAATATTACCGCATTCGCGGGACGGGAGCAATCCGATGATCCTCAGACAATTCCTGCATCCCGATACGGGGGGCATTTCATACCTGTTCGGCTGCGGCGGCAAGGCGACCGGCGCGGTCGTCGACCCGGTCGACGATCCGGCCGACTACCTGCGCGCGGCCGAGGCCGCCGGCATGAAGATCGCGTACGTGATCGATACGCATGTCCATGCGGACCATCTGTCGACCGGCCGTGCGCTGGCCGACGCGGCCGGTGCGTCGTATGTGCTGTCCGCGCGGGCCGAGGTCGCGCTGCCGTTTTCCGGCGTAGAGGACGGCGACCGGATCGCGCTCGGCAACGTCGTCGTCGACGTGCTGCACACGCCGGGCCACACACCCGAGCACGTCAGCCTGCTGGTGACGGACCGCACGCGCGCCGACGAACCGTGGTTCGTGCTGACCGGCCACACGCTGATGATCGGGGACGTCGGCCGCACCGAGCTGGCCGTCAGCGCCGAAGCGGGCGCGCGCGACCTGTTTCGCAGCGTCCGGCGGCTCGTCGCGCTGCCCGATCATGTCGAAGTGCTGCCCGGTGCGTTCTCGGGTTCAGTTTGCGGACGTGGACTCAGCGGGAAGCCGGCGTCGACGATCGGCTTCGAGAAGCGCTACAACGCGGCCCTGCGCATCGACCGCGAAGACGCATTCGTCCGCTTCATGCTGACCGACGTGCCGCCCGCGCCGCCGGCCGCCGCGCAACTGCGCGCGGCCAACGCGGGGCGCGATGCGGCGGGAGGCTAGCGCGATGGCGAACCCGGCAGTGGCGCGCGGCGAACGCGCGGTGGTGCTCGGCCTGCGCGCGAACTGGCGGCAGTTCGCGCTGCTCGTGCTGGTCAACGCGTTCGTCGGCGGGATGGTCGGCATCGAGCGCACCGTCGTGCCGCTGATCGGTTCCGAACAGTTCCATCTCGAATCGACCGCGCTCATCACGTCGTTCATCGTCAGCTTCGGGCTGGTCAAGGCGTTCGCGAATCTCGTGTCGGGCCAACTGGCCGACACGTGGGGGCGCAAGCGCGTGCTCGTCGTCGGCTGGCTGCTGGGCCTGCCCGTGCCGTTCATGATCATCGCGGCGCCGAACTGGGGATGGGTGATCGCCGCGAACGTGCTGCTCGGGCTGAGCCAGGGGTTCGCGTGGTCGATGACGGTGATCATGAAGGTCGATCTCGTCGGGCCGAAGAGCCGCGGCCTCGCGGTCGGCCTCAACGAATTCGCCGGCTATTTCGCGGTGGGCGTGACCGCGTTCCTGACAGGCTATCTCGCGAGCCGCTACGGGCTGCGGCCGGTGCCGATCTATCTCGGCGTGTTCTACGCGATCGCGGGCCTGCTGCTGTCGATCCTCGTCGTGCGCGACACGCGCGAGCATGTGCGGCTGGAAAGCGGCAAGCCGGCCGGCGCGTCCGCGCTGTCGTTCCGCGAAGTATTCATGCTGACGTCGTTTCGGGATCGCAACCTGTTCGCGGCGTCGCAGGCCGGCATGATCAACAATCTCAACGACGGGATGAGCTGGGGCATCTTCCCGCTGTTCTTCACGACGCTCGGGCTCGGCATCGAGCGGATCGGTATCCTGAAGGCCGTCTATCCGATCGTGTGGGGAGGCTGTCAGATCGTCACCGGCCCGTTGAGCGATCGCTGGGGGCGCAAGGGGCTGATCGTCGCCGGGATGTGGGTGCAGGCGGCCGGGCTCGTGCTGACCGCGCTGACGGGGCAGTTCCGCTGGTGGCTCGTCGCGAGCGTGCTGCTCGGCCTCGGCACGGCGATGGTCTATCCGAGCCTGATCGCGGCCGTGTCCGATGCGTCCGAGCCCGGCTGGCGCGCGCGTTCGCTGAGCGTGTACCGGTTCTGGCGCGATCTCGGCTATGCGATCGGTGCGCTGTCGGCCGGCCTCATGGCCGACCGTTTCGGCTTTGCCGATGCAATTCTGGCGGTGGCCGGCGTCACGTTCGCGTCCGGGTGCGTCGTCGCGCTTATGATGCGGGAACGCCACTGACAGGGTTTCCCGATATGGACGCGCCGCTCCCGCCGATGCATGCCCCGATTCCCGAAACAGCACCTGAAACCGAAGCCGCTGGCGAGCCGCGCGCGTCGCGCCTGCATCGGCCCGTCGCGCTCGTCACCGGATCGACGTCCGGAATCGGCGCGGCCATCGCGCGCCGCCTGTCGGCGGACGGCTACGCGGTGATCCTGCATTCCCGCAACTCGGCCGACACGGGGCGCGCGATGGCGCGCGAACTCGGCGCGGCTACGTGCAGGCCGATCTCGCCGACGATGCGGAGCGCGTGCGGCTGATCCGCGACGCGCTCGCCGTGCACGGGCGGCTCGACGTGCTCGTCAATAACGCGGGGATCAGCCGCGTGATTCCGCACGACGATCTCGCCGCGGCGACGCCCGACGTGTGGCGCGAGATGCACGAGATCAACGTGATCGCGCCGTTCCGGCTCGTCGCCGAAGCGCAGCCCGCGCTGCTCGAAGCGGCGTCGCGCGGGCGGGCCGGGTGCGTCGTGAACGTGAGCTCGCATGCGGGCGTGCGGCCGAAGGGCGCGTCGATTCCGTATGCAGCGGCGAAGGCCGCGCTCAATCACACGACGCGGCTGCTGGCGCGCACGCTCGCGCCGGCGATTCGCGTCAATGCGGTCGCGCCGGGGCTGGTCGATACGCCGCTGACCGCCGACTGGACCGAAGCGCAGCAACTCTGGCGCGAACGCGCGCCGATGCGCCGCGCGGCGACGCCGGACGATATCGCGCAGACGGTCGCGATGCTCGTCGCGTCCGATTATGTGACGGGCGAGATCGTGATGCTCGACGGGGGATTGAACCTGACGTGATGCGGTGCGGGCGGCGCCGCGCGCGACGTTGTGCGCTTGCGGAACCGGGCAACGGGGCTGCCTCGCGCAGGCGTTACGCGCAGGCGCCGAAGCTGCCGCCCGGCCAACCCGGCCAATCCGGCCAACCCGACCAACCCGGCCAACCCGGCCAACCCGGCCAACCCGACCAACCCGGCCAACCCGGCCAACCCGGCCAACCCGGCCAACCCGGCCAACCCGGCCAACCCGACCAACCCGGCCAACCCGACCAACCCGACCAACCCGACCAACCCGACCAACCCGACCAACCCGACCAACCCGACCAACCCGACCAACCCGACCAACCCAGCCAACCCGGTCAGCCGAGGCTCGACCGCAGCCGCGCGAGCGCGCCGTCGTGCGTGCGCTCGAACTTCAGCGGCGTGACGGCGATGTGGCCTTCGCCCAACGCGACCGTTTCCGAATCCGCGTCGTCGTCGCGCGGCGCGCGAGCGAGCTTCAGCCAGTGATAGTCGATCTCGCGCGGGTCGCGCCCCGATACGATCTCGACTCCCTGCAGCGTGCCGGCGCCCTGGTTCGTCACCTTCAGCCCGCGCACGTCCTGCGCGGGGCGCGCCGGGAAATTCACGTTGAGGCACGCGTCGCTGTCCCAACCGGCGGCGACGAGCCGGCGAATGACATCCGGCGCATGCACGAGCGCCGTGTTCCACGGCACCGCGTTGCGATCGGTGAACGCCTGGCTCAGCGCGATGGCCGGCACGCCGAGCAGCATGCTCGTCATCGCGGCGCCGACCGTGCCGGAAAACACCGTTTCGGTGCCGAGATTGGCACCGCGATTCACGCCGGACAGCACGACGTCGGGCCGCGCGTCCTTCATCAGGTGGCTGACCGCGATCGCGACGCAATCGCCGGGCGTGCCGCGCACGGCGAAGCGGCGTTCGCCCTTGCGATGCACGCGCAGCGGCTCGTGCAGGCTCAGCGAATGCGACGTGCCGCTCTGGTCTTCGGCCGGCGCGACGATCCACACTTCGCGCGCCAGTTGCGTGGCGACCTGCTCGAGCACGTCAAGGCCGGGGGCGTCGAATCCGTCGTCGTTGGTCAGCAGGACGCGGTCGAACAGCGGGCGGGTTTCTTGCATCGGAGCGATCCTCGCGGAGATGGGCGATGAGAGGGAAGTGCAGCGTGGCGCAAGCCACAAGGCTAGCATCCCGGCGTGAGAATCGTCGTGTCGCGTTGTCGGCACGGATGTGAAAACGGGCGCATCGCGCGCCCGTTCGTCGGTGGAGGTGCCGCGTGTGCGGCGGGTCGGAACGGTTTATCCGAGCAGGTGCCGCAACAGCCCCGCCGACACGACGCCGACAATGACGGTCGGCAGGATCGACAGGCGCGTCGCCGCGAGCAGCGTGACGGCGAGCGCGAGCAGGTCGGCGGGGCGCGTCGACACGAAGGCCGGCGCGATCACCGAGATCAGCACGCAGCCGGGCACGTTCTCCATCACGGACGCCATCCGCGGGCTGAGCGTGCGGTTGCGCAGCAGCACGTAGCCGAGCACGCGCGACAGGTAGGTCGTCGACGCCATCAGCATGATCGTCGCGACGGTGCTGAAATCCGGAAGCTCAGGCATCGCGCGGCTCCCACAGCAGCGCGGCGACCAGTCCCGCGCACGCGCCGGCCGCGACGTACCACGCGCCGGGCACGGCCAGGTGCGTGGCTGCCGCGACGACGAGGCTCACGAACCACGGGCGGCTCGCGCGCATCCCCTTCCACATTCCGCGCAACAGCACCAGAAACACGGCCGTGAACGCCATGTCGAAGCCGTACTGCTCGATGTTGCCGATCGTCGGGCCGACCGCCGCGCCGAGCGTGGTCATCGAGATCCACGTGAGGTAGAGCCCCGCGCAGATGCCTGCGTAATAGGGGACGCTGATGTGCGTGGCCGAGCGCGAGCGCGCATCGGCGAGCGACATCGCCCAGCTCTCGTCGCACATGAAGAACAGCGCGGCGAACGCGCGGCGGCGCGGCAGGCGCCGGATGTACGGCTCGAACGCCGCGCCCATCAGGATGTGACGCGAGTTCACGAGGAACGACATCGCGACGATCAGCGCGATATGCGGCGGCGAGGTCCACAGATGGATCGCCGCGAATTCGGACCCGCCGCCGAAGTTCAGGCCCGTCATCATCGGCACCTCGAACAGGCTCAGCCCTTTTTGCGCGGCCTGCGCGCCCAGCACCAGCGCGAACGGCACGAAACCCAGCATGACGGGCAGCGCCGCGCGCAATCCGCGACCCATCTCGGCGACATAGGCGGGCTTGTCGCGAAGCCCGGACGACGTTGAAACGCTACTGCTCATTACTCCTCCTTCGGGGGAGGAATTGTCTGCTTTTTTGACTCGAATCGGGTTGCGTTGTCGCCATAAGTTTCGGAGAATTTGGCATTGAACGCGTGATTTGAGAATTTTTTGGAATCGGATGCCAAATGAAACTGGATGCCATCGACCGCCGGATCCTGAGCGCACTCCAGCGCGACGGCCGCATGCAGAACGTGGAGCTCGCGCACGAGGTCGGGTTGTCGCCGTCGCCGTGCCTGCGGCGCGTGCGGCTGCTCGAGGAAGCGGGCGTGATCGAGAAATACGTGGCCGTGCTGAACCCCGCGAAGGTCGGCAAGGGGCTGACGATCTTCACGCGCGTGTGGCTGAAGGGGCAGGACGCGGAATCCGTGAACCGCTTCGCCGATGCCGTCCAGCAGATGCCGGAAGTCGTCGAATGCCACCTGATGGCGGGCGACTGCGATTTCCTGCTGCGCGTCGTCGCGGCCGATATCGACGACTATCGGCGCTTCCAGATGGAAACCCTGACGCGCATTCCCGGCGTGCTGAGCGTGAAGACCGATATTCCGATGCAGAAGGTCAAGCTCACGTCGGCGCTGCCGACGTAGCGCGGCGCGGGCGTGCGGCGATGAGTCGACGAACGGTCACGGCTCGGTGACAATCACCCGATAAACTGGCGAGTCACGCCGCTTCGAACGTATTGCTCGTACCGGCGTGCGACGTTCGATGCGTAAGCAACTAACGGTCAATGTCGACGCGATCGGGCAGGCGCCGCTGCGCGCCGGGTCATGCGCCGGCGCGGATGCGTTCCTTCTTGTCGGGCCATTCATGCAGCCATTCAACAATCCGTGGAATTCGCTGGAAATCGTCAAGCTCGTGCTCGGCGTGCTGACGCCGATGTCGGTCGCGTGTCTCGGCTGGCTCGTCGCGCGCCGGCTGAAGCGGCTCGAACTCGTGCAGTGGACCAACCAGCGGCTGATCGAGAAGCGGCTCGCGCTGTACGACGCGGTCGCGCCGCAGCTCAATGCGCTGCTGTGCTTCTACACGTGGATCGGCTACTGGAAGGACATTTCGCCGGACGACGTGATCCGCGCGAAGCGCGAGCTCGACCGCACGTTTCACATCTACCGCTACCTGTTCGACGACGACGTGTACGACGCGTATCACACGTATATCCACGCGCTGTTCGACATGCACACGGGCCCGGGCCGCGACGCGCGGATCCGCTCGCTGATCCAGGCGCCCGACGGCGACCGCAGCGTGCACGGCTCGTATGAATGGAAGCCGGCGTGGTCCGATCGCTTCGCGACCGCGAATGTCGTGCCCAAGGACGACGTGCTGCGGCATTACACGCAACTGATGGAACGGCTGCGCGTAGCGCTGGGCGCGACGCGCTGACCGCTCGGCATCGCACGCCACGCGTCTCGCCGGTACCGAAATTCGCCACCCGGCGGCGCGGATTTGCACCCTCGCGCAGGCGGCGGATGCGGTGCACGGCTGCTGCTGACATGCTCTTTCGCATGTTCACTTGCGCGAGGCCCCTATGTCGGTCACTACCGGTTGCCGGCCGCTGATGAGCCGCCCGCTCGGCGTCGGTCGGCGGCGCCTCTTTACCGTCGATTCCGCCGAACCGCATGACATGTCGTTGCCGGTCGAGCCGGAGATCGGCGACATCGTGTTCATCCGCGTGACGGTGCGGCCGTTTCTCGAAGTGGCAAGCGCGACGCGGTCGTGGACGAATCACGTCGGGATCGTCGTCGGCCGGCGCGGCGGCGAGGTACTGGTCGCGGAGAGCACGTTTCCGCTGTCGCGCGTCACGACGATGTCGCGGTTTCTCGCGCGCTCCGATCGCGGCGCCTGCGTGATCGCGCGCCTGAAGCAGCCGCTCGATGCCGCGCAGCGGCGCCGACTCGTCGACGCGGCGATGCGCCGGGTCGGCGTGGTCTACGACACGGGTTTCAATCTCGCGTCGCGCCGGCAATTCTGTTCGCGTTTCGTTCGGGAAGTCGTGCATGATGCGACGCGGATCGTGCTCGGCGACGTCGAAACCTTCGACATGCTGCTGCATCGGAATCCCGATCATCCGCTCGGTTTCTGGAAGGTCTGGTACTTCGGCCGGATTCCGTGGCAGCGCCGCACGGTGACGCCGGCGAGTTTGATGGGCAGTCGGGAACTGCGCGTGGTGGTGGATACGCGCGATTGCGCCTGCGATGCGTTCGAGGACAGAGAATAGAGCGGAAGCGCGGACGTGAGCCGTCAGTCGTCCGGTATGACTCAGGCAAAAGAGATCACGAGTTTCTTTCCGCACGCGGCTGCATACTTGCGCAGCGTCTCGATCGATGGAGAGTGCTGGCCTGTCGCGAGCGCGCGTTCGAGCCGCGTGACGGCAGGCGCCTTCGTGCCCATGCGCTCCGCCACATCGGCTTGCGAAAGACCGGCGGCTCGCCGGGCGGCCAGCATTGCGTCGAGCAGCGCGAATTCCTCGCGGTTCAGCCGGTCGTATTCGGCGCGTACCTTCGGATCGGACAACGCGCGCTCGCGCAGTGCCTTATAGGTTGCCATAACGAATCTCCTTCAATCGGCGGCGCGCGGTTTCCAGCTCTTTCTGCGGCGTTTTCTGCGTCTTCTTCACGAAGCAGTGAAGCATGACGATCCGCCGGTTGACGACCGCACAGTAAAACACACGGGCGATACCTTCCAGGCCCTTCAAGCGCATTTCATACAGCCCGTCGCCGATCGGCCTGGTGTGAGGTTCGCCCAGATTCGGGCCGTACTGCTCCATACGGTCAGCGAGTGCGAAGAACCTGGCGGTCAGCGTCTTCGGCAACGCAAACACGCCTGCCTCGACTTGCTCGCTGAAGAAATGGATTTCATACGCGACGGTTCGCATGGTAACAAATTTGTTATTTCCTTGCAAGAAGGAGCGCCGTCGTGTCTGTCATGAGGGCGGCTCGTCGAATGCACGGAAGCACCGGAGAAACGTCTGGACGTTTCTCCGGTGCTTCGTTGCTGATGTGCGAGCCAGATTGTTTGCCGGTGGGCTGAATTCGACTAGTTGTCCGAATGGATATCAGGCCTGCCGGTGCGCTTCGGGAAGCGGCGGGATCAGTTCCGTCCCGCTACCGCGAGTCGCGCCGCGAGCCCCACGAACACCGAGCCGAGCAGGTATTGCGGCAGCTTCGACGGACGGCGGCGCGCGCCGATCCGCTGGCTCAGCCGGCTCGCGGAGAGAATCACCGCGCCGTTCACGACGAGCCCGATCAGGTTGAGCACCGTCGCGAGCACGAGAATCTGCACGGCGATCGAGCCGTGCCCGGGCCGCACGAACTGCGGGAACAGCGCGAGCACGAACAGCGCCATCTTCGGATTCAGCAGGTTCGTCGTCAGGCCCTGACGGAAGATCGTGGCGGTCGAGTGCCGGCGCTGCGACGCGACGGGCGATAGTGCGGTCGCGTCCGAACGAAACGTCTTCCACGCGAGATAGAGCAGATAGGCGGCGCCGGCGAAACGCACGATGTCGTATGCGATCGGCACCGCGAGAAAGAGCTGCGACAGCCCGAGCGCGGCGGCGAGCGCATGACAGTAGGTGCCCGCCTGAATGCCGGCGAGCGTCGCGAAGCCCGCGCGCCGGCCCTGGCTCACGCTGCGGGATGCGATCAGCAGCATGTCGGGGCCCGGCGTGGCCGTCAGCGCGAGACACGCGCCGGAGAACAACGCGAGCGTGGAGAAGTCGATCATGGGAATCCTTCTTGCGTGAGCGGCGTAAAAAGGAATGCCACTTTAGGCGTGCCGCTTCAGGTGGTCAACCGTGCTCGCGCCGGGATCCGGCCGACGGCCGACTCGCTTCAATCCTTCCGATAAAGCGGAAGCCGTTTCTACGATTTGGGCATGTCGCGCGGCTGCGCCAGCAATTAACAATTACGTCACGAATTTTCGTACGTGATCTAAATACATGCGGAATGTCTGTCTGTAGCATTCGGCGATTGAGTCACAGCCGGCAAGTGCCTTGCCGGCCAGGTCCGAATGTATTCCATGTGGGTAGATCATATGCAAGTCGTCGACCGCCGTCGGGCCGACATCGGTAGCGTCGAAGCGACGCGTTCGCGCGGGGCTGGTTTGCGTGCGGTACCGCGCGAGGCCGGCGTGGTCTTGCGGGTCCGCCACGCAATGTGCGTTGCGCTGATCTGTGGCGGTGCCGCGAGCCTGTTCGAGCCGGTCCATGCGCAAGTGCCGGATGCGGGGCGAGCGATGCGCGACATCGAGACGCCACGGCCGGATCTGCCGCCGGAAACCGCGCCCGAGCTTACGATCGCGCCGTCGGAAGAGGCCGCCGAGCGCGCGCCCGAGTCGGGGCCTCGCGTGCTCGTTCGCGCATTCGCGCTCGACGGCAATACCGTGTTCGGCAACGACGAGTTGCAGCCGCTCGTCGCCGATCTTGCCGGCAGCACGCTGGGTTTCGCCGACCTGCAACGCGCCGCCGCGCGCATCACTGCCTACTATCGCCGCCATGGCTACGTGCTTGCACGCGCCTATCTGCCTCGCCAGGACATCGACGACGGCGTCGTGCGTATCGAAATCGCCGAAGGGCGCTACGGCGCAATCACGATCCAGAATCATTCGCGCGTGCTCGGTGCCGCGCTGCGCCAGCCGCTCTCTGCGCTGCATCCGGGCGATGTCGTGCGCGGGTCCGGTCTCGAGCGCAGCCTGTTGCTGCTCGACGACCTGGCCGGCGTCGCTGCGCGCGGCACATTGCGTCCGGGCGATATGCCCGGCACCACCGATCTCGTCGTCGACGCCGACAAAGGGCCGCTCGCGTCCGGATCGCTCGAATTCGACAACTTTGGCGACGTAGCGCTCGGACGCTACCGTGTCGGCGGCAGCGTCGACGTCAATTCGCCGCTGCGGCTCGGCGATCGCCTGAGCCTGCGCGGGCTCGTCAGCAACGAGCTGCAGCGCTACTACCGCACCGCCTACCAGCTACCGGTCGGCCCCGCGTCGACGCGGGTCGGCGTCGCGTATTCGTCGCTGCGCTACCGGCTCGGCGGAGCGTTCTCGGATCTCGATTCCAGCGGCCGTGCGAGCGTGCAGACCGCGTACGTGACGCAGCCGCTCGTGCGCGCGCGAAACCTGAGCGTCACCGCGCAGATCCAGTACGAAAACAAGAACCTGCGCGACGACTATGGCGTATTCGACATTCGGCGCGACAAGAACATCGGCCTGTGGACCTTCGGCGTCAGCGGCAACAGTCAGGACGGCTGGCTGGGCGGCGGCCGCAACGGGTTCTCGGTGATGTTCGGCGTCGGGCGGCTGCGCAGCAACGATCCGTTCAAGGCGGATGCGCTGAAAAAGTCGATCGGCAGCTTCGCGAAGCTCAATGTGAGCGCGCTGCGGGTGCAGGCGCTGGGGCGCCGGTTCGAGTTGTACACGCAATTCAGCGCGCAGCTCGCGTCGCGGAATCTCGACGAATCGGAGAAATTCAGTCTCGGCGGCCCGTACGGTGTGCGCGCGTATGCGCTCGGCGCCGGTAGCGGCGACCAGGGCTGGCAGGCCAGCGCGGAGGTGCGTTATCTCGTCGCGCCGGGGTGGCAGGTCAGTACGTTCGTCGACGCCGGGCGCGTGCAGGCCGACAAGTATCCGTGGGCGCAAGGGCGAAACATGCAGCGCATGCAGGCCGGCGGTATCGGCGCGAGCTGGTTCGGCGCGAAGCGCCAGGTGGCGCTGACGGCCGCGTGGCCGCTCGGCGCGGCGTTCGGCTCGCCGACCCGCGCGCCGAGCGTATGGGTTCAGGCCGCTCAGTATTTCTGAGCGCGTGTGATCGGTCCGTCCGGCAGGACGGGTTCTATAAAGCAGATTGAAGAGGATACCAAAATGAATAAGGCCTATTCACTGGTGTGGAATGAAGCACAGGGTGGCTGGTGCGCAGTCGGGGAAACGGCGCGCCGTCGCGGCAAGTCGGGCGGCGCCAAGCGCCTGCTTGCGGCGGGCGTGTCGCTGCTGGGGCTGGCGGCGTCGTCGGGCGCGTACGCACTGCCGACGGGCGGCGAGATCATGTCGGGGCAGGCGGACATCGCGAAGTCGGCGGACAACAAGACGATGTCGGTCAACCAGCACACGGACAAGCTGATCACGAACTGGCAGGACTTCAGCGTAGGCAGCGGCGAGCGGGTGTCGTTCCGGCAGCCGACGAGCCAGTCGATCGCACTGAACCGGGTGGTCGGCGCGAACGGCAGCCAGATTCACGGCCAGCTGGACGCGAACGGGCGCGTGTTCCTGGTGAACCCGAACGGCGTGATGTTCGGCGCGGGCGCGCAGGTGAACGTGGGCGGTCTGGTGGCGTCGACGCAGAACCTGTCGGACGCGGATTTCCTGGCCGGTCGCTACCGGTTCGCGGGGACGTCGGGCCAGTCGGTGGAGAACGCGGGGACGATCGCGGCGGCAGACGGCGGCAGTGTGGCGCTGCTGGGCGCGCGAGTGTCGAACACGGGTGTGATCCGCGCGCAGATGGGCCGCGTGGCGTTGGGCGCGGGCAATGCGTTCAACGTGAACTTCGACGGCAACGGGCTGCTGAACCTGCAGGTCGAAGGCGGGGCGGTGGACGCGCAGGCGCACAACGGCGGGTTGCTGAAGGCGGACGGCGGGGAAGTGCTGATGACGGCGCGCGCGGCAGGCGATCTGCTGGGCTCGGTGGTCAGGAACAGCGGCACGATCGAGGCGAAGGGCCTGAGCAGCCGCGCCGGGAAGATCACGCTGGACGGCGGCGACGTTAAAGTCGGCGGGAAGCTGGACGCGAGCGCGCAGGACGCATCGACGGCGGGCGGCACGGTGACGACGCGCGGCGAGCGGGTGGCGGTGTCGCGCGACGTGCAGGTGGATACGCGCGCGGCGTCGGGCCGCACGGGCCTGTGGACGATCGAGGCGGCCAACGCCGGGGTCGGCGGTAACGCTGGCGTCGCGATCGACGGCGAGACGCTGTCGCGCAACCTGGGCACGACGAACGTGGCGCTGACCAACACGTCGGGCGACCTGACGGTGGGCGACGCGGTGAACTGGACGAACGACAACGCGCTGGCGCTGACGTCGAAAAAGGGCAACGTCGACCTGAAGCAGTCGCTGACGGCGAGCGGCGCGAACGCGGGCGTGACGGTGAACGCGACGCAACAGATCCGCGTCGGCAACAAGGTGACGCTGACGGGCGAAAACGCGAGCCTCGCGCTGAACTCGGGCAGCGGCCATACGCTGACGAACGATGCGGTGGTCACGCTGTCGGGTCGCAATGCATCGTTCTCGGCGAACGGTGAAGCGTATCGCGTGATTCACGATCTCGCGGGGCTGCGCGCCGTCGACGGCAACATGAACGGCCGTTACGTGCTGGGTAACGCGATCGACGGCAAGGGTGCGCAATTCCGCAGCCTCGGCGGCGACCGTGCGTCGTTCAGTGGCGTGTTCGACGGTCTGGGCAATACCATCGGCAATCTGTCGATCTCGAATCCCGACAGTGCGGTCGTCGGGTTGTTTGCGGTCAACCTCGGCCGCATCGCCAACCTCGGGCTGGAGAAAATCACGGCGCGCGGGTCGGTCGGGTACACGAGGTCGCCGGTCAGCGTCGGCGCATTGGCCGGCTACAACACGGGTGACATCACCAACGTCAAGGCGAAAGACGTCGTGGTGACCGGTTATGGCCGCGCGATCCTCGGTGGCCTGGTCGGCAGCAATCTCAGCGGACGCATCGATCGCGCTTCTGTTTCGGGCCGTGTCGAAGGCGGCAAGGACGCGCTGTACGTTGGTGGTCTGGCTGGCGAAAACCGCACGGTCCTTTGGCCGGATTATCGCGACGCGACCATCAGCAACAGCCACGCCAACGTAACGGTCATCAGCGGGGCGAGCGGCGTCATCGGGTCGGGCGGCGATACGGGCGGTCTGGTCGGGATCAACCGGGGCGTCATCACGGCGTCGACGGCAGCGGGCAGCGTCAGCGCCCTGGCCCGCGGCGCGCGCGTCGGTGGCCTCGTCGGCTTCAACGAAGGCGGGGCCAAGGCGGGGCGCATCGAGGCCTCTTCGTCGACCGCGAGCGTACGAGGCGGTCATGACGCGACGGCGGGCGGCCTCGTCGGCTACAACGCCGCGTTGATCGAGGCGTCCGACGCGACAGGTGACGTGACCGTGGGCGACAGCAGCACGGCGGGTGGCCTGGTCGGGGAAAATCGCGGCAAGATCGCCGCGTCGACGGCGGGAGGCAAAGTCGTTGCGGGTGCGTCGGGCGTGGTTGGCGGGCTCGCTGGCGTCAACCGTGCGACGATCGCGGCGTCGACGGCGAACGGCAGCGTTCAGGCCGGCAACGCCTCGGTGGCGGGCGGCCTCGTGGGGTTGAACGAAGCCACGATCAGCGCATCCACCGCGAACGGCGACGTCTGGACGGGCGCCGACAGCCTGCTGGGCGGTCTCGTCGGCCGTAACAGGGGCGATGCAGAGATACTCGCATCGAGCGCACATGGCAAGGTGGACGGGCGTAACAACGTGAAGGCTGGCGGGCTCGTCGGTTCGAACCTCGGCAAGGTGGACAGTTCGTCGGCCGACGGCGCGGTCAAGGTCGGCGCGCAGAGCCAGGCGGGCGGTCTCGTCGGCGAAAACCACGGCACCGTGACCGCCTCCTCGGCGGACGGCAACGTATCGGCCGGCGATGACAGCATCGCAGGGGGGCTCGTCGGCATGAATCTCGGCAAGGTGGCGAGCGCCCACGCAAGCGGGGCCGTGAACGTCGCCGGCAGGGGCAGGGCAGGCGGCCTGGTCGGACTCAACTGGGGCAGCGTGTCGTCGTCGAGCGCGTCGGGCGACGTCGTTGCGGGCGCCGGTAGCTACGTCGGCGGCCTGGTCGGCCATAACTTCACGATTGCGTCGATCGATGCGTCCGACGCCATCGGTTCGGCGAAGGGCGGCGATGGCAGTTCGGTCGGCGGTCTCGTCGGCAAGAACGACGGCACGATCGCGTCGTCGTTGTCGTCAGGCGCGGTGTCCGGCGGGCGCAATGCACGGCTGGGCGGCGTGGCAGGCGAAAACTTTGGCAACGTCGATTATTCGAGCTCGAGCAGCCTTGTTGCCTACACGGCCGGCTACGGTCAGTTCTACGGCGGGCTGGTCGGCGTCAACTTCGGCCGGATGCGCGGCAATGGCGTGAGCGGAAACGCGGCGGCGGTGCCGCTCGCGGGCCTCAATTTCGGCGCAATCCGGAACTGATCGGTCCCGTTCCGGGAGACGGGGGGGGGGTTGCAGTGATGCTCGCCTCCCGGGCGCGTCGCGTTTTCGCGACTTCGATCCGACGCCCGTTCGGCACAGGTGTCGGGCGGGTTGGCCGACCGGCGATGGCGTACGCGTGCCATCGCCGGCCCGGTCTTCGTCGCAACGATGTTTTTCAAGGGTTCTTCACGTCGATCTGCGAAGAACCCTTTCTTTTGGCGGCGAGCCGGGCACGGCCGGAACATCGTGGGACAGTCGGTATTCGGCGCCGTCGTTACGCATCAAGGTAGCCGCGCGGCCGGGCTATCCCAAAAAAGCTCCAGCCGATTGTGTTGCCTGAGCGGCTAACCCGCCGAACGCTCTGTCAACGCAATGCGAAACAAACGACTCGCATTTACCGCGTCATAGTTCGTTCAAGTCCGAAAGTTCGAGTCCATTCTATTTGACGTGTACGAAATGGTTCGTACGATACGGACACTCCCGCAGGCCTTTGGCATGATCGGAACTCCCCCTTCTTTTCAGGTGTTTTCGAGACGATCACGGATGTCGGAACAGCGTTGTTCCGGCCGCGTTCGCGATCGCCGCCGCGCGCCATGTCGCAGAGCCCGCTTCAATCCCTTCGTCGTTACCAGAGCATTTCGGTGTTCGGCGGCGGCATCGTCGTCACCGTCCTTGTCCTGATCGCGTGCGGTCTCGGGATGGCATCGATCGTCTCGGGCTATGTCGAGGGGGCGCGGCGCAGCTACCTGAACGGCCTGGAGCAGACGCTGAACGAAATCCAGGTGAGCGAAACCTCGTTCCGCAACGGCGTCGCGAACGCGCAGTTGATCTGGCAGGAGGCCAGCGCCGCGCCGGCGGCGGTCGTCGACGAATTCTTCCTCAACGACCAGCGCGTCACGACCCGTCCGCATCCGTCGCTCGTCATCGGCGTGCCCGCGCAAACCGGCGATCGGGCCGAAGTCGCGCGCTATCTGTCGTTGTCGGTCCTGTTGGCACGCATCTGCGCGGCCAGTTCGATCAATCGCGGGCGCACGCTGGAGGGCTACCACTACAGCACGCGCACGGGTTTGTTCGCGCTGATACCCCATCGGAACCGCGACGATCCGGCGCTGGTTTCTCCGGAAAGCCGCGCACGCGTGCTGGATGCGCTGCGCGTCGATTTCGAGCGCCCGTATCCGGGCATCGTCGATGCGCGCCCGCACGTGCGCTGGCTGGCGCCGTTCACCGATCCCGTGTCGGGGCAGCCGCGCATCCGGCTCGCGGCCGAGGCGCGCGACAACGGCAAGCCGTTCGCGGTGCTCGTCACCGAATATCCGACCGATTACCTGCTGTCCTGGCTCGCCGACTATCGCCCCGAAGGCATGTTCTACATCACGACGGCCGATGGCCAGCTCGTCACGATGGATCCCACGGCGGGCGAATCCGGCCGCGTGGAAAGCCTGCTGAAGCTGAGCCCGTGGCGGGGCGGCGCGTCGTCGTCGAGCGCGCCCGTGTTCCGGGACGGCTTCCTGCTGTTTCACGGCAAGCTCGAATCGACGGGCTGGACGCTTGCCTATGCGCTGTCGTGGACCGACATCGCGGCCGGCGTCGCGCGCTCGGCCGGTACGCTCGGCGCCGCGACGCTACTCGCGCTCGTGGTCATGTGGGGGTTGCTGCTGCGCTTTCATCGGCGAGAGTTCGTGCCGCTCTACGCGCACTCGCAACGCGTGTTCGACAGCGAAGCGCTGTGCCGCAGCGTGATCGAGATGGCGCCGATCGGGCTCGGGCTGATCGCGCGCGATGACGGCCGTTTCATGCTCGTGAGCCCCGCACTGACGGACATGGTCGGGCGGATCGGCGGCGACTATCACGCGCTGTCGAGCCAGGTGATCGCCGCGTGGCAGGCGCGCGGCGATGTCGGCGGCGTGCAGCACGACGACCTGCTGCTGGGCGACGTGCAGGCCGCGCCGCTGCACCTCGAATTCATTGCGTGCGGCGCACGCTATCAGGGCACGGACGTGCTGATCGCCGCGGTTGCCGACGTGACCGCCAAGCGGCAGCTCGTGCAAAAGCTGGAAGAGGCCGTGCGCGCGGCCGATTCGGCCAATGCGGCGAAATCGTCGTTCCTCACGGCGATGAGCCACGAGATCCGCACGCCGCTGAACGTGATTCTCGGCAACCTGGAACTGCTCGAGCGCTCGGCGCTCGACGCGGTCCAGCATGATCGCGTGTACACGCTGCGGACGTCGGCGACGAGCCTGCTCGCGCTCGTCGGCGACATTCTCGATTTCTCGAAGATCGAGGCCGGCGCGATGTCGGTCGAATCGATCGAGTTCGACGTGATCGAGACGGTCGAGCGCGAGCTGAACGCGTTCGCGACGATCGCAAAGGCGAAGGGCTTGCAGCTGTTCTGCGAGATCCATGCGTGCAGCACGCAGCAAATGCGAGGCGATCCGACGCGGCTCGCGCAGGTGCTCCGCAATCTGGTGAACAACGCGCTCAAGTTTACCGATGCGGGCCGCGTGACCGTGCGCGTTGCCGTCGTCGCCGGGGGGCACGACGCGCCCGAACTGTCGATCGAGGTCGAGGATACCGGCATCGGCATCGCCGCCGAACATCGGCACAAGTTGTTCAAGGCATTTTCCCAGGTCGACACGTCGATCACGCGGCGTTACGGCGGTACCGGCCTCGGGCTTGCGCTGTGCAGCCGGCTCGTCGCGGCGATGGGCGGCCGCATCGCGGTGGAGAGCAAGCCGGGCGCCGGCAGCCGTTTCAGGGTGCTGCTGCCGCTCGGCATGGGCGTCGTCGCGCTCGACCGGCCGCGTGCGGCTCGCGCACATGCGCTGGCGCTGATCGCTGCGCATCCCGGGTGGCGCGATTTTGCGTTGCCACATCTACGGGCATGGGGATTCGACGTCCGCGTGTACGACAGCCCGTCGAGTCTGCCGGCCGGCATTGCACGACGCGGTGCGGTCGTGCTGTTCGGCGATTCCGATACGTGGTCGCGAGCGGATCTGAACAGCCTGAGCGATTGCGCACCGCTGATACTCGCGATACCCGACGGCCCGCTCGAACCATATCGCGCGGGCGACACGGTACGCGTGTCGAGTTATTCGCTCCGCGGCTTGCGCGCCGCGTTGGCGCTCGGTGGCCCGATGGGCGATGAACGCGGGATCGATGCCGTATCGGGCGAGGCCCTGCATCGTGACGATTCGCACGCTCGCGATTCGGCGACGGCTGCAACGCCGCCCGGCGCGGCCGCGCACGGCAGTCGCGCATTGCGCGTGCTCGTCGCAGACGACGAAACCATCAACGGCTCGATTTTCAGCGAGCAACTGTACGTGCTCGGGTGCATGGCAGCCGAGGTCGGATCGGGGCGCGCGGCGCTCGAATCACTGGCCAGCAACGACTGGGACGTGTTGCTGATCGGCGACGATCTGCCCGACATGCGCGCGCACCAACTGGCCGAGGCGGCACGCGGCGTTGACGCCGCGTGCGACGTACTGGTCGTGACGTCGCATTTGACGCCTGAAGGCATGCGCCGCTGCACGACAGCGGGTGTCCGGCGCATATTGACAAAACCCGTGACGCTCCGGCACCTGCGCGGCGCGCTTGCGCATGCGTGGCAGCGACGTGCCGCGACGTCGGCGCAGGACGCATGCGTGGCCGCTTGCCCAGTGGACTCAACTCATCAGGAAACGGAATTGCATGACAAGTAACCGACAGCATCGAACGTATCGACGCGTATTCGAGATAACAACAACGGCAGGGTGCCGACGCACGTCGCGCGGCAGATTTCAAATCAATACTGGAGGGGAACATCGTGCGCCATGTAGGGAAGATATTCGCACTGTTACTCGATTTCGCCGCACTTTCTGAGAAGTCTCGTCGAGAATTCCTGACGATGATGAACGAGTTTCTGGTCATGTCGCCGAGTCAGAGGCGACGTACCCTTGTCGAGTGGAAAAATAGGGTGGATGGCAACCCGCATGACCTGCCCGGCGATTCGAGCCGCCAATAGCGCGCCGGGTCGCGGCATGGCCGCGCTGCGCGAGAGCGCGGCCCGCATCCCGTAACGGCCCCGAGCCGTCGTGCGCCTCGGCAAATCTGCGCGATGCGGTCGCGCGGACACGTCGTGCGCACCGCCGGCGCCGACGCTGGCGCGCATCGTCCGCTGCTTGGCCCGCGCCGATTGCAGGGCAAACCGGGATTTATCTTAAAATTGAGGCACTATTTGTCCGGTGTGCCGAATACGGCCAGCCATCGACACGATGGCGCGAGCATGCTCCCCATCGCGGCGGGGACCGGATGCGTGACTGAAAGCCTCGGGGAAACAGGAACATGGACGAATTCTTTGTGCGCGTGATGGTGGCCGACGATCATCCGGCGTCAGCACTCGGCATGTCGCAGGCGATGCAAGGCAACAGCACGATCAAGCTCGTGGGTACCGTTTCGAACTCGACGGACCTGGTCGCGGCGCTCGACGCGCAGCAGAGCGACGTGCTCGTGCTCGACTATGTGATGCCGGGCGGCAAGTACGGCGACGGGCTCGTGCTGCTGTCGTTCCTGCAGCGCCGCTATCCGGCGCTGCATATCGTGACGATCACGATGATCGACAATCCGAGCGTGCTGCGCGCGATCCACAGGCAGGGCGTGAGTTGCATCCTCAGCAAGTCGGACGCGATCTCGCACCTGATCGGCGCCGTGCATGCCGCGTACGTCGGTGCGAACTACATGTCGCCATTCATCAAGCAGCTCCTGCAGGACGTCGAATCCGAGCCCGCCACTCGCGCACTGACGACGCGCGAGATCGAGGTTGTCCGATTGTTCGGCGCGGGCTACACGGTGGGCGAGATCGCCGCGCAGCTTCATCGCAGCAAGCAGACCATCAGTTCGCAAAAGTCGAGCGCGATGAAGAAACTCGGGATCGTTCGCGACGCGGATCTGATCCGCTATAACGACGAGCAAAAGCTCGCGGGCGCGTCCGACGGCGATGCGTCGCCGACATGACGATCGCGAGGGCCGGTTGTCGCTCCGGATCGGCTTCGGGGCAGATGCCGCCGAAGTGATGCATTGCGTGTGGCGGACGCACGCCACGCCACGTCACGTGCACGACTAGCCTGTTTTCGACGGCACCGATGCGCCGGTATCGGCGAATGATGCGGTATTCCCCGCCGCGAGCGACGAGATCGATAGAACATGCCTGCAAAGCTGAAAAGACTTGTATCTCACGCCGCGGTGGCGGTTCGCAAGCCATTCGAGCCGGGGCGCGTCCGGCGGCAGCAGCAGTTCCTGCTGTACGCAAGCGGCGCGGCGATCTCGGTGTTCGTTCTGGTGTGCGCGGCGCTCGTTTTGCTGCTCGACGTGCAGGAGTCCCTCGAGCGCTTCCGGGTCGAGTTCACGGAGCGCAGGGCCGAACTCGTTGCCGAGGTGGAGATCATGAGGGCGCTGCGGAATCGCTATGTCGAGGACATGGAACTGCAATGGGCCAGCGTCGTTGAAAATTCGCGAAGCCTGCCCGGGGTGCTCGCCGGCAAGCACGGCAAGCAGACGTTCGTCGGGCGAAATGGACGAATTGCGATCGCCGCATTCGCCGACATCCCGCCGGCCGCATCGGCGAACAGTCACTTGCCTTACCTCGCGCGCTATCTCGAGCCGGTCGAGGTGACGGGCGTCCTGCCGCCGCCACAACCGGCCGATCCGGGCGGTACTTCCTATCTGATCGATCCGAACGGCGATTTCATCGTTGCGGCAGGGCATCCGCTGGTGAAACGAGCGCTTGCGCTGCCAGGCGGTTTCGATGTAAAGGCACTCGTCGAGCAATTGCGACCGATGACGAACGATACATCCGTATCGATGGCGCCCGTCGCTCGTCAAAACACGATTGCGCTTGAGCGGCGATTCGATCCGGTGCTCGGACGCTCCGTGCTGCGTATGGCGCAATGGGTGCGTGGCGCGAACGGCAAGCCGGTCGTCTGGTTCGTCATCAACAGCCCGCCGCTGATAGAGGGGATACTGCGCTCGCCGGGTGCCGGCAGGGAATACGCGCTCGTCGATTCCAGCGGAAATCTCCTGCTCGGCGGGCAACCCGACAGCACGATGGTGGCCCGTGCGCTCGAGCATGCGCGCCACGACGCCGGCGAACGAGCGGCCGCGCATCGTGTCGGCATGAACTTCGTCGTCAGCGACAGGATACCGAGATCGGACGAGGTGGTGATGGCGACCATCTCATGGCGTGCCGTTCTGAGTGACGTAGCCTTGCGCGCGAGCTTGACGGTCGCGCCCGCGCTCTTCGCAATCGCGCTGCTGTGGATTGCAATCGTGATGTTCGACAAGCGCGCGCTGCGTCCGGCGAATCGGCGGGTGATTCGCCTGATCGAAAGCGAGGCGCTCAACCGGACGCTGATCCGCACGGCGCCGGCCGGGCTCGTGCTGCTGTCGTTCGTCGACGGCGAAGCGATCGTGCGCAACGACGCGATGATCGCGTACGAGCGGGACGTGTCGGGCGAGCCGCTCGGCAAGCGCTTGTGGCGCGCGTACCGGGACGGCGCGCCAGCCGGCAACGCGCGTGGGCGCGTCACGCGGGAGCTGGCCGTCGAGCGCGCGGGATCCGGCACCGTCTATCTCGACGCGCACATCGTGCGCACCAGGTATCGCGGGATCGACGTGCTGCTGTGCACGCTGCTCGACATCACGGCCCGCAAGCAGGCGGAAGAGATGCTGCGCGACGCGCGCGAGGCCGCCGAGCTCGCGAACAAGGCGAAGTCGACGTTTCTCGCGACGATGAGCCACGAGATCCGCACGCCGCTCAACGCGATCATCGGTAACCTGGAGCTGATGGAGCGCGCACAGATGGCGGCGCCGATGCGGCGCCGGCTCGGGACGATCATGTCGTCGTCCGATGCGCTGCTGCGCGTGATCAACGACGTGCTCGACCTGTCGAAGGCCGAGTCGAACCAGATGGTGCTGGAAAGCATTCCGTTCGACCTGCGTCGTGTCGTGAACGACGTGGCCGCGATCTTCCGCCCGCTCGCGGACGCGAAAAACCTGGCGCTGACGTGCCGCATTGCCCCGGATCTCGTCGATGGTTACGTGGGCGATTCGGCCCGGCTGCGGCAACTGGTCTCGAACCTCGTCAGCAATGCGATCAAGTTTACGAAGCGCGGCGGCGTGACGATCGACGTGCGGCTTGCACCGGCGGGCCCGGCCGGCCGTGGCGTCGAAATCGCCGTCCGCGATACGGGCATCGGCATTCCTGAAGACAGCCTGCCGACCCTGTTCGACGTCTATGTCCAGACCGATGCGTCGATCTACCGGCGCTTCGGCGGCACGGGGCTCGGGCTGCCGCTGTGTCGGCGCATCGTGACGCTGATGCGTGGCGAACTGAGCGTCGACAGCCGTCTTGGCGAAGGCACGGTTTTCGTGGCTGAGTTGCCGTTGCCCGAAGCACCGTCCGGCTGGCGAGACGATGCGCCGGAACCCGGGACGTTCGCGAATACCGCGCACGGGTACGAAGCGGAGGCGGGATCCGAAGCGGGCGCAGAGGCAGACGCGGAGGCAGACGATGACGAACCGCTGCGCGTGCTCGTCGCCGAGGATCATCCGGCAAGCCGGGCGTTGCTGCGCGACCAGCTCGACGCGCTGCGCTACGACGCCACGATCGTATCCAACGGCATCGAGGCGATGCGCGCCTTCTTCGAGCAGCCGTACGACGTCGTGCTGACCGATCTCGGCATGCCGGAACTCGACGGCTTCGCGCTCGCGAATTTCTTGCGCGAGCAGGGCGCCCGCGTGCCCGTGATCGCGATGACGGCACACGCGACCGACGAGGATCGCCGGCGCTGCGAACAGGTTGGCGTGGCGGAGGTCGTGCTCAAGCCGCTGTCGATCGAGACACTCGACGCCGCGTTGCGGCGGCATGCGGGACGCGACGCGACGTCGCCCGTGCCGGCGCACGGGCAAGTGCCTGTCGCGCCCGCGATGACCGACGAGGTGCGGCGCACGCTGCACGACGCGACGCTGCATTCGCTCGCGGCGATCGGCGACGCGCTCGCGCACGGCGACGCCGATACGCTTCGCATCGAACTGCATTCGATGCGTGGCGGCTTCGCGCTGGCGGGCGATGTCGATGCGAGCGACGCATGCGCGCGGGCCGAACACGCGATGCAGGATGGCGGCCCGGAAGCACTGCAGCGCATCTGGCATTCGACCGAGGATACCGTTCGGTTGGCACTCGGACGACTGTCGACGGGTGGCAGGTCAGGCTCGCACGACGCGGGCAAATAGTCCGGTGTGTGGATCATCGGTTCGGAGCCGGCTGCTGACGTGCGGGGCGGCGCTGCTCGAACATTCCGACAACCGCCGCGCAAACTACGACGCGTTTCTGTTATTGAAAGCAGCCGCGCTTGCGCACGAAAACGCAAGCGGCCGCGCAGCGAATACCGTTGCGTGAACACGCCACGCATCGATACACGGCCTCATTGCCCCGCCTGTCGCTTAGCCCTTCGCGACGACGTCGATGCGCAGCGCTTCGCCGCCCGCGACGATCGCGAGCAAGCGATCGACGTTCGGGTGCGCGCCAGGGCGGTTGCGTGCGTCGGCGGTATGCTCTGCGAACACCGCGAGGCCATGCTCGGCAGCCTTCGCGTCGAGCGCGCCGAATGCCTGCTTCAGGTAGTGGTAGACCGCGAGCGAACCCTGTTTGCCGGGCTGGTTTTCGATGCTGGCGACCACGTCGCCGCTCGCGCCGACGAGATCGATGCGCGCGATGCCGTCGATGGCCGGCAATTGCGCGAGGTTGTCCTTGAATACTGGGGTAGCTTGAATCACTGAAAACACTCCGTCGGTTCGGTCATGGGCCAATGAGCGTGGCCGGCCATATTTTATCCGATCGGTTTCGGTGCACCGGCCGGCGCGGCCCGCGACATCGCGTTTCAACACCGCCCGGCGTCGGCCTGCACACCCGCATCGCGCGAGCGCTCGATGTCGGGGCTGCGGTACGCGCGCTCGGGAATCTCGGCGAGCCGCGACGCGTGCACCTGATGCGGCGCGAGGCCGTAGAACTTCTGGAAGCTCATTATCAGCGGCGACCATTTGTCCGGATCGATGCGGTCTTGATGACTATCCATCAGCAGGTCGGGATGCACGTGCACGCGCTGGATGCACACCTCGAACAGCGTGATCTTGCCGCGCAGGTCGGGTGTTTCATCGGCGAGGCCGTGCGTGGCCGCGACGATCGCTTCCAGGTGAATCGGGCACTCGAGCGCGCGCGGCGGCGACACGGTTTGCGATGGCGTCTCCGTCAGCCCCGCCGTGCCGAACTTGTCCGGCTCGTACACGTAGCCTTTTGCTCGCTTCGATTCGGGCACCGGATGCGTGCCTGTCGTCCGTGCGATCCGGTTGACCGCGTGTGCTTGCCCGGTCGACGGCAGGTTCAGCACGCATTCGCCGGTACGCATCAGGTTGCGGGTGGTCTGCGAGCTGGCGGCGATCCCGATCACGCCGCGCCAGCCAAGCCAGAACGCGGACGAGATCGGCGCGAGATTTGCTGCGCCATCCGGGTTCAGCGTGCTGACCAGCACGACGGGCGTGCCGAAATAGAGGATGTTCGGTTCGGTGACGCGATGCGGAGCGTTCATGGTCGGAGCCTTCGCTTCGTTGAGGGATCAGTCCGCATGCTGACCCCGTCGCGGCGGCGCGGCGCTCCGATTCTTGTCGTGTCATCCGGAGGGCGGCGCGCTGCAGCGACGCACGGAAATTGCTCGCCAGGCAGCGCTTGCAACCCGCGGCAACGGCGCGAGCATGCGCCGCGCGAACGGCCATGAGCGTATCGGCGCCGCGCAGGCTTTTCCGCTACAGTAAGAAATCTCAGGCCGCGCGCCGCCGCGCCGCGCGACCACATTCCGGAATTGCATATGAGGGCCCCGATGGACACGCCGCAACGCTATACCGCCAACGCGCCCACGCGCGCTGAAGTCGATGCACTCGCCGGCGCGACCGTCATCGAATTCGGCGCGAACTGGTGCGGCATCTGCGCGGGCGCGCAGCCCGCGATCGTCGAATCGTTCGCCGTGCATCCCGCCGTGCGCCACCTGAAGATCGAGGACGGGCCGGGCCGCCCGCTCGGCCGCTCGTTCCGCGTCAAGCTGTGGCCGACGCTGGTGTTCCTGCGCGACGGCGTCGAGGTCGCGCGCGTCGTGCGGCCCGCCGATGCCGGGCAGATCGAAGCCGACGGCTTCGCCGCGCTGGCCTGACGCCATGGCCATGCAACAGGCCATCACGCATGTCGCCGTCGACGCGCGCGGCAGCGGCCTCGTCGAATTCACGCCGCAGGTGCGCGCGTTCGTCGACCAGCAGTCGATCCGCACAGGCCTGCTCACCGTGTTCTGCCGGCATACGTCGGCGTCGCTGCTGATCCAGGAGAATGCGGATCCATCGGTGCGGCGCGATCTCGAACGCTACTTCGCGACGCTCGCGCCGGAGGACGAGAGCCGCTACGAGCACGACACCGAAGGCCCCGACGACATGCCGGCCCATTTGCGCACGGCGCTTACGCAGGTGCAACTGTCGATTCCGGTCGAGCATGGACGCATGGTGCTCGGCACCTGGCAGGGGATCTACCTGTTCGAGCATCGCCGCGCGGCGCACCGGCGCGACATCGTGCTGCACCTGATCGGCGAGTAAGCGGGAAGGTGAGCGAGAACGCGTGACGCAGCGCCGGCACGCGATGCCGCGCGCGGTTGCACGCGGCATATCGATTCAGCCGAGCAGCTTCTCGACGAGGGCACCGAGTTCGCGCAGGTGCACGGGCTTCGGCAGGAATTCGTCGAACACCTGCTTGTTCTCGCGCAGCGCGGCCGATTCATACGCGCTGACGCCGAGGATCGCCGGATGGCGGCCGTCGTCGGGTTGCGCGACCGCGCGAATGCGCCGCGCGACCTCGAAGCCGCTCAGGTCCGGCAGTTCGAGATCCAGTACCACGATGTCGTAGCGGCCCGCGCCGAAGCGCGCGACGCCTTCCTGGCCGGTGCCGCACAGATCGGCGTCGATGCCGAGCGCCGACAGCATCGCGCCAAGCGTTTCGCGGGCATTGTCGTTGTCGTCGACGACCAGCGCGCGCCGGTCGCGATGCGCGGCGGCGGCCGGCCACGCGGGCGCTTCGCTGGCGGACTCGACGAAGTTGGGCACGTCGACGGGCAGCGTCACGACAAATTCGCTACCTTCGCCGACCACGCTGCGCACATCCACATGTCCGCGCAGCGTCGTGACGATTTCGCGCACGACGGCGAGCCCCATGCCGATCCCGTCCACATGCAGCCCGACCGCGTCGTTCGCGCGGTAGAACGGCTCGAAGATCTTCGACAGGTGCTGCTTCCCGATGCCGGCGCCCGTGTCGCGCACGGCGATCGTCAGTTGCTGGCCGGCCGGCGCGTCGGCGAGCGTGATCGATACCTTGATCGATCCGCCGAGCGTGTATTTGACGGAATTTTCGATCAGGTTCGACAGCACCTGCCGCAACAGCTTGCGGTCCGAGCGGATCGCGAGAGCGTGCGGCTCGACCTGCCGCGCGACCGCGATGCGCTTGGCCGCAATCTTCTCGCGCAGCGGCTCGATCACTTCGGCGAGCAGCGATGCCATGCCGACCGTTTCCAGTTCGGCGAGGCGCTTGGTCGAGCGCAGCTTGATGTAGTCGGTCAGGTCCTTGACGAGCGCTTCGAGCGACAGCGCGGAATTCTGCAGCCGCCGGATCGTCTTCAGGTTCGCGTCGGATTGCGGGCGCGCGAGCAGGATCTCGATCGACCCGCAGATCGCCTGCAGCGGCGTGCGCAACTCGTGGCTGACCATTCCGAGGAACGCATTCTTCGCCTCGATCATCTCGAACGCGCGATCCGACGCCTTGCGCTCCGCGTCGAGCGCTGCGTCCTGCCGTTCGAGCAGGTCGTCGCGCGTGCGCATCGTATAGAACAGCAGCAGGAACAGCGCGCACAGGATCACACCGAGAATGGTGCCGAGAATCAGGATCGCGCGCTGCTTTTCCTTCAACTGATGGAACGTGAAATCGCGCTGCGCCATTTCGATCGCGCGAAAGTAGTTCGCGAGGCCGTTCACCTTCGGCCAGTACGCATTGACCTCGTCGATCACCTGCTGCGCGTTCTTCGGCGCACCGCGCAGCAACGGCACGTCGCGCTTCAGGCGCGTCATGAATTCACCGAGCGCGTCGATCTCGTTGCGCGCGCGCGGGATGCGCAACCAGTATTCGGATACCTCGGACGGCCGCTGCAGGAACCCGAACGACACCGACAGGCTGTCGAGCTGCATCTGCACGCGATCGAAGTCGTCATCCTCGTGCGTCGCGTAGAGGATCAGTTGCCGGTCGAACCGTGTAAAGACGTTGCGGTATTGCGCGGCGGTCCAGAACACGCCTTCGCGCGGCCCTTCGAGCACGCCCTCGTTGACCGATGTCGCCAGGAGATCCCACAGCAGGAACGCCCATGCGGCGAATCCCGCGATCCACAGCGACCCGAGGACCAGGATGATCTTTCTGTTTTTCCATCGCCGCCGCGTCATTTCACTTCACGGTCAGGCCGATGATCTGCCACGCGAACTTGGCTTCGCCGAGCGGCGTCTTCAGCTCGTTGGGATACTGGTCACGCGGATACATGATCCACAGCGGGCCGTAGTTGTCGTTGCCGAGCACCTTGCCGTTCATCGTTCGCGCGAGGATCACGCCGTATTTGTCCGCATCCGACACCGGAATCGTGAACGTGTATTCGTCGATGCAGCGGAATTCGATCTGCGTACCGTGCGCGCCGACGGTCTTCAGCACGTCGGAGAGGCGTGGGCCGGTGAAGGTCGCCTTCGGCGTCCAGCTCGTCGACGTGACGATCGTATGCTGCGGCAGCGCCATCAGCGCTTGTTCGGAAAAGACGTATTCCGTCTTACCGGTCTGGTTGCTCTTGGCGATCTTGCCGTCGACGGTGAACGTAAACGACGAAGCGGCCCATGCCGCGGCGGCCATGCCGAGCAGGCAGGCCGTCAGCAGGCTCTTGGCCCAGATGGTCGAAACTCGCATGTCTTTCCCTCGGTCGTCCAGTTGTGGTGTTTCGTTGTGCTCTCAGCTCGCGGCGGCCGCGGCCGGCAGCGCGATCTTCAGTTCGCGCGCCACTTCGGCGAACAGGATCGGCAGGCGCACCGGTTTTTCCTCGCAGCGCGCGTTGTAGTGCGACACGATGTGCGCGATCTCGTCCTCGCTGGCTTCCCCGGTCGAGATCTTGCCGGTCAGCAGGAAGATCGGCGCGCCGCTATTTTCGCTCGAACGGATGCCGCGCACGAGCTCGGCGGCGGTCTGGTCGCCGAGCATCCAGTCGAGGATGTAGCCGTCGAAATCCTCGACCTCCAGCGCCTTGCGGAACGTCGCGCCGTCGAAATACGGGATCGCGTTCACGCCTTTTTCGATGAAATATTCACATACCGTTTCGGCGACGTCCCGCGAATCGTCCACCACGGCGATCCGCGCCGCATACACGTTCGGCTGGGTCGAGCGCAGCTCGATGACGTCGACCGGATACGTGCGCCCCTCGCGCGCATGTTGACGTTCTGTAACGATCCATTCGCCTTGCCACTGCAGCGCGACGAAATCCGTTTCGCTCTGGCTGCTGGCTTTCGCCGAGATCGCGGCGCGGCAGCGGAAGCGCCGCGATTCGATCACGAGCGTCGCGTCGATCATCTCGACGGCGGCAGGCTGCGGGCCCTTGTCGTCGAGCAGGATCGCGGGCGGCACGCCGAAGTGCGTCGCGATGTCCTGCAACTGCGACAGGTTCCACGGGATCAGGCCTTTCATCTTGCGCGTCACGACCGAGAAACTGAGGCCGAGCACGTTCGCGATCGTCGTGTTGTGACTGCGCGGCGGGATGCCGTTCCGGTTCAGTAGGTCGCGCACCTTGTTGGCGGTGATGAGATCGACGTTGGCCTGCTCGCTGTTGGACATCTCGATGGGGTCTCCAGGGGTTTTGGCGAGGAAGAGCATATCAAAACTGACGTGACACGCAAACTTTGAAAAAGCGAATCACCTTGACATGCCATTTTTCTTCATTATTATTGCTCACCACGTCACTATTGTTTGTTGCGTCATGTTTGGAGATCGGTGCCGGCCACGGTCGGTACAGCGAAAAGCGTCGGCAATGAAGCAGTGACTGAACGATTCGAAGAGAGAGCCTGAGAGAGCCTTGGATAGCGTGTCGGCGTTGGCGGATGGTATCCGCCGCGCCGCGCGCAGCCGGGTGCGAGCTCACGGGGGTGAAAAGCTCGAAGAATTGCGGCGCAAATAAAACTTGAGGAAAGTACCAAAATGTACCGCCGTTTATTCGCACCGGGGCTGTTGTTGCTGTTGGCCGCGTGCGCGCAGGATCCGTCCGTGACCAGCAACACGGTGCGGATCTGCGACGACACCGGCTGTTCCGATCGCCCTAAAGATCAGGTCTCCTACCAAAAAAAGGACGATGCGGAAGATCGCGAAGACCCGCGCATCGTCGCGCTGAAGCAAGCCGCGAAGACCCAGCCGAAGGCCGCCTACGACCTCGGCCTGCGTTATTTCCGCGGCGACGGCGTGCGCCAGGACAGCTACCAGGCACTCAAGTGGATGCGCGACGCCGCCGAGCGCGGCGACCTGCACGCGCAGAAGGCGCTCGGCAGCTTCTACCTGTTCGGCCTCGAGGAAATGGGCTCCGATCCGCGCGAAGCGGACAAGTGGCTGTCGATCGCGGCCGGCCGCGGCGACAAGGAATCGAAGCAACTGCTCGAGCTCGCGCGCAAGGCCAAAAAGGAAGACGAAGAAGACTGGAAATGGCGCACGCAATGGCGTGACGTCTATTACGGCTACTGGTACTCGGGCTATCCGTACTACGGCGTCTGGAATCAGACGTACTGGTACTACTGACCGGGCCGGAAGCAACGGGGGCGGCAGCGGGGAGACCACCATCGCGCCATGCCCGGGGGGCTTATCGAAGTTCGCACGAACACATAAGCCGAACAACGACTCTATCGATCGATAACAACATGAAGACCATCCTTTCCCATCGTCTTACCCAAGGTGCGCTGGTCGCGGCGCTTGGCGCGTCCGTCGCGGGCTGCGGCGGCATGGTGACGCCCGGCGGCCAGAACGCCGGCGTGACGGGCGCCGCGGCAGGCGGCGCGAGCGCCGGCGCCGATTCGGGGCTGCAGCGCTGCGCATCGCCGCTCGGCACGATTGCCGTGGACGACGGCCGCAATGCCGACTGGTGGGGCCCGTTCGGCAGCGCGACCAAGATGACGACCATCGACCCGCTGCTGCGGCTGGCGGTCCAGCAGTCGAACTGCTTCGTGATCACGTCGATCGGCAACCAGAAGAGCGACGCGCGCCTGTCGCGCATCACGCAACTGCAGCGCGGCTCGGGCGAATACCGCGCGGGCTCGAAGCAGCAGAAGGGCCAGCGTGTCGCGGCCGACTACTACATGGAACCGCAGATCGTCATCAACGATTCGCCGATCGGCGGCATCGGCAGCATGATCGGCGGGCTGATCGGCAACAGCGCGGTGGCGGCGGTGGCCGGGCATCTGCAGACGAAGGCATCGGTCGTGACGCTGACGCTGTTCGACGTGCGTTCGGCCGTGCAGATCGCGGCGTCGGAAGGCAGCTCGACGGCGACCAACTACGGCGCGGCGCTGGGCGGTTTCGGCGGCGGCGTGGGCGGTGCGCTTGCCGGTTTCTCGTCGACGCCGGAAGGCAAGGCGACGGTCGTCGCATTCATCGACGCGTACAACAAGATGGTCGTCGCACTGCGCAGCTACAAGGCGCAGGACGTCAAGGGCGGCCTCGGCCGCGGTGGCCAGCTCCAGGTCAACTGACGTTCACGGGCCGGCGGCGCGCCGCCGGCCGATTCTCCTGACATGTGAATGTCCGCGCGCCGGCTTCGCTCGTCCTGTTCGTTTCGAGGTGACTCCGATGAAAGCCGTTGCATTGATCGCACTGACCTGTCTGGCCCTGACCGCCTGTGGCGGCGACGACAACCCGTCGACCGGCAGCGGCTCCGGTTCGAGCAACAACGGCGGCAGCGGAGGCACCGGCTCGACGGGCTCCGGCGGCAACGGCAGCGGCGGTAGCGGCGGTTCGGGCGGCAGCACGCTGACGTGGCGCTACGAGGCGACGACCCCGGCGTCGGACGGCCCGAGCTTCCTGACGCTGCTCAACAGCGAAGGCGCGAAGGGCTACCGCTATCTGGGCGACTACTACTATGACGCGTCGAACGGCGGGTCGCGCTCGATCTTCGTGAACGACGGCACCGCGCCGACCTACACGTATCAACTGCAGTCCGCGCCGGGTGACTGGGCGACCTTCCTCAACCAGGCCAGCACGCAAGGGACGAACGGTTACCGCTACGAAGGGCCGCTCGCGTATGGCTACCTGTATCGCAAGGATGGCGGCTCGTCGGCGACGTACACATACGCGACGGCGACGTTGCCGGCCAGCCAGGACGCGTTCGTCACCCAGGCGAACGGCCAGGGCCAGTCGGGCTACTGGTTTGTCGGCCCGATGATGGTGGGATCGGCGCAAGCGAACCTGTACATGAAGAACAATGCGTCGGGTTCGACCTATACGTACGATGCACTGATACCGCCAACGGGCGTCAACGACTTCATCGCGCAGGCCAACAGCGAGGGCGCGAAGGGTTATCGCGTGAAGGGCGGGATGTCATTCGGCCCTGCCAATCCGACTGGCGCCATCAATGTCGCGTGGGTCTACGTGAAGGACCAGACGCAGTCGCCGACATTCACGTACCAGTCGGCCGCGATCCAGTCGACCGGCGCCGGCTTCGTCCAGCAGTCGAACAATTACGGCGCGCAGGGCTCCGCGTATCTGGGCGATCTCGCGCTCGGCACGACGACCCCGGTGATGGCGTCGTTCTATCTCAAGCCCACGAACTGCACGGGCTTCCTGTGCACGACACTGAATCCGCTCACGCAGAACTGAGCGGGCGCCACTGGCGCAGCAGCGTCGCGCGGGTCATTCACGGCTGAATGACCTGCGCTCACTGAATCGAGTGCCTCAGGTGCGCCACGTCCGCCGTGGACGCATCTTTTGCCGCCGGCTTGCCGGCGGCGTTTCGTTTACGCCCGGGTCGCGCCCCGTACGCGATCTCGCGGCAAAATTTCGATCACGTTCAAAGCAGACTGTCTTGTTCTCGCACGTGAACCGAGCGCTGGCGCTGCCGCGACGGATGCGCACGAGCGGCAGCGTGACGCGCGCGGCACACGCTCGCCTTTTTGCTGCAGTCGAGATCCTCGAATTCACCGCCGAGCCGGTACGTCATGTCGGAATGGGCGACACCGATGCGCGTCGACACCGGTTCGGCCGGCAGCTGAGACGACGCGCGGAAGTAGCGCTGGGGCGCGTTGCTCGTCAGGACGCGCAGCGAAAACCGGTCGTCCATGCGCAGTGGCGCAACGCCGGCACACGTCGCGGTCGTCGGTCATCGTGTTCGCGGGATGGCGGTGTGTCCACACTGCGTCGCGAATTGACCCGATGCACATCACGCCGCTTGTTTGATCACTTGACATCAACCAATCTGCCATGTAGGCAGGGGCCTCATTGGTAAATAGGACAAGAAAAGTCTCTATATCAATTTGTTTAGGACTTGACCGATTTAAAACGCCAGATCGTAGTGGCAGTATCCAGTCTTACATCGTCTCGATAAGCGATGGGCCCGCGGTAAGCGGAGGGCGTCGGTCTCGTTGAAGTTGTTAGGCCACGTCAACCGGGTTCGAAATTTAACGATCCGTGATGTTTGATTGAAGGCCCATGTCAATCGATTCAGATTCGCATTACTAAACAACGGATGAAATAGGTCATCGGTCCGGGAATCGATCCGTGCCGGCGTGGCGTGCATTGCGTGAAGATGCGCCGCCGTTCCATCGCCAATCGATCGCGACGGGTGATCGCCCAGGGTTATGCCATCGTTCAACCAAACTAGATACACCCCCGCCGTTCGCGGAAAAGCTTCACGGTTCAGGTTGCTGGATGCCGCGCTGCTTGTCGTCACCGCATGGGCCGCGAGAAGCTGGCTGGGCGGCTCGCTGTCTGCCGGATCGGATGCCGTGCTGATTGCCGTTTCGATCGTGTGCGCGCTGGTCCTGTTTCCGTTAGTCGGTCTGTACGGCGATCCCGAGCGCCGCCTGTCATGGCGTCGCGTGTGGCTCGCGCTGGCCTGTCTGGCCGTCGCGTTGTGTGTCGGCGCGATTTCCGTCGTGGCGCACGACCGGCAATTCCCGGTCGCGCTCGACTGGCTAGCCGGCTGGTTCGCGTTGTCGGCGGTCGCGCTCGTCGTGTCGCAGGCCGTGCGGTGGTGGCTCGGCGTTTGCGCGGCGGCGCGGCATGCCCGGCGCAAACCGGTTGCGCTCGTCGGGCATCGCGAACGTTGCCGGACGCTCATTGGTCGTGAGGCGCTGGAAACGGGGCGGCCGTTCCAGATAGCCGCGATCTTCGACATGTCCGGTTCGTCGCCTATCGGGCCGGAAGAACCGGCCGTGCATCGTGACCTGGCCGAATTCGTCGAGTACGTGCGTCGCGCACACGTCGGGGAGATCTGGATCGTGCTGCCGTTGTCCGAGGCCGATCGTGTCGGCGAGATCGTCCGCGCGTTCGCCGAGGATCTGGTCGACATCCGCTTCATGCCGGACCTCACCGGCATGACGCCGCTTCATCCGAACGGGGCGATTCGTGGTCACGCGCTCGATCTCGTCGCATCGCCGCTGTCCGCGCGGGCGCTGGCGGGCAAGGCGATGTTCGATCGCGTGTTCGCGGGCCTGGCGTTGATCGGAATCGCACCGCTGATGGTTGTCGTTGCGCTGGCGGTGAAGCTGTCGTCGCCGGGGCCGGTGCTGTTCCGGCAGCAACGCAGGGGCGCTTACGGGCGCATCTTCACGATCTACAAGTTCCGGACGATGCGCGTGCGTGACACGCGCGAGCCGGGCGAAGTCCGGCAGGCGACGCAAGGCGACCCGCGCGTCACGCGGGTCGGCGCGCTGCTGCGGCGCACGAGCCTCGACGAGCTCCCGCAGTTCTTCAACGTGCTGAAAGGCGACATGTCGGTGGTCGGGCCACGCCCGCATGCGGTGGAGCACGACCGCTTCTACCGGCACCTTGTCGACGGCTATATCCAGCGCTACCGGATCAAGCCGGGCATCACCGGCTGGGCTCAGGTGAACGGGCATCGCGGCGAGACGGATCGCATCGAGAAGATGCAGAAGCGGGTCGAACACGATCTCTACTACCTGAACAACTGGTCGTTTGCGATGGACATGCGAATCGTGGCGGCGACCGTTCTGTATGGATTCACGCATCGCAATGCCTATTGAATGACGCGTCGACGCACGTCGTCTGGATAACGGAAATGGAAACTGGAAAACGGCCCGGCTCGCGGGCGCAACGATTGCGAGCGGCGATGAAGGTCTTGTCCGTCGTGCTGCTGTCCGCTTGCGCGGTCGAACCGGGCATGCATATGAACCTCGCGCACGATGCGCCGCAGGATGGTGGCATCGCGACGCAGACATACGAAGGCGGCTTGACGGTGTCGATGCAGCGCATCGTTGCGGCATCGCCCGGCCAGCCGCAAAACGTGCCCGCTTCGCGTGAAGCGGCGGCGCCTGTGCCGATCGGGCCGATCGACGGCGAGCTGATCGCGGCCCAGCGGCGCGAGGCGCGCACACAGGATGAACGCACGCGCGCGGCGCTCTTTGCGGCGCCGGCGCCATACGCGATCGACGCGGGCGACGTGCTGCAGATCTCCGTGTGGGATCACCCCGAACTGGCCGCGGCGCAGGGCAACCCGGGCACGCAACAGGTGCGCGCTGCCGATCCGCCGGCGGGCTTCGTCGTCGATCAGGCCGGCAACCTGGCTTTTCCGTACGTGGGCGAACTGCATGTCGCGGGCATGAGCACGAGCGAGATCCAGTCCGCGCTTCGCGCGCGGCTGTCGAAGTGGTTCGTCGCGCCGCAGTTGACGGTGCGCGTCGCGTCGTATCGCGCGAATCGCGTCTACATCGACGGCGAAGTGCGTGCGCCGGGCGCGCAACCGCTCAACGACACGCCGATGACGTTGCTCGAAGCCGTCACGCGCGCGGGCGGCTTCACGGCCGACGCCGATCAGAGCCGCATGACGCTCGTGCGCGACGGTGCCGCCTATCCGGTCGACCTGCCGGGGCTGATTCGCGAGCGCGTCGATCCGTCGCGCATCGTGCTGCGCAACGGCGACCTGCTGCAAGTCGGCGCGCGCGATCAGTTCGGCGTGTACGTGATGGGTGAAGTCAACAAGCCGACGACGGCGCTGCCGCTGCGCAACGGCCGGCTCACGCTGGCCGACGCGCTGTCGCAAGCGGGCAGCGTGAACCAGGGTACGGCCGATCCGAAGCAAACCTACGTGATTCGCGCCGGCGCGGACCGGCAGGCGCAGGTGTTTCATCTGGATGGCAGCTCGCCGGTGTCGATGGTGCTCGCCAACGCGTTCGAGCTGCAGCCGCGCGACGTCGTGTACGTCGACAGCACGAAGCTGGCGCGCTTCGGCCGCGTGCTCGCGCAACTGCTTCCGGCCATCAACGCGGGCCTGACGGCCGCGATCGTCACGAAATGATGAAACGGATCCTGGTGGTGTGTACCGGCAACGTATGCCGCAGCCCGGCCGCGCAGGCGCTGTTGTCGCGCGTGCTGCCCGGTCGCACGGTGGAGTCGGCCGGCGTCGCGGCGATCGGCGGGACGCCGGCCGACCCTGTGATGAATGCGCTGTTGATCGAGCGCGGCTTCGACCTGTCGGCGCACCGGGCACGACGCGTCGATGACCGGGCCTGCCGGTGGGCCGACCTGATTCTGGTGATGGAGGTCGCGCATCGCGAACTGATCGAGCGGACCTTCCCGATGACGCGCGGCCGTGTGTATCGGCTGACCGAGCGCTACCGGATCGACGTTCCTGATCCGTACCGCCGAAGCCGCTACGCCTACGACTACGCGACGAAGCTGATCGAGCACGGCGTTGCCGATTGGGCCGCGCGGATCGCCACCTTCGAACCGAACCTGCAGCAGCATCCGGATACCGGCGCGGATGCGCCGGAACACTTGCAGTGAGCCTCAAATGAACGCATCGAATCCACGCCAATCCCATTTACGCGACGCCGATGAACTCGACGTGCGCGGCATCCTCGACGTGCTGATCCGGCATGCAGGCCGCATCGTCGCGGTCACGGTGGCGTGTGCCGCGCTCGGCGCCGGCTATGCGTTCGTCGCGAAGCCGGTCTACAAGGCAGACATTGCCGTGCAGGTGGAAAGCGGCGGCTCGGACCTGCGCAGCATGGCGGAGGGCGGGCTGGTCGGCGGCCTCGGCGCGCTGTTCGACGTGAAGTCGACCGACGACGGCGAGATGGAAATCCTGCGCTCGCGGCTCGTGACCGAACCGGTCGTCGACGGTCAGCGTCTGCACATCGAAGCGCGTCCGCGCCGCGTGCCCGTGATCGGCTCCGCCGTCGCGCACTTCAATCGCGGGCTGTCGACGCCCGGCCTGTTCGGGATCGGCGGGTTCGTCTGGGGCAACGAGCGCATCGATGTTCCGGCATTCGACGTGCCGCGCGGCTTCCAGAAACACACATTCATCGTCACGTCGCTGGGCGACGGGCGCTATCGCCTGGCCGGCGGCGATCTCGAGCGCGATGTGGACGGCGCGATCGGCGAGCCGCTGCGCGTGAAGACGGCCGCCGGCGACGTGACGCTGCAGGTGGCCGGCATCGAAGCCGAAGCGGGCGCGCAGTTCGTCGTGAAGGCGGATTCGAGGCAGGTCGTGCTCGCCGAACTGCAGAAGAAACTGACGATAGCGAACCGCGGCAAGGATCAGTCCGGGGTGATCGGCGTGTCGTACGAAAGCCATGATCCGGAGCGCGCGGCCGCCGTGCTGAACGCGATCGCCGACAACTACGTGCGGCAGAACGCGAGCCGCAAGGCGGCTACCGCCGAGAAATCGCTGGCGTTCCTGGGCGACCAGGTCCCGACCGTGGAGCGTCAGTTGCGTGCGGCCGAAGATCGCCTCAATGCCTATCAGGCCCGCCATGAAATCGTGGATCTGAGCGAGCAGGCGAAGGCGATGCTGGCGCAATCGACTGCCGCGCAGATGTCGCTGTTCGAACTCGAACAGAAGCGGCTGGCGTTGGCGTCGACGCTGACGCCGGCTCACCCGGAGCGCGCGGCGGTCGATCGGCAGATCGCCGCCGCCAAGGCCCGGATCGGGACGATCAACGACACGATCCGGCGCTTGCCCGACGCGCAGCAGAACGTCGTACGCCTGCGTCGCGACGTGACCGTGCAAACGGAGATCTATGTCGGCTTGCTGAACAGCATCCAGCAGCTTCGCCTCGCGACCGCGAGCAAGATCGGCAACGTGCGCGTGATCGATCGCGCGATCGTGCCGGACGAGCCCGTGCGGCCGAAGCAGGCGCTGGTCACGGTGATTGCCGCCCTGATGGGGCTCGTGCTCGGCACGTGCGCCGTCGTCGGCCGCGCGGTGCTGTTCGGCGCCGTGACCGATCCTGCGGAGATCGAGCGCGACACGAACCTGAACGTGATGGCGACGATTCCGCACAGCGTTGCGCAACGCCGGCTCGCGCAGCGCGCCGCTGCGGTAGACGGAGCGACGGTCCTGGCGCTGGCGCGACCGAACGAACCCGCGGTCGAGGCGCTGCGGAGCCTGTGCACGGCGCTGCGGTTCCAGTTGACGGACTGGCCCGACGGCAACCGCGTGCTGATCACGGGACCGTCCGCAGGTGTCGGGAAATCGTTCGTGTCGGTTAACGTGGCCGCGCTGCTCGGACAGTCGAACCAGCGTGTGTTGCTGATCGACGGCGACCTGCGTCGTGGCGAGCTGGCCAGGCGCTTCGGCATGCGGCCGGAGATCGGCCTGTCGACCGTCCTTCGCGGCGGCGTGGCCGCCGCCGACGCCATCGTGCGCGACGTCGCGCCGAACGTCGACCTGCTGCCGGCCGGCCCGCATGCCGACCGGCCCGTCGAACTGCTGTCGTCCGATCGTCTGCCGGCGTTGCTGACGCACGTTGCACGCGATTACGACGTCGTGCTGCTCGACGCACCGCCGCTGTTGCCGGTGACGGACGCCGTCGTCCTGGCCGCGCATGCGGACACGATCCTGCTCGCGGCGCGTGCCGGCGTGACGACCTCGGGCGAACTGCTCGAAGCGGCGAAGCGGATCGAACGCGCCGGCGCGCGCGCGACCGCGGTCGTGTTCAACGGCTTCCGGCCGGGGCTGCGCTCCGCTCGGTACGGCAACTACGGCGCGTACGGGTATGACGACGCCGATTCGCAAACCGCTGCGGATCGCACGTGATCCGCCGACGGAGATTCCGATGACCCATCACCACGAAAACATCCTCGTTACGTTCGGCACCCGCCCGGAAGCCATCAAGATGGCGCCGCTCGTCCGCGCGCTGCGGGCCCGCGAAGGCGTGCGCTGCGGCGTCTGCGTGACGGCCCAGCATCGCCAGATGCTCGACCAGGTGCTCGACCTGTTCGGCATCGTGCCGGATTTCGATCTCGACCTGATGCGCACCGGGCAGACGCTCGGCAGCCTGACCGGGCACATCCTCAATGCGCTCGACCCGGTGCTGGAATCGTTCCGGCCCGATCTCGTGCTCGTGCACGGCGATACGACCACGACGCTCGGCGCGACGCTCGCGGCGTACTACCGGCGCATTCCGGTCGGTCACGTGGAAGCCGGGCTGCGCACCGGCAACCTGTATTCACCGTGGCCGGAAGAGGCGAACCGGAAGGTGACGGGCGCGCTCGCGCTGCATCACTTCGCACCCACCGAAACGTCACGGGCGAACCTGCTGGCCGAAGGCGTCGAAGCCGACCGCGTGCACGTGACCGGCAACACCGTGATCGACGCATTGCTGACGATCACCGCGCGCCTCGAGCACGACCGGGCGCTGGTGCAGCAGATGCGCGAGCGGTTTCCGTTCGTCGACGACGCGCGGCGCATGATCCTCGTGACCGGCCACCGCCGCGAGAACTTCGGCCGCGGATTCGAGCAGATCTGCGAAGCGATCGCGACCATCGCGAAGCGCTATCCGGCGTGCCGCATCGTCTACCCGATGCACCTGAATCCGAACGTGCGCGAACCCGTCACGCGGCTGCTCGGCGACATCGGCAACGTCGTGCTGATCGAGCCGCAGGAGTACTTGCCGTTCGTCTATCTGATGAGCCGCGCGTGGCTGATCCTGACCGACTCCGGCGGGATCCAGGAAGAGGCGCCGTCGCTCGGCAAGCCGGTGCTCGTGATGCGCGACACCACCGAGCGGCCGGAAGCCGTCGCGGCCGGCACGGTCCGGCTGGTCGGCACCGAAGTCGAGCGGCTGGTCGGCGCGGTGGTCGAGCTGTGGGAAGACGGCGGCGCCTATCGCGCGATGAGCCGCGCGCACAACCCGTATGGCGACGGCCGTGCGAGTGCTCGGATTGCGGATCTGCTGGTCTCGCCGCCGATCTTGACGCAGGGGCCGGCATACCTGGCCGGCTCGCCCTGCTGAATCCCCCGAAGTCTGGAGAACCTCATTCATGTCATTCGAAACCGTTTCCGTCATCGGGCTGGGCTATATCGGCCTGCCCACCGCGGCGGCCTTTGCCGCGCGCCGTAAAAGCGTGGTCGGCGTCGACGTGTCGCAGCATGCGGTCGACACGATCAATCGCGGCGAGATCCATATCGTCGAGCCCGAACTGGACATGCTCGTGCATGCCGCCGTGACGCAAGGCTACCTGCGCGCGACGGCAACGCCCGAGCCGGCCGATGCGTTCCTGATCGCGGTGCCTACACCGTTTGCCGAGGGCAACAAGCCGGACCTGACCTATATCGAGGCCGCATGCCGGTCGATCGCGCCGGTGCTGAAGAAGGGCGACCTGGTGGTGCTGGAGTCGACTTCGCCGGTTGGCGCGACCGAAAAAATTGCCGCGTGGCTTGCGACGCAACGCCCGGACCTGACCTTTCCGCAACAGGCCGGCGAGCGCTCGGACATCCGTATCGCGCATTGCCCCGAGCGCGTGCTGCCGGGCCATGTCGTGCGCGAACTGGTGGAGAACGACCGCGTGATCGGCGGAATGACGCGCAGATGCGGCACGCGTGCGCAGGAGCTGTACGAGGTGTTCGTGCGCGGCGAGTGCATCCTGACCGATGCGCGCACGGCCGAAATGTGCAAGCTGACCGAGAACGCGTTTCGCGACGTGAACATCGCGTTCGCGAACGAGCTGTCGGTGATTTGCGACCAACTGGACATCAACGTGTGGGAACTGATCCGGCTGGCGAACCGCCATCCGCGCGTCAGCGTGCTGCAGCCGGGGCCGGGCGTGGGTGGCCATTGCATCGCGGTCGATCCCTGGTTCATCGTCGATTCCGCGCCGGAGCACGCGCGTTTGATCCGCACCGCGCGCAACGTGAACGACGACAAGCCGCATTTCGTCTACGAGCGCGTGCGGCAGGCGGCGAGCCGGTTCCGCGAGCCGGTGATCGCGTGTCTCGGGCTCGCGTTCAAGGCGGATATCGACGATCTGCGCGAGAGCCCGGCGATGGAGATCGTCGAAGCGCTGGCGCAGAACGCCGGTGCGACGCTGCTGGTCGTCGAACCCAACATCGCCGCGCTGCCGGTATCGCTCGAAGCAAAGGCCCGGCTGTGCGGTCTGAACACCGCGCTGGCCGAAGCCGACGTGATCGTGATCCTCGTCGATCACGCGCCGTTCCGGCGCATGGACCCGGTGCGGCTGCAGACCAAGGTCGTGATCGACACGCGCGGCGTGCTGGCGCACGGGTAACGGGCGGGCGCGCAAAAGTCATGCTGCGAAATGCCGACGCCAAAAAGCTGCTGGGCCGTCTTGAGGCGCTTGTCTGTACCGGCGCGCCCGGCCTCTATCGCGTGCTGACGTTCTGGGTCGTCCAGCGGATCTATTCGCTGGACGAGCTCGGGCATGCGGCGTCCAACCTGGCGATTGCACAGATGATGGGTTTCTTCACGGCCATCGGCTGGGCGACGCTGATTCTGGTACGCGTACCGGCGAGCGACGGGAAGCAGGCGGCGCGTGGCGCGTTTTACTCGCTCGTGTCGATGGCGGGATGGACCGCCGTGGCCGCCACGCTCGCATGCGTGCTGGTGTCCGCGACAGGCCTCGTCGCGTTCGATCTCGGCGGCGTGGTCGCGCTGATGTGGGGCTGGACCGTGTATCAGCTTGCGCGACATTTCTTCGTGTCGTATCGCCGCTACCGGATCGCGATCGCGTTCGACTGCCTGCTGATCGCGGGCTCGTGCGCGATGCTGTGGATCGGCACGCGCCACGGCTATTCCGCGTCGCTGTGCCTGGCCGTTGCGCTGGTCGTGGTGGCCGTCGCGATGTTCGCCGCGATCGGCGCGCCCGATCGTCGCGCGTTCTCGATGCGCATCGACGTGAAGGGGCTGCAGTTCGGGCTGACCAATTTCCTGTCCGGCGGCATCGCGCTGGTGACCGTACCGGCGGCGAAGGCAATGTGCGGTGCGTCGTTCGCGGGGATGCTGTCGTTGTTTTCTTCGGTGACCGCGATCGGCAACCTGCTGCCGCGCGCCATTTCGATCGCGCAATTGCCGGACCTCGTGAAGCGGAAGAAGGACAAGGCGCCGCTCGATGCGACGCTGGGCGCGATGCGGCGCAATATCGACCTGTCGAATCTGGTCGTACTTGTCGCGAACCTGGCGATGGTGGCGGGGCTGACCTGGCGCTACGGGTTCGACGGCAACGGCGTGTACGTGGTGCTCGCGGGCGGCGTGCTGCTGGCGATCCAGTGCGCGGCCGGCGTGCTTGGCGTCGTCGGCAGCAACGTGATGATGGCGTTCGAGCAGAGCGCGGTCACCGCGCGGATCAACATCGTTACATCGGCGCTGTTCGTCGCATTGCTCGGCGGCTGCGTCGCCATCGGCGGCGAAATCGGGTTCTTCTGCATGCTGGCGTCCGCGGTGGTCGTGACGCTGATCCGGAACGCGATCGTCGTGACGCATGCACGGCGGGTATGCGCGGCCTATGCGGAATCGATCGGGGCGTCGGACGTTGTCGATATGAATGCGATGTCGGCGGCGTCGGGAGCGCGTCCATGAATGCGGCCGCTCGATTCCCGGCGATCGTGCCGCATCGTCGATCGCGCGTAGCCGACCTGGGCGCCGGACTGCTGGCGCTCGCTTACTTCGTCTTCTGCGTCAGCGACACGCTGCTCACGCTCGACGACGATCGTTCGCAGGTCGTCAAGATGGGCGCGTTCGGCCTCGTGTTCGCGGCGATCCTGCTGCGCCCGCGCTTTCACCGGCTGGCCGTCGTCGCGCTCCCCGTCGCCGTGTCGCTCTGCATCGGGATGCTGCTGTCGTTCAACCTCCAGGCGGGGATCGAGGAACTCGTCCGCTTCCTGTTTCCGGTCGCGATCACGGTGGCGATCTTCCCGTACCGCGACCGGCTCGACGTGCTGGTCAGGACGTTCATCGGCGTGGTCGTGAGCAACGACCTGTTCCAGCTGTATTTCTACGTGTCGTATGCGACCGGGCTGCCGCTGTTCATGCCGGTGAGGATCGACTCGGGATTGTTCCTGCGTGCGCAGGGGTGGATGGGATTCTTTTCGGAGTTCAGCTTCATCAATCTCTGCGCGTTTCTGCTGTGCCGCTGGTACTGGTCCGGCCGTCGCGCGGCGATCGCGTCGTGGGGTTTCCTGTTCTTCGCGTTGCTAGGCTTCTCGTTCAAGCTGTTCGCGGCGCTGGCGCTCTATCCGTTCGTGAGGAACGTCAGGGACGTGCGCGCGTGGCTGGCTGCCGCCGGCATCGCGGGCACGATGCTCGTGCTGATGGCGATGGGCGTGCTGGATTCGCTGTTGAAGGTCGGCATGGCGAAGATCCTGTTCTACGTCGTCGCGGGCAATTCGGCGCGCGCCGAATCCTATCGCGTGATGTTCGAGTCGATCCGCAACGGCAATCTGCTCGGCGAAGGGCTGGGCAGCTTCGGCGGCCCGGCATCGGTGAAGTTCTCGTCGCCGCTCTACCCGCTCTATCACTTCGACTGGTACGGACTCGGCGGGCTGTTGAAGACCACCGACACGTTCTACCCGCACCTGTTCGTCGAGATGGGCGCGTTCGGCGCGCTCGCGTGGCTGGTGTTCGTGCTGGGATACGGGCAAGGGCGGCGCAAGCCGGCTGTCTGGTTCTACATCGTCGGCGCGTTCTGCTTCGACAACATCTTCTCGATGGCATTTGTGTCGCCGTCTTACGTATTTTCCGCGCTGCTGGCGATGTATGCGTTCTCGTGGGGGCGGCCGCGCGTCGGCCCGGCGCATCGCGGCGGGGCGGTGGAGGTTCGCTCATGAAAATTCTCGTCGTTACGAACATGTATCTCGGCAGCAACCGCGCGAGCCCCTGGCAAGGCGTGTTCGTGACCGAGCAGGTCGAGGCGCTGCGGCGTTCCGGCGGCTGCACGGTCGATGTGCTCGTCATCGAGGGGTATCGCGACAAGCGCGAATACCTGCGCTCGATCTGGCAGGTCTGGAAGACCGCTCGGGCGGGCCGGTACGACGTCGTGCATTACCACTTCGGCCTGAGCGCGTGTTCCGCACCGCTGGTCCGGCTGTTCACGAAAGCGCGGGTTGTCGTCACGTTCCACGGTACGGACATCCTGGGTCCGCTCTGGATGCGCGCGGTGTCGAAATCGATGGCGTGCTTCGCGCATGCGTGCATCGGCGTGAGTGCGGAAATTTCATCGTGTCTGATCCGGCTGCGCCGCCGCTGCGTGACGATTCCGTGTGCTGTCAATGAGACGGTCTTCGCCGAGGATCGCGACGATGCGCTCATGAAATCCGCCGTGCCGATCGTTGTCTTCCCGTCGTCGCCGAAGCGTCCGGAGAAGAACTATCCGCTGTTTTCGCTGGTGCTGCGACAGCTTGCGGAACAGCACGGCATCCGGGTGCAGGAGCGGCATATCGACGGTCTCGATCGCGGCGAGGTGCGCGACCTGCTGGCGCGTGCCGCGTGCCTGCTGATGACGTCGACCCGGGAAGGGTCGCCGCAATCGGTCAAGGAAGCGATGGCGCTCAATCTGCCGGTCGTATCGGTCGATGTCGGCAACGTGCGGCAACTGCTCGACGGCGTGTCGCCGGGCATGGTGGTGTTCGACCACGACGCCGGCCGTCTCACGAACGAGCTAGCCGATGTGTTGAAGGCCGGCGCGCGATCCAACGGGCGCGAGAAGCTTGCGGCGCTCGGTTACTTCTCCGCCGATGTGTCGGCGAAGTTGAAGGAGCTGTACACGTTGCTGCACCGGTCGTCGCGATTTGCCGACGATATTCCGGATGTCAAAAAAAATGATGGCGAGGCCATGCAATGAACCGCGTTGAATTCTTTTCATGCCCGATCCATCTGATGTCGATGAACGATACGGTGGACTGGATCGGCGCGAGAGTCGAGAAACGGCAATTCACGCAGCACGTCGTCGTCAACGTCGCGAAGATCGTCAATCTCCAGCGCGATCCGGAACTCGCCGCGTCGGTCCGAGAATGCGACATCGTCACCGTCGACGGCATGGGCGTCGTCTGGGGCGCGCGGATGCTCGGCATCCCGGTGCCGGAGCGCGTCGCGGGCGTGGATCTGTTCGATCGGCTGCTGGCGCTGGCCGAAGCGAAAGGGCTGCCGGTCTATCTGCTCGGCGCGACGCCGGAGGTCGTCGAGCGGGTCGTCGCGGTGACGGCGGCATGCTATCCGCGGCTGCCGGTCGCCGGATATCACCACGGCTATTTCTGGGACGACGAACAGGCGGTCGTGGACGACATCCGCCGGTCGGGTGCGCGGCTGCTGTTCGTCGCGATTACGTCGCCGCGCAAGGAAAACTTCATCAATCGCTGGAAATCGCAGTTGGGCGTCGATTTCGTGATGGGTGTGGGCGGGACGTTCGACGTGGTGGCGGGGAAGGTGAAGCGGGCGCCGCTGTGGATGCAGCGCAGCGGGCTGGAGTGGGCGTTTCGCGTGATCCAGGAGCCGGGGCGGATGTGGAAACGCTATCTGTCGACCAACAGCCGCTTCCTGGCGATGCTGGCGCGCGCGTATGTGTCGCGGTTGTTTCGGCGCAAAGGAGAGCGGAATGCGCGGTAGATTCGTCGTTGCCGCATGCGTGCTCGTCGCATCGATTTGCCACGCGGGCCCGGAAGGCGGCAAGCATGACGATGCGCGCTTTTATCGGTCGGACTGGGCGCGCGGCATCGATTCGCGGCTTCGTTTGCAGGAGCCGGTGGTGCAGAACATCACCACCGCCGAAATTTCCGGTATTCACGGCACGCTGTTGAGGGTGACGATGAATCGCTCGCAGGACTTCAGCAGCGTGGCGAGCGGCACGCCACGTTCCGAGATCGGCTTCTCTCCGGTGTTTCGCTTCGTCAACGGTCGCGACTACGAGGTGCGCTGGTCGACGGTCATTCCCGCCGACTACCGGTTCGATTCCAGACAGCCGGAACTCATCGCGCAGTTGCATCAGGGCGGCAGCGATGGATCACCGCCGTTTGCGTTGCTGCTGAGTAACGGGAAGTACGAAGTCGATGTGCGCGGCGCGCCGGGCATGCCGAGCCGATCCATTGCGTTCGGCGACCCGTCGGCGGATCGCGGGAAACGGGTCTGGTGGGTGCTGCGGTATCGACCGGACGATCAAGGCGTCGACGCGCTGACCGATGTTTTCCGGAACGGCGAACGCGTCGTGCATGTTCCGGGCGTACCGAACGCGTATCCGAACGATCGCGACGCTTACTTCAAGCTCGGCCTCTACAAATGGTGGTGGAAGACCCGCCCGTCCGATGTGACCGAGCGAACGCTATATTACGGCGACATCGAGATGAAGGCACTGCGTGAGACGGCCCGATGAGCGGAGCCGAACCGGGCGGATGCCGTGCCGGTTCGACGGAGGCGTGACGCCGGTGCACGCCGCGCCTCCGCCCGGCCCGCATCACCCCTGTCGGAAAATCTCCGCATATGCGCTCAACGCCGGCACCCCGCCGAGATGCGCATACAGCACCTTCGACCCCGGCTCGAATTCCCCGCGCCGCACCTTGTCGATCATCCCGTGCATCGATTTGCCTTCGTACACGGGATCGGTCAGCACGCCTTCGAGCCGCGCGCACAGCCGAATCGCCTCGAGCGTGCCGTCGTTCGGCAGCCCATATTCGGGGCCCGCATAACGCGTGTCGAGCACGACGTCCTGTTCGTCGATGCGGCGTCCGAGTTCGACGATCTCGGCCGTGTGCCGCGCGATGCGCGTGATCTGCGCATGCGTCTTCTCCGGCGTCGCGGATGCGTCGATCCCGATCACGCGATCCGCGCGCCCGTCTGCCGCGAAGCCGACGACCATGCCCGCCTGCGTGCTGCCCGTCACCGAGCACACGACGATGTAGTCGAACTTGAACCCGAGTTCGGCTTCCTGCTGCCGTACCTCCTCGGCGAAGCCGACGAACCCGAGCCCGCCGAGCGGATGCTCGGAGCAGCCGGCCGGGATCGGATACGGCTTGCCGCCCGCCTGCCGCACGCTTTCCATCGCCTCTTCCCAACTACGGCGGATGCCGATGTCGAAGCCGTCGGCAACGAGCCGGACGTCGGCACCCATCATGCGCGACAACTGGATGTTGCCGACCCGGTCGTACACGGGGTCTTCATAGTTGACCCAGTGCTCCTGCACGAGCACGCATTTCATCCCGAGATGCGCGGCGACGGCCGCGACCTGACGCGTCTGGTTCGACTGGACGCCGCCGATCGACACGAGCGTGTCCGCACCCTGCGCGAGCGCGTCGGGGATCAGGTATTCGAGCTTGCGGGTCTTGTTGCCGCCGAACGCGAGGCCGCTGTTGCAGTCCTCGCGCTTCGCATACAGCTCGACCTTGCCGCCGAGGTGCGCGCTCAGGCGCTTGAGCGGCTGGATGGGCGTGGGGCCGAACGTCAGCGGATAACGGGGGAAGCGTTGCAGGTTCATCGACTTTTGTCTCCGGAAAGGCGGGGTTGGCGCAGGCATCGGTGCGCTCGGGAGCGGCCGGCACGCCGTCTACCGATGGAAAAATGATAGGCAAGCACGCGAGAAATGAGCTTGCGAAATAAATATCATCGGCCTACGTTGATAACGAATCGAGCGTTAATCAAGCAATTCGAGTTCAAAAAAATCGAGGAAGACGCAATGAAATTAAGTGGAAGACCGGCGACGCCGGCCGATGCCGCACCCGCGCTCGATCGCATCGATCGCGCGATCCTCAGGCAGCTTCAGCAGGACGCGTCGATCTCGAACGTGAGCCTCGCCGCGAAGGTGAAGCTGAGCGCGCCGGCGTGCCTGCGGCGCGTCGAGCGGCTCAAGGAGACGGGAATGATTCGCGGGATCGTCGCGCTGCTCGACCCGAAGCCGCTCGGGGCCGGCATGCTGGTCGTGATCGGCTTCGTGCTCGACCGCTCGACGCCGGAAGCGTTCGCCGCGTTCGAGAAGGCCGCGCAGAAGGTGTCGGGATGCGTCGAATGCCACGTCGTGACCGGCGAGTTCGACTATTTCATGCTGGTGCGCACACGCGACAACGAAAGCTTCAACCGGCTGCACGCGGAGCAACTGCTCTACCTGCCCGGCGTACGGCAGGTGCGCTCGTTCATGGTGCTCAAGGAGATCCTGTCGACGCACGCGTTGCCGGTGTAGCGCGGAGCGCCGTCGATTCCCGTTGGTCAAGGCTATGCCGTTTGGTCGATTGAAAATTCCCGTTTGGTTGTATACAATGAGAGTTTAAATTAACCCATTCGGGAGTCGCCATGACTGCAACCACACCTGCGGCCCGTCAACCTGCCAAGCGGGCTGCCGCGTCCCGTGCCGCGACGCCGGCAGGCGGCTCGAACGGTTTGGGCGCCGGCAAGGGCGATTTCGACACCTTTCGCCGCATGGCGCCGATGTTGCAGCGACGCGCGATCGCGGACGGTTTCGACGCGGGCATCATCGAGCGCGTCGCGCGCGAGTTGCTTAGCGTGCCGGTTCAGTCCCTCTTGAGCGCGCTGAGCCTTCCCAGCTCGACCATTCTGCGGAAAATCGCCAAACACGACCGGTTGTCGCAAGGCGAGTCCGATCGCGTTGCGCGCGTGCTCTATGTGCTGGATCTCGCCACCGATCTGTTCGAGGACAGCGAGCGCGCAGCGGCGTGGATGAGCCGGGCGAACGCGGAGCTCGACGGTTTGAAGCCGCTCGAAGTGCTCGATGTACAGCCTGGCTACGACCGGGTGCGCGACATTCTGAACCGTGCCCAGTTCGGGGTCGGGGCGTGAAGTTGTATCGTCTCGCGAAAGAACGAAAGGGGCACTACCTCGCCGACGACCTGAGCGGGAACGGCGCGGCGATCGCAGGTGGCCGCTGGAATCCTCGCGGCATGCGTGTGCTTTACACCTGCTGCCATGCGTCGACGTCGTTGCTCGAGGCGCTCGTCCATATGTCCGGCTTGCTTCCCGCTGGCGGATTTTTTTTAGTGACGCTGGAAGTGCCCGACACTGTCCATGACAACGCGTACCAGCCGGACCTGCCGGACGATTGGGCGGTACTGTCGCAGGATCCGGAGTCGACCGCCCGGATCGGGCAGGTCTGGCTCGAAGCGGGCGAGCAGTTGGCGATGCGCGTACCGTCGGTCGTCTGCCCGACCGACTTCAACTTGCTGCTGAACCCTCTGCATGCGGATTTTGCTTCGAGTGTGAAAGTGATTAGCAAAGAAGCGTTCGTGCTGGATCCCCGCCTCTTCGGCTAATCGGTTGTATTGCGCGGATCGACGAACAGTCGTCGGCTGCTGAGCAGTCGCGTCGCCCGATCAGCGCTGCCACGGCGCGACGCCTGGCTGCGCGGACTTGCCGAGACGCTCGCGTGCGTCGCGCACGATAGTCGCATCGAGTGCTCCGTCATCCGCCAGCGCCTTCAGCGCGGCGAGCACGATGCTCGCGCGGTCGACCTCGAAGAACGCGCGCAGCGCGTCGCGCGTATCGCTGCGCCCGAACCCGTCGGTGCCCAGCGTCACGTAGCGGCGCGGCACGTATGCGCGGATCAGTTCGGGCACCGCGCGCACGTAGTCGGTCGCGGCGATCACGGGCCCGCGCGTCGCGGCGAGCGCGGCGGTGACGTACGGTGTCGAGTGCGCGTCGTCGTCGAGCCGCGCGCGCCGCTCGGCCTCCATCCCGTCACGCTGCAGTTCACTGAAGCTCGTGACGCTCCACACGGCCGCATCGATACCCCAGTCGTCCTTCAGCATCCGCTGCGCGGCGAGCACTTCGCCGAGGATCGCGCCCGAGCCGAGCAATTGCACGCGCGCGAGCGCATTTGCATCCGCATCCGACGGCAGCGGATGGATGCCCTTCAGGATGCCTTCGCGCAGCGCGTGCGGATCGCCGGCCGGCATTGACGGCTGCGCGTAGTTCTCGTTCATGACCGTCACGTAATAGAACACGTCGCGCTGCTGCTCGACCATCTCGCGCATGCCCGCATCGACGATCGTCGCGACTTCGTACGCGAACGCCGGATCGTACGCACGGCAGTTCGGAATCGTCGACGCGGCGAGGTGGCTGCTGCCGTCCTGGTGCTGCAACCCCTCGCCGCCGAGCGTCGTGCGCCCGGACGTCGCGCCGATCAGGAAACCGCGCGAGCGCTGGTCGGCGGCGGCCCAGATCAGGTCGCCGATGCGCTGGAAGCCGAACATCGAGTAGTAGATGTAGAACGGCAGCATCGGCAGGTCGTGCACGCTGTACGACGTCGCGGCGGCGATCCACGACGAGATCGCGCCCGCTTCCGAAATGCCTTCCTCGAGGATCTGGCCGCGCGTGTCCTCGCGGTAATAGAGCATCGAACCGAGGTCTTCCGGCTCGTAGCGCTGGCCGAGCGGCGAGTAGATGCCGACCTGCCGGAACAGGCTGGCCATGCCGAACGTGCGCGCTTCGTCGGCCACGATCGGCACGACGTGCGAACCGAGGTCGCGATCCTTGATCAATGCGGCGAGCATGCGCACGAGCGCCATCGTCGTCGACATCTCGCGGCCGGCCGCGTCCAGCGCGAACGCTCCCCAGGCCGGCATCGAAGGGACGGTCAGCCCCTTCGATGCCGCTCTCCGCCTTCTGGGCAGACAGCCTCCCAGGGCAGCCCGGCGAGCATGCAGGTAACGCATCTCCGGGCTGTCTTCCGCTGGCTTGTAAAACTTCAACTGTTCGACGTCGCTGTCCGACAGCGGCAACCGGAAGCGGTCGCGGAACGCCTTCAGATCGTCGACGTCGAGCTTTTTCTGCTGATGGGTCGTCATCCGGCCCTGGCCGGCCGCGCCCATCCCGTAACCCTTCATCGTCTTCGCGAGGATCACGGTCGGCTGGCCGCGGTGCGCGAGCGCGCGCGCGTACGCGGCGTGCAGCTTGCGCGCGTCGTGGCCGCCGCGGCGCAGGCGGTCGATCTCCGCATCGGTGAGCTGCGCGGCGAGCGCTTCGAGCGCGGGGTCCTGGCTGAAGAAGCGCGCGCGGTTGTACGCGCCGTCGTTCGCGGAGAAGGTCTGGAATTGTCCGTCGACGGTGCCGGCGAACGCGCGCGCGAGCGCGCCCGCATGATCGCGCGCGAACAGCGGGTCCCAATCGGACCCCCACAGCACCTTGATCACGTTCCAGCCGGCGCCCTCGAACTGCGCCTCGAGCTCGTCGATCACGCGGCCGTTGCCGCGCACCGGGCCGTCGAGCCGCTGCAGGTTGCAGTTGATCACGAACACGAGATTGTCGAGCCCCTCGCGCGCGGCGAGCGACAGCGCGCCGAGCGATTCGGGTTCGTCCATCTCGCCGTCGCCGAAGAAGCCCCACACGGTGCGGCCTGCGGTGTTCGCGAGGCCGCGATGCTGCAGGTACCGCATGAAGCGCGCCTGGTAGATCGCGTTGATCGGGCCGATGCCCATCGAGCCGGTCGGGAATTGCCAGAAGTCGGGCATCAGCCACGGATGCGGATACGAGCACAGGCCCGGGCCGGCGATTTCGCGGCGGTAATGCTTCAGGTGATCCTCGGTGAGGAAGCCTTCGAGATACGCGCGCGCATAGACGCCCGGCGACGAATGCGGCTGGAAGTACACGAGATCGCCGCCGGCCGTGCCGGGTGCGTCGCCGCTCGCGGGCGACGAGGCGCGGAAGAAATGGTTGAAGCCGGTTTCGAACAGGTCGGACGCCGACGCATAGCTTGCGATGTGGCCGCCGAGTTCGCCGTATGCGCGGTTCGCGCGCACGACCATCGCGAGCGCGTTCCAGCGCAGCGCGGCCGACAGCCGTTCCTCGAGGTCGAGGTCGCCCGGATACGGCGGCTGTTCGGCGAGCGGAATCGTGTTCAGGTAGCGCGTGACGGGCGTGCGCGGCGATGCGAGGCCGGTCGCACGCGCATGCTCGGCGAGCCGGTCGAACAGGTATTGCGCGCGGTCGCGGCCGACGTGCGCGACCACCGCGTCGAGCGCGTCGAGCCATTCGGCGGTTTCTTCCGGGTCCGCATCGACGCGCGCGAGGGCCGCGCGCTGCGTGTGTTCGATACCGTTCGACAGATCCGTCATGCGAGTCTCCCGCGCGCCGGCGGCGGCACGCATCAATGGGACTCATGCTACGCGCCGATCCCCAGAATATGCGTCTGATTTCATTGGGAATTTGCCGCTGGATAGTGTAAATATTCCGGAATCGTCGCGAGAAAAGGAATATTCAGGCCATGAGCACCTCCCCCAAGCGGCTCGACCGCATCGACATCGGCATCCTGAACCAGCTTCAGCAGAACGCGCGGATCACGAACGCGGAACTGGCGCGCGCGGTGAACCTGTCGACGACGCCGTGTTTCAACCGCGTGCGCGCGCTCGAGAAGCTCGGGCTGTTCAGGCAGCAGGTCACGCTGCTCGATCCCGAGCCGCTCGGGCTGCGAATCAACGTGTTCATCCAGGTCAGCCTCGAGAAGCAGGTCGAGGACGCGCTGCAGCGTTTCGAGGAAGCGATCTCGCAGCGGCCCGAGGTGATGGAGTGCTACCTGATGTCGGGCGACGCCGACTATCTGCTGCGCGTCGTGATGCCCGACATGCGCACGCTCGAGCGTTTCATCATCGAGCGGCTCACGACGATTCCGGGCGTGTCGAACATCCGGTCGAGCTTCGCGCTGAAACAGGTGCGCTACAAGACCGCGCTGCCGCTGCCGGCGGCGGGGCTCACGCTCGTCGATCCGGACGAGTCGGCGTCCGACTGGAGCTGAGCGCTCGATCTGTCCGCCTGTCCGTTCGCTGACGGCACGCTGACGGAACCATGACGCCCGCCACGCACGCCCCGCCGGATCGAACGAAACGCGCGCCGGCGCCTCATACGGCAGTCGGCGCGCCTGCGTCGTCACGACGCGGCGCGGGTCAATCGCGTATGCTCGTCCGGTCGGTGCCGGCTGCGAACGTACGGCCGGTTCATGCATGTCTCGATCAATCAACGAGTGAGGGCATCATGGCAAGACAGACGATGGCGGAATACCTGGCGAAGACGCTCGCGGCGGCGGGCGTCGAGCGCATCTGGGGCGTGACGGGCGACAGCCTGAACGGCCTGTCGTTCAGCCTGGCCCAGATCGGCTCGATCCGCTGGATGCATACGCGGCACGAGGAAAGCGCCGCGTTCGCGGCCGGCGCGGACGCCGCATCGACCGGGCGGCTCGCGGTGTGCGCGGGCAGTTGCGGCCCCGGCAACCTGCACCTGATCAACGGGCTGTACGACTGCCACCGCAATCACCAGCCGGTGCTCGCGATCGCCGCGCACATCCCGTCGACCGAGATCGGCCTCGGCTACTTCCAGGAAACCCATCCGCAGGAACTGTTCCGCGAGTGCAGCCACTTCGCGGAACTCGTGACCAATGCGTCGCAGTTTCCGCGCGTGCTCGCGCGCGCGATGCGCACCGCGATCGACGAACGCGGCGTCGCGGTGATCGTGCTGCCGGGCGACATCGCGCTCGGCGACGGCCCGGAAGAAGCGCCGGCGTGGAGCGAATCGGCACCGCCGTCGATCCTGCCGGCCGATGCCGACCTCGATCGGCTAGCGGCATTGCTGAACGGCTCCGACGCGGTCACGCTGCTGTGCGGCAGCGGCACGCAGGGCGCGCACGACGAAGTGGTCGCGCTGGCCGACACGCTCGGCGCGCCGGTCGTGCATGCGCTGCGCGGCAAGCAGTTCGTCGAATGGGACAACCCGTTCGATGTCGGGATGACGGGGCTGATCGGCTTCAGCTCGGGTTATCACGCGATGGAATCGTGCGACACGCTGCTGATGCTCGGCACGGATTTCCCGTACCGGCCGTTCTATCCGTCGAACGCGAAGATCGCGCAGATCGACTGGAAGGGCTCGCAGCTCGGGCATCGCGCGCCGCTCGCGCTCGGCCTCGTCGGCACCGTGAAGGGCACGATCGCGGCGCTGCTGCCGCGCCTGACGCGCAAGACGCAGCGGCGCTTCCTCGAGAATGCGCTGAAGCACTACGCGGCCGCGCGCAAGGGGCTCGACGATCTCGCGGTGGCCGAGCCGCCGGGCCGCGCGATTCATCCGCAGTACCTGACGAAGATCGTCGACGAAGTCGCGGCCGACGACGCGATCTTCACGGCCGACGTCGGCACGCCGACGCTGTGGGCCGCGCGCTACCTGACGATGAACGGCAAGCGGCAACTGCACGGTTCGTTCAATCACGGCTCGATGGCGAATGCGATGCCGCAGGCGCTCGGCGCGCAGGGCGCGCATCCGGGCCGGCAGGTGGTGTCGCTGTCCGGCGACGGCGGGCTGTCGATGCTGCTCGGCGATCTGCTGAGCGCGCGCCAGCTCAAGTTGCCGATCAAGATCGTCGTGTACAACAACAGCCTGCTCGGCTTCGTGTCGATGGAGTTGAAGGCGGCCGGCTATCTCGACACGAACGTCGACCTGAGCCCGACCGATTTCGCGGCGATCGCGAAGGGCGCGGGCATCTTCAGCGTGCGGGTCGAGCATTCGGAGAACGTCGAGGAGGCGCTGCGCATGGCGTTCGCGCACGACGGGCCAGCGGTGGTCGACGTCGTCACGTCGAAATACGAACTCGCGATGCCGCCGAAGATCGAGATCGCGCATGCGAAGGGCTTCAGCCTGTTCATGCTGCGCGCGATCCTCAGCGGACGCGGCGACGAAATCGTCGAACTGGCGAGAACCAACCTGAGGTGACGCGGTGCCGCGCGCGATGCGGCGTGCATCGCGTGCGGTTCACGATTCGTTCTCGACCGGCCGGGGCTGCGTCGCCCACTCGCGCACGGCCTCGACGAACAGCCGCAACGCAGCCGGCGGATGCCGGTTCGCCGGATAGTAGAGGCACAGGCTGTCGAAGGTCTGGCTCCACTCGGGCAGCACACGTACCAGTCGTCCGGACGCCAGATGGTCGACGACGCGCGATTCCGTGACCCAGGCGATTCCGATCTCGGCCAGCGCCGCGTCGATCATCAGGTTCTGGTTGCCGAGTGTCAGCGGCCCGTCGACATCGACGGTCACGCGCTTGCCGTCGCGCATCAGGTCCCAGCGATAGAGCGTGCCGCTTTCGAACCGGTACCGGATGCACGCGTGACGCATGAGGTCCGGCGGGTTCTCCGGCGGCGCGTGCCGCGACAGGTAGCCGGGTGACGCCACCGCGACGAAGCGCACCGGGTCGCCGAAGCGCACGGCGATCATGTCGCGCGGCACGTCTTCATGAACGCGGATGCCGGCGTCGAAACCGTGCTCGACGATGTCGATCAGCCGCGAATCGACGACGAATTCGACGTGAATATCGGGGTAGCGGGCGGCGAAGGCCGGCAGCACTTGCCGGATCAGCGGGCGCGATGCGGCCTCCGATGCGCTGATCCGGATCTGGCCGGACGGCCGGTTGCGGGCGGTCGCGGCGTCGTTCAGCGCGTCCTCGAGATCGGCCACCGCGGGCCGCACGCGCAGCAGCAGTTGTTCGCCAGCCTCCGTCAGCGCGACGGAGCGCGTCGTGCGGTTGAACAGCCGCACGCCGAGCCGCGCTTCGAGGTGGCGGATCGCATGGCTCAGCGCCGACGGCGACACGCCCAGGATGCGGGCCGCGCCGCTGAAGCTGCGCTGCTCCGCGATCGTGATGAAGGTCGTCAGTTCGCCGATGCCGGTGCGTTGCATTTGTGAGATTTCATCAATAACGCATGAAATAGTACGCTGATTGTTGAGCGGTATCCATCAACCTACACTGGCTTCCTCGGCGTCTCGTCGATCGTCTTCATCTTTCAGCAGGAGAAATTCATGCAAACGCGCGTGCTTGGAAACAGTGGCCTCGAAGTCTCGGCAATCGGGCTCGGCTGCATGGGATTGAGTTACGGCTACGGCCCCGCCACCGACAAGGCGAGCGGCATCGCGCTGATCCGCGCGGCGTTCGAGCGCGGCGTGACGTTCTTCGACACGGCGGAAGCGTATGGCCCGTTCGTCAACGAGGAACTGGTCGGCGAGGCGGTGGCGCCGTTTCGCGATCAGGTCGTGATCGCGACCAAGTTCGGTTTCGAGAACGGCGAGGCGATGAAGGGCGTCGACAGCCGCCCGTCGCATATCCGCGAAGTGGCCGACGCGGCGCTGAAGCGGCTGAAGGTCGATCGCATCGATTTGTTCTACCAGCATCGCGTCGATCCGAACGTGCCGATCGAGGATGTGGCCGGCACGGTCAAGGATCTGATCCGCGAAGGCAAGGTCGCGCACTTCGGGCTGTCGGAAGCCGGTGAGCAGACGATTCGCCGTGCGCACGCGGTGCAGCCGGTCGCCGCGCTGCAAAGCGAGTATTCGCTTTGGTGGCGCGAGCCGGAAGCGCGGATCCTGCCGACGCTCGAGGAACTCGGTATCGGCTTCGTGCCGTTCAGCCCGCTCGGGAAAGGCTTCCTGACCGGCGCGATCGATGCGAACACGACGTTCGCCGCGACTGACTTCCGCAATGTCGTGCCGCGTTTCTCGGAGGAAAACCGCAAGGCCAACGCGGGCCTCGTCGATCTGCTCGGCCGCATCGCCGCCGACAAAGGCGCGACGCGCGCGCAGATCGCGCTGGCCTGGCTGCTGGCCCGCAAGCCTTGGATCGTGCCGATTCCGGGCACGACGAAGCTGCATCGGCTCGACGAGAACGTGGGCGCGGCCGCCGTCACGCTGACGGCCGACGATCTCGCCGCGATCGAGACGGCGCTGCAGCAGGTCAGGATCGTCGGCGAGCGTTATCCCGCGCACTTCCAGCAGCGCATCGATCGCTGATCCGGGACGGGTACGGCACGGGCGCGCAGCACAGGAGCGCGATGCCGCGTATTAGGGACAATCTTCACGTCGCCTTAAGATTGCGTTTCCTAGAATCGATTTGATCGTCGCTCTTCCTGCGACGGACCGATTCGTCCAGGAGGATGCACGTGAAAAAGCCCCGTGTTGCCGTAGCCCCGTTCCACGAAGTCATCGGCGCGTCGAAACCGACGGCGCAACCGCTCAAGGCCGGCCAATGATCTGGCCGAACGCGTGGCGTGTCTCGGCACTGTTCGTGCGCGAGTGGGTCGGCCGTCCGGCCGCGGTGGGTGCGTTGTGCCCGAGTTCGCGGCATCTGGCGCGCGAGATGGCCGACGCGGTGCCGGACGGCGACGGGCTGGTCGTCGAACTCGGCGGCGGCACCGGCGCGATCACCGCGGCGTTGCTCGAACGCGGCGTCGCGCCGCGGCGCCTCGTCGTGGTCGAGCGCTCGCCGGCGTTCGTGCAGCACCTGCGGCGACGCTTTCCGGATGTCTCGATCGTGTGGGGCGATGCGCGGCAGCTCGAACGGCTGCTGCCGCCCGACGCGCGGGTCGATGCGATCGTGTCGTGCCTGCCGTTGCGCACGCTGCCGCGCCAGGACGTGACGGCCATCGTCGATCAATGTCACCGCGTGCTGTCGGCCGACGGCGTGATGATCCAGTTCACGTACGACCTGCGCTCGCCCGGCCGTCATCCGTTGGGCGATTCGGCATTTGTTGCCTGCGGCAGCCGTATCGTCTGGGCAAATATTCCGCCTGCGCGAATCGTGACCGTGCGCAGCGTCGCCACCGAACACGCCGGTTGACGCGGCCGTGCGCACGGCGCCCGAACACGGCGCCGCGCCGGTTTCTTTCATAAGTCATACCGATCCTTCCAATTTCCATTCATATTGTCGTCACATCAGGTTCCTACCATCGCCTTTCATTTCGAAAGCATCAACACCGGGGGGAACCGGCAACATGAATCGAATCAAAATGGCGGCGCTGCTGTGTGCCGGCGCCTTTGCGCTTGCCGGATGCAACAGCGACGATGGCCCGACCAGCTCGACGCCCGCGCCCGTGCAGGCGGCGGCGCGCAACGTGATCTTTTTCCTCGGCGACGGCATGGGGATGACGACGCTGACGGCCGCACGCATCTACGCCGTCGGTGAAGACGGCGCGCTCACGATCGACACGCTGCCCGAATCCGCGTTCGTGAAGACCTATTCCAACGATGCGCAGGTGACGGACAGCGCGCCGTCGATGTCGGCGTACATGACCGGCGTCAAGACCAACAACGAAGTGATTTCGATGTCGCCCGACACGAAGGCGGTCGACCCGACCGCCGGCCTCACCGGCAACTGCGGCGCGAACAACGGCAAATCGGTGTCGACGCTGCTCGAGATCGCGAAGGCGAAGGGGATGGCCACCGGTGTCGTGACGACCACGCGCGTCACGCACGCGACGCCTGCCGCGACCTACGCGCACGTGTGTCATCGCGATGCCGAGAACGACATCGCGGCCCAGCTCGTGCCGGGCGGCGCGGGCTACAACGGCGCGCTCGGCGACGGCGTCGACGTCGTGCTCGGCGGCGGCACGCAATTCTTCGTGCCGAAGGACGGCGGCGGCAAGCGCACCGACGGACGCAACCTCGTCAACGAGCTGAAGGCAAAGGGCTACGCGTTCGCGCAGAACCGCGACGACCTGCTGGCCGCCGATGCGACGAAGAGCGGCAAGCTGGTCGGCCTGTTTTCGTCGAGCCACATGAGCTACGACCTCGATCGCGGCGCGACGAAGGAACCGAGCCTGTCCGACATGGCGACGCGCGCGCTCGACGTGCTGCAGAACAACCCGAACGGCTATTTCCTGATGGTCGAGGGCGGCCGGATCGATCACGCGCTGCACGACACCAATGCGAAGCGCGCGCTGCAGGACACGGTTGCGTTCGACAACGCGATCAAGGCGACGCTCGACAAGGTGCGCAAGACCGATCCCGACCTGAAGAACACGTTGATCGTCGTCACCGCCGATCACGATCACACGCTGGTGTTGAACGGCTATGCGGCGCGCACCGGCAAGACCGAAGCGGGCAAGCCCGGCGTGCTGGGCGTGCTGCGCAGCTATCAGACGGGCGCGGTCGCGAAGGACGCGGACGGCGCGCCGTACACGATCATCGGCTTCGGCAACGGCGAGAACCGTGTGCAGGGCAGCCGCGCGGGCACCGCGCTCACCGACGCGGTGACGGGCGCCGACGACTATCGCCAGGAGGCGGTCGTGCGGATGGACAAGGGCAGCGAGACGCACGGCGGCACGGATGTGTTCCTCGGTGCGATCGGCCGCGGCGCGGATGCCTTCCACGGCGTGATCGAGAACAACAGGGTCTTCGAGCTGGTGCGCAACGCGGTGCAGCTTTGAGCGCCGACAACACGGGTACAGGGGAATACAGGATGTCGACCATCAAGTGCATCGCGGCTGCGTTGGCCGTCGTGGGTTTCGCATGCGGCCCGGCGCAGGCCGCCGGCCAGGCGAAGAACGTGATTTTCTTTCTCGGCGACGGCATGGGGCCGACGACCGTGACGGCGAGCCGGATCTACAAGGTCGGCGAGTCGGGACAACTGACGATGGAGAAGCTGGCCCGCACCGCGCGCGTCAAGACCTTCTCGAACGACGCGCAGACGACCGACAGCGCACCGTCGATGGCCGCGTACATGACCGGCGTGAAGATGAACAACGAAGTGCTGTCGATGTCGTCCGACACGCGCGCAGTTGCGCCGGGCAGCGACGTCAACGGCAACAAGACCGTCAACCACTGCGCGTCGGGCAACGGCCAGCCGGTCGCGACGCTGCTGGAACTGGCGAAGGCGCGCGGCAAGGCGGTTGGTGCGATCACGACGACCGAGCTCACGCACGCCACGCCCGCCGCGACCTATTCGCACATTTGCCACCGCGACGCGCAGTACGACATCGCCGCGCAGGCGGCGCCGGGCGGTGCCGGCTACAACGCGGCGCTCGGCGACGGCGTCGACGTGCTGATGGGCGGCGGCCGCAATCACTGGACGCCGTTCGATCCGGTGGCGAACAAGCGCGGCCGCGCGGACGGGCGCAACCTGCTCGACGAGATGAAGGCGAAGGGCTACACGGTCGTGGCTACGAAGGATCAGCTCGCTCAAGCCGGCAACGGCAAGCTGGTCGGCCTGTTCAGTTCGACCAGCCATCTCGAGTACGAGCTGGACCGCGTCGCGGGCAAGGGCGAAGGGCCGTCGCAGCCGAGCCTCGCGGACATGACGTCGAAGGCGATCGACGTGCTGTCGAAGAACTCGAACGGCTATTTCCTGATGGTCGAAGGCGGCCGGATCGATCATGCGCTGCACGGCACCAACGCGAAGCGCGCGCTCGAGGATACGGTGGCATTCGATGAAGCGATTCGCGTCGCGCTGTCGAAGGTCGACCTGTCGAATACGCTGATCGTCGTGACGGCCGACCACGACCACACGATGACGATCAACGGCTATTCGAAGCGCGGCAATCCGATTCTCGACATCAGCCGCAACTATCGCGACGGCCAGCCGAGCAAGGATGCCGACGGCAATACCTACACGACGCTGGTGTTCGGCAATGGCGCGAACCGGCCGAACGTGCGCGCGTCGGTCGATTCGGCCACGGCGATGAACGAGGCGTACCTGCAGGAAGTCGGCGTGCGGATGGGCAGTGCGGGCTCCGAGACGCACGGCGGCGGCGACGTGATGCTGTTTGCCGACGGCGCGGACGCGAAGGCGTTCAAGGGCACGATCGACAACACGAAGGTGTTCGGTCTCGTGCGCTCGGCGTTCGGTTTCTGAGGCCGGCGACTTCATGACGAACGGGACCCTCCGATGAAACGCCAGCTTCTCTGCGCGCTCGCTTGCGGGCTGGCTGCGCTCCCCGCCGGTGCGGCGGCGGATCTCGACGCCGTGTTGCTGCACGAAAGCCGCACGGTGACGGCCGACGGCGTGACGCGCACGACGATGTACCGCGAACGGATGGTTCGGCGCGACGGGCATGTGTGGGTCGAGCGCGTGCTGCCCGTCGCGGCGGCGGGCGGCGGTCATGGCGACGAACACGATCACGACCATGACCACGACGCGGGCCGTGTGCGCCAGGACCCGCCGCGTGCCGGTGTGCAGCCGGCCGCCGCCCATGCCGGACACAAGCACTTCAACTTCCAGGCAGCCGCACGGCACGTGACCTACGACGGCAAGACGGCGCGCATCGAGTATGTGGACGCGGCGACCCGGACGGTCGTTAGCGTGCCGCCGGCCGAGTACGAAACCACGGGCTTCGACGGCTCGTGGGACAACGCGTACTACGTCACGCCGCCGTCGCAACTGAAGCGGCTCGCGGCGGCGACGCGCGGCGACGCGCCCGGCACCCGCTGGTACGAGCAGGCGGTCGAGTCGCCCGGCGCGCGCGGCGTGAACCGGATTCTGTGGAGCGAACGGTTGCAGGCGCCGCTGTCGGTCGAATACCGCAGTGCCGACGGACGCGTGGTGCGCAAGCTGACGCTGACGCAGGTGCCTGCCGCGCGGCGCGAGCCGTTGCCGTGGCAGGCGCTCGCCGGCTACGCGCACAAGGAATACGCGGACTATCTGGATTGACCGACGCGCGACCGATGACGCGGTTGCGCGGTCGATCGACGTTTCGCAAGCGGGGCTTGCGGTCAGGCCGGCCGGTATCGTCGCGATACGGCCGGGCCCTGGCCGGTTTTTTTCCGCCGCCGCCCGGAACAGGTCGCCGACGAAGCGCTAGAAGCGCGCGCCGTCCGGCACGCGCGCCGCGGGCCGCGACGCGACCCGCTTGATGAAGCGGTCGAGCGGCGTCGCATAGCCGCGCGCGATGACCGCGCTCAAGCCGGCCGACAGCACCAGATACGCGACGAGCAACGCCAGCTTGCCGTCGCCGTGCGTACCCGACGGCGGCCAGAACGTGCGCAGCGCGCCGAGCACGATCAGGTGGAACAGATACAGCTCGTAACTGAGCCGGCCGCTCCAGCGCAGCGGCGCGAGCACGCGGCCGTGCCCGTGTTCGCGTTCCGCATGCGCGCCGATCAGCAGCACGGCCGTGCCGAGCGCCATCGCGGATATCCCGATCACATGGCTTTCCGCGATCGGCCACGCGAGATAGAGCGCTGTCATCGCCGCTACCGCGAGCCATTGCACGGGCGCCGCCGCGAGTACCTGCCAGCGCGCGCGTTCGGCGAGCAACGCGGTACAGCAGCCGATCGCGATGCCGTCGAAGCACGCGAAGTACGCATAGAGGAATCCGCCTTCGTCGCCAGGATGCGTGAAGCGGTACACGGGGCCGATCGCGGCAATCAGCAGCCAGAACGCGAACAGCCGCGTGTCGCGGCGCAGCGCGATGCACAGCAGCGGAAACGACAGGTAGAACACCTCCTCGACCGACAGCGACCACAGCACGCCGAGCGCGTAGTTGACCCATCCGTACGCGCCGATCAGCACGTTCATCCAGAACGTGAGCGACGCGAGATTCACGAGCCAGAACGACAAGGCGATGCCCTGCGGCGCATGGTTCGTGAAGATCGGCACGCCGGCCGCCGCGAGGCCGTTGACGAGCGCGAGCAGCAGGAGCAGGCACGGGACGATGCGCGCGACCCGCGACATGTAGAACGCGCGCACGTCGAGCGCACCGAGGCTGCCCCAGCGGCGGCGCGCATTCGACGTGATCAGGTAGCCCGAGATCGCGAAGAATATCGTCACGCCGTAGTTGCCGTTGCGCACGATCGCATGGACCGTGTCCCAGCCGAGCATGCGCGCGAGCGCCGTGTCGCGCAGCGGATACGCGATGTTGAAGTGGTGCAGCAGGACGAGCAGGATTGACACGCCGCGCAGCAGGTCGATCCGCGCGTTGCGCGGCGCGGTGCTCATTGCGGCCGGGCCGGTTCGGCGAGTGCCGGCAGCGCGGCCAGGAACGTATCGCGTGAGCGCAGGCCGGCGTTCGGCGTCTGCCGCTTGTCGTCCTGAATCAGGTTCGCGAACACGAGCGTGCGCGACCCCTTCTTCGCCCAGCCGACGAACCAGCCGTACGCGTGCGCGCTGTCGTACCTGAAGCCCGGCGAGCCCGTGCCCGTCTTGCCATGCACGGTCCAGCCGTCCAGCTGCGCGTCGATCAGCGTGATGCGCTCGGTCATGTCGTACGCATGCGCGCTGACGGGTAGCGTCCGGTGCACGATCTTGCGCATGAACGCGACCTGTTCGAGCGGCGAAATTCGCAGCGATGAATTGACCCATGCGCCCATCACGCCGCTGAGTTCGCCCTGCTTGCTGGTCACGTCCGTATTGCCGTAACCGAATGCGTTCGTGTACTGCTGGAAGCGTGCCGGCCCGAGTGCTTGCGCGACCTGTTCCGAGTACCAGAAGAGCGACAGCTTGATCCAGCGCGCCGGGTCGGCCGGCACGCGCCACGGGGCGCCGCCCCAATCGGGATAGCCGGCGTGGAAGTCGAGCGTCGGCGTGTGTTCGTCCTTCAGGAAGCCGGCGTCGAAGCCCATCAGGCTGATCGCCACCTTGAAGGTCGACGCCGGTGTGACGCGGGTCGCGCAATCGCCTCGCTGGATGAGCATCTGGCCGGTGGCGGCATCGGCGACCACGGTGCAGACGGGATGGGCCGATGTGGTCGCGGCGGCCAGGAGGCCGGCGGCAAAGACAAGCAGCGTGCGGCGCCAGGTTTTCAAGCGAGACTCCAACGGATCGTGATCGGGAGGTGCGTCGTGCGGGCCCGCCGGCGGATCGTGTCGCCGGGGACGCGCTCAATGGGGCAGGGCCGGGTCGGCGGCGAGTGCCGGAGCCGGCTGTCGAGGCCGCGCACAGTGTATCGGAGGCGGGGCGGTTGCCGACCTGTCATGGTTGACGGGACGCGTGGTCTTCGGCGGTACCGGTGAGGATGAGCAGGGCGATGGTGACGACGAGGCGGGCGGCAGCGCGCGTCGAGCCGCCCCCTGACGAAAAAGCCCGCCGGCATGCGCTGGGCGCGTGGCGGCGGGCAAAGACACCTCGGCGGATCCGCGCGGGTGTCGCGTGAAGAACGGAGAACCCGGCCGCGTCAGAACTTGTGGCGCAGCGCGAGACGCACGGCCACCTGGTTCGACGTCGAAGACGGCGCGTCGGTGCCGGGGATGAACGCCTGGTCGAGGATCGAGTTCGTCTTGTCGCCGGCGATGTGCTGGTACGCGGCCTGCACGTACACGTCGGTGCGCTTCGACAGGTTGTAGTCGGCCATCAGCCCGACCGAGTGGATCTTCGGCTTCGCGTCGCCGGTCGACGCGTCGTACTTCTCGAGCGACAGCACGTACTGCGCGCCGACCATGAACGCCGGCGTGATCTGGTACGAGCCGTTCACTTCGAAGTTCTGGTACTTGATCGCGCTGACCGTCGCCCCCGGCGCGATGATCGCGCCCGGCGTGCCGAGGTAACCGTTGCCGGTCGGGTTCTTGTAGTTCGAGTTCGTGTACGCGAAGCCGACCGTCGCGGGCCCGAACGTGTAGTTGATGCCCGCGCCGAACACGCGCATGCGCTCGGCGATGTAGCTCGCGTCGTTCGCGGTGATCGCGCCGGCCGAACCGTTGCCCGGATGGTTCGCCTGCAGGTACGCGGCGCCGATCAGCAGCCCGTTGTTCTGGTATTGCGCGCCGAAGCTGTACGCGCGGTTGTCCGAGAAGCTCGTGCTGTTGCTGAAGCTGTACGCGCCGCCGAACTGGAAGCCGCCGAAGTTCGGGCTCGCGTACTTCACCGTGTTGTCGAGGCGGAACGAGTTGTCGGTGTTGTCGTTGTCGAACGGGTGCGCGAGCAGGTAGCCGCCCCAGTTGCCGTTCGCGGTGGTCGGCGCGAGATAGTCGACGACGGAGTCGTACTGGCGGCCGAACGTCAGCGTGCCGTACTGTGCCTGGCTCAGGCCGACGTACGCCTGGCGGCCGAACATGCGGCCGCCCTGGTTGAGCCGGCCGGTGTTCACGTCGAAGCCGTTCTCGAGCTGGAAGATCGCCTTCATGCCGCCGCCGAGATCCTCGCTGCCCTTCAGGCCCCAGCGGCTGCCCTGCGCGTAGCCGCTCGCCATCTCGTAGACGTGGCCGGTGCCGACGTTGTTCGTGTAGTTCAGGCCTTCGTCGATCACGCCGTACAGCGTGACGCTGCTTTGCGCGAACGCGGGCGACGCGAATGCGGCCGTTACGGCGAGCGCCGTCAGTTTCTTGTTCATTGAGAGATCTCCGGGGTATCCAGCTTGTATCGGTTGTCGTGAGCGCGTCCGGCGAGGCGCGTCCCGTCATCCGGGGCGACCCGGCGCAGCGCGCGCGGCGCCGGAAACGCGCAATGCGCGGCGGCGCGGCGACCGGCAGTGTCGGGTCGTGTCTCCTCCGATGACACCGCGCATTCTTCCGAAGCCGAAACGGAATCGAAAGCGAGTAATTTCGATGGATGGGATCGGGATCGCCGATGGGGGCGCGACGGGTGGTTTCGACAGCCGAAACGGCGTGCGCGCAGCCGCGGTTCAACGCCGGCCGGGCAACGGCGGAACGGGGGCGCGACGCAGCCCGCTGCAGGCCGTGCGCGGTCTCGGAAAATCGGCCGCGAGGCCCGCCCGGCGGGCCTGACGGGGTGTCCGGCGATCGATTGGCGCTGCCGATTGCAATGATCGGAATTACTCGTTTCCCTAAACAAATTGGCGGTTGAAACATGCAGGCTGACCGGACGTGGAGGGATACGCGATTCGCCGGTCGCCGCGCATGCCGCGACGCACAAACAACAGATTCGATTTGGAGACGACCCACCATGCAGATTCGACGACTGAAAACGGTCCTTCTCGCCGCCGCGGCGATCCTGTCCGCGCCCGCGGCCCACGCGGCCGGCGGCGCGTGCGCCGACGGCAAGACGGTCCATTTCGCGGGCATCACGTGGGAAAGCGGGTCGTTCGCGACCGAGGTGTTGCGGCAGATCATGGAGAAGGGCTACGGCTGCAAGACCGACGTCGTGCCGGGCAGCACGGCCGCGACGGAAACGGCGCTCGCGCGCAACGACCTGCAGATCTGGGCCGAGCAGTGGACGGGCCGCAGCGAGATCACCGCGAAGGCCGTCGCGTCGGGCGCCGTGAAGCTGATCGGCGACACGCTGCCGGGCGGCACGACGGAAGGCTGGTTCGTGCCCGAATACGTGGTGAAGGGCGATCCGGCGCGCAACATCAAGCCGGTCGCGCCGGGGCTCGTGTCGATCGACGATCTGCCGAAGTACAAGCAGGTGTTCGCCGACGAGGAGGAGCCGGACAAGGGCCGCTTCCTGAACTGCCCGACGGGCTGGGACTGCGAGCGCGTGAACACGCGCCTGTTGCGCGTGCTGAAGCTTGACCAGACGTACACGAACTTCCATCCGGGCACGGGCGCGGCGCTCGACGCGGCGATCGCGTCCGCGTACCAGCGCGGTGCGCCGATCGTGTTCTATTACTGGGGCCCGGCCGCGCTGATGGCGAAATACAAGTTCGCGGCACTGAAGATGCCGGCCTATAACGAAGCATGCTGGAAGACGCTGCGCGACGAGAGCAGCACGCACCAGTGCGCGTCGTCGTACATGGTGTCGCGGCTGACGGTCGGCGTGTCGAAGCCGTTCGCCGATGCGAACCCCGATCTCGTCGGCGTGTTCGGCAAGGTGCGCTTTCCGATGGACTTCCTGAACCAGACGATCCTCGAGATGACGACCAGGAAGATCGACGGCGCGGCGATGGCCACGCAGTTCCTGAAAACTCGCCAGGACATGTGGAAGCAGTGGGTGCCGGCCGACGTCGCACAGAAGATCGCCGGCAGCCTGAAGGGCGCGTAACCTGCGCGCGGCGGCGGGCCCGCGCCTGCCGTCGCCGTCACGCGCCTTCGCGGCGCGACGGAGATTCAACATGAACGGCTTCTTTCTGCACCTGTCGATCGCCGACTGGGTGAACAGCGCGCTCGAGACTTTCGTCGCGCAATACGGCGACAGCTTCCATCACTTCAGCACGATGCTGCTGCGCTACCTGCTCGTGCCGCTCGAAGGCGTGCTGCGCGTGGCGCCGCCGTGGCTCGTGCTGCTGGTCGTCGGCGCGATCGCGTGGAATGCGACGCGCCGCATCGGCCTCGGCGTGCTCTTCATGCTGCTGCTCTACGCGATCGGCTGCTTCGGCCTGTGGGACAAGCTGATGCAGACGCTCGCGCTGATGCTCGTCGCGACGGTGCTGTCGGTCGCGCTCGGCGTGCCGTTGGGCATCCTCGCGTCGCGCAGCGCGTGGCTGCGCCGGATGCTGCTGCCGGTGCTCGACGTGATGCAGACGCTGCCGAGTTTCGTCTACCTGATTCCGGTGCTGATGTTGTTCGGCCTCGGCAAGGTGCCCGCGATTCTCGCGACGATCATCTACGCGCTGCCGCCGCTGATCCGCCTGACCGATCTCGGCATCCGCCAGGTCGATCCGGACGTGACGGAAGCCGCGCGCGCGTTCGGCACGACGCGCTGGCAACTGCTCGTCAACGTGCAGTTGCCGCTGGCACGGCCGAGCATCATGGCCGGCATCAATCAGACGACGATGATGGCGCTGTCGATGGTCGTGATCGCGTCGATGATCGGCTCGCGCGGGCTCGGCGAGGACGTGCTCGCGGGCATCCAGACGCTCGACGTCGGCAAGGGCACGCAGGCCGGCCTCGCCATCGTGATCCTCGCGATCGTGATCGACCGGATCAGCCAGGGCTTCGGCCAGGAGCGGCGCGCGCGCCGCCGGCTCGCGCAGCAGCGCCGGCAGAAGGGCGCGTCGCGCGTGCCGTACCGGCTGCCGCGCAAGGCGCAGTCGGCGGGCGTCGATTCGAATCAGGCGACGCAATCGTCGCGCGCATAGGAACGGAGGCAGACATGGCGACCATCGACGTCAAACACGTGTACAAGCTGTTCGGGCCGCAGGCCGCGCATGCGCGCGTGCTCGACCTGCTGCGTTCCGGCAAGCGCAAGGCCGACGTGCTGGCCGAAACGGGCTGCAACGTCGGGCTCAACGACGTGAGTCTCGGCATCGAGTCGGGCGAGATCTTCGTGATCATGGGGCTGTCGGGCTCCGGGAAATCGACGCTCGTGCGGCACTTCAACCGGCTGATCGAGCCGACGGCCGGCGAGATCGTGATCGACGGCAGCGACGTGATCAAGCTCGACGCGCACGGGCTGCGCGAGCTGCGCCGCTACAAGGTCAGCATGGTGTTCCAGAACTTCGGGCTGCTGCCGCACCAGACCGTGCTCGACAACGCCGCGTATGCGCTGCGCACGCGCGGCGAAAAGCGGCACGACGCGGCCGACGCGGCGCGCAACTGGCTGACGAAGGTCGGGCTCGACGGTTACGGCGATCATTATCCTGACGAGTTGTCGGGCGGGATGCGGCAGCGCGTCGGGCTGGCGCGCGCGCTGGCGGCCGACACCGACGTGCTGCTGATGGACGAGGCGTTTTCTGCGCTCGATCCGCTGATCCGCACCGAGATGCAGGATCAGTTGCTCGAACTGCAGGCGACGCTTTCGAAGACGATCGTGTTCATCACGCACGATCTCGACGAGGCGCTGCGCATCGGCGACCGGATCGCGATCCTGCGCGACGGCACGCTCGTGCAGGTCGGGACGCCGGACGACATCCTGTCGCGGCCGGCGGACGATTATGTGCGGCGGTTCGTCGAGAAGCGGTCGAGCGTGAACTGAGCCGGCGCGAGAACGGCCGACGAAGCACGGGGTGCCCCGCCTGCGTTTTGAGCGGCAGCCGGCGGGCACCCCGCACACGATTGAACCGCAGGCGGCCCACGGGTTCCGTGCGGTGCACCGCAGCGGGATTTGCGTCGCCATTCCATCGCGCCTGCCTGCCGGAATCCTCGTTCCGGCCGATAACCCGACCCGCGCGCGCCAACGCTCGCCGCTAACAGGTTCCGAAGAAAAAGCGTCCTATCACAGTCGAAACATTTCTGAATGGCGCTTCATGCGGGTTTTTAACGACTTGGCGGAATGAATTCGCGTGCGTCCTTGCCGGGCGTGCGTTTGCGATCGAGATCGAATATCCGGCGCTGCAGGCATACCCGGATGCGCCCGGACGGCAGCCTCAAAAGTGAAACATGCCGCGCTTGCAGGGGCCGCCTTGGGAAGATCGGGCAAGCGTCTGAATACAAAGGGGAAATCCATCCGCGCATCACGGATGCCCCGGCACCGTGCCGATCAATACGTTTCAGACTTGAAACATAAACCGCGTGCCGGAATCGGGCGGGTCGGGCCATGTCGTGTGAAGCATCCAACGGTCTCTTTGCAGTCATGCCGCTGGCGAGATTGGCATCGCCGATGCGTGGTGTCGTCCGGATTGGTGCGGTCGGCCAACCGTTCCTCGTTACTTCAGGAGGATTTCATGCGTAAAACTTTATTGGCGTCCGCTGCGCTTCTCGCCTTGGGATGCAGCGGCTACGCGATGGCGAATCCATGCAGCAGCGATACCAGTTCGACATGCAGCCAGAAAGCCGATGACGGATCGAACACTCTCAGCAACGCAGTCAGCTCAAGCCAGACCAGCAGCACCGGGTCCAATGCAAATGAAGTCTCGCCTGGCGCGAGCGTCTATCAGGATTCGTACAACAGCACCAAGATCGTCGCGATCAGCAAACTCGACGGGTACGTGAGCAATGTCCAGGTCTGGGGCATCGGCAACCACGCGACCAACTCGGGCAGCGCGGCCGGCGGAAGCGGCGGCAAGGGCGGCAACGGGTACGGCTACGGTGGCACGGGCGGTAACGGCGGCGGCGGCGGCGCGGGCGGCGCCGGCGGCAGCGGTGGCAGCGCGCATAACGGCAGCGCCACGGCGGGCAACGCCAGCAATGGCAGCGCGAGGGCCGGCACCGGCAACGGCGGCGGCGGCGGAGCCGGCGGTTCACCTGTCGCCAGCGGCGGGAGTGGCGGCAATGCCACTGCGAGCGGCGGCTACGGCTCCGGCAAGGGCGGCGGCGCGATCGCGGCTTCGGTCGGGGTGGGCGGCGCCGGCACGGGCAGCGGCACAGGCTGGGGCGGCGGCACCGGCACAGCCGATCCCGGTTCCGCGTGGGCCAGGAATCATGGCAGCGGAAGCGCGTCGGCATCGGCCGGCAGCGGTACCGGCACCGGCACGGGTACCGGCACTGGCTCGGGTAGCGGCACCGGCGGCGCAGGGTCGGCGGGTACGTCGACCGCTTCGGGCGGATCGGGCTCGGGCACCGGCGGCTCGGGTGCGGCGGCGGGCGGCAACGGCGGCGCGGCGGCGGCCACGGCGGGCAACGGCGGTGCCGGCGGCTCGGGCACGGGCGGCAGCGCGACGAACGGCGGCGCGACGACGACAGCCAGCAACGGCAGCGCAACCGCGGGTAGCGGCGCGGTAGGCGCGATGGGCGGCGCGGGCGGCGCAGGCGGCACCGGCAACGGCGGCGTCGGTAACGGCGCGGTCGGCGGTGCGGGTGGCGCAGGCGGAGCCAATGCGGTCAACGCGGGGACGTTCAACATGTCCAACGCGATGGCGAGCGTCGGCCAGACCGCGGCGGGCATCATGGTCGCCAACCAGAACAGCGGCATGGCGTCGCTCGTTCAGCAGGCTGTGACCGTGCAGGCGAACCTGACCGTAGGACGTTAGAACGGCTGGCTGGTCCTGGCGAGCCGGATGCATTGACGCGGGCGCAGGCGATCCCGCGGCTTGCGTTCCATCGCCGATGGACAGGACTGCCGGCGAGGGCGGGATGGCCGAACGGCCGTCTCGCTCCCGTTGGCGCGGGCCGGACTGATTTCCGTCGATCGACGGTCACGCGGATTCCGCTCCCTGTGCGCCGGGTTCGAGCCAACTCGCGCAGGGGCCAAGGAGACAGTCATGCGAATCCGAACGGCACTTTCGCTGGTGATATTGCCTGCGGCGCTGCTGCCGGGCCTGACGGCCCATGCCACGGCTGACGGGTCGCAAACCGTTGCGGTGGAGGCAACCGTCGGCGTTGCGCCGGCAGCCGCCCCTTCCCTACCCGCCGCACGCGCGGATCAGGCCGATCCGGCCGCGGCCGTCGCACCCCCTGCGACAACTACACCCCCTGCGACCGGCGCCGCGACCGCGCAAGCGGGCAGCTTCGGCGTCGCGATGTCGCCCGACCAGCTCGACGAGCATCGGGGCGGCGATGCGCTGATCGGCCAGAACTATCTGACCGGCGCGGTGACCGACAACGTGGCGAACCGGGTGTCGACCGGCTCGAATTCGATCGCCGACGGCTCGTTCGCCAATGCGAGCGGCCTGCCGACGGTCATCCAGAATACCGGCGCGAACGTGCTGATTCAGAACGCGACGGTGCTCAACGTGCGCTTCGGGAACTGAGCGATGAGACAGGTTGCCGCAGCGTGCATCGCGGCGCTCGCGTGCGCGCTATCCGGCCCGGCTGCACAGGCGGACGAGATGACGGTCGTCGATCCGGCGGGCGCCGGCTATGCGATGCACGTCACGAGTCTCAAGGAAGCGCGCTTCAAGCGCACCGTCAAGCAGCAGTTCGATTTCAGCTGCGGGTCGGCTGCCGTCGCGACGCTGCTGACTTATCAGTATGACTATCCGGTGACCGAGCAGACCGCCTTCGCCCAGATGTGGGAGAACGGCAATCAGGAGAAGATCCGCCGGCAGGGCTTCTCGCTGCTCGACATCCGGCGTTTTCTCGACGCGCACGGCTTCGTCGCGGACGGCTTCGAGCTGCCGTTGCAGACGCTCGCCAAGACGCACACGCCGGCGATCGTGTTGATCACCGAGCACGGCTATCACCATTTCGTGGTCGTGAAGGGGCTGCGTGACGGGCGTGTGCTCGTCGGCGATCCGGCCACCGGCACGCGGCCGATGTCGCTGGCGAGTTTCGAGCAGAAGTGGGAAGACCATGTGATTTTCGTGATCCACAACCGGCCCGAGCTGGCGGTGTTCAACGACCCGCGTGACTGGCGCGTCGCGCCCAGCGCACCGCTCTACACCGGCATCGCCCGCGACGGCCTGTACAACGTCGTGATGCCGAAGCACGGCCCGAGCGACTTTTGAGGACCGTCATGAGATCCGAGACCAGGAAGATCGCCGGCATCGCCGCGATGGTGTGCGGCGGGATGACGTCCGTGAGTGCGGCGGCGATGCAGGACGGCGCGCCGGCCGCGACCGTCGAGCCTGTCGCGCAGACGAGCAGCGGCGTCGCGCCGGCATCCGGCACGAACGCGGGCGCCGATACGGCGCCCGCGGAGTCGCGGGCCGGGGTGGCACCGATCCTGCGTGCCGCGCCGCTCGCGATGGCGGAGTGCGCGGCCGGGCCGCCGGCCTCGGAACCGCGGGGCGTGCAGCGCGAACGGAACTGGCCGGCAGCCGGTGCGATCGCGCTCAGCGACGCGCGCCTCGATGCGATGCGCGGCGGCTTCGATCTGCCGAGCGGCCTGAAGGTTTCGTTCGGGGTATCGCGTGTCGCGTTCGTGAACGGCAATCTGGTCACGACGACCAGCTTCAACATCCCGGACATCAGTCATATCACTGCGCAACAGGCGCAGGCACTGGCGGCCGCGAACGCGGGCGCACTGATCCAGGTTGGCGCCGCCAACGCCGCGCAGCCCGCCGCGCTGCCGGCGCTGACCGGCGCGGTGATCCAGAACACGTTGAACAACCAGCAAATCCAGGCGATGACGACGATCAACACGACCGTCAACACACTGTCGACGTTCAAGAACCTGAACGTGATGCAGACGCTGAACAATGCGCTGATCGGCGCGTTGCCGGGACGATGAAGGGGCGATAAAGGCTCGGTAAGCGACCGATGAATGGCGGATGAGCGGGCAGTGGCCCGCCGGCCGGTGGGCGTCGCGCGGCCCGCCGTCGGCGCCGTCCGGCGATCAGAATGCAAACGGCACGCGCAGCGTCATGACCACGTCCGGGGTGTCGCGCGTGAGGCCGGCGCCGATCGAAAGATTCAGCGTGGTCTTCGGCGACAGCCGGTACGAGTAACCGACGAGCAGCGAGCCGAGGATCACGCGCACCGAGCTGGGCACCGTCTGGCCGTTCTGTTTCGTGGGCAGCACGATGCTCTGGTCGTAGCCGAGGCTCACCGCCGCTTTCTCGTTCAGCGCGAGGCCCATGCCGATATTGAAACCCCAGATGTCGCCGGGCTGCACTTTGCCGATGAAGTCCTTTTGTCCGTCGCGAATCGTGAGGCTGAGATTGTCGCGGCTGAAGCTGTGCAGATAGCTCAGGTTGCCGAAGAACACCACCGGATCGGACGGAAACAGCCACGTGAGGCCCGGCTGGACCGCATAGAAGCCGGAGCCCGTCGGCTGCTCGAGCGGCAGGCCGGTGCCGGTGGCATTGCCGACGCAGCGCGTGACGCAGTCGGTGACGACGTCGAACGGGCTCTTGCCGGTGGCGGTCTTGAAGCGCAGCCAGCCGATGTAATAGAACTTGTCGGGGCCGCCGGTATTGAACTGGTAGCGCAGCGTCATTTCGACGTCGCCGAGGCCTTTGCCGTGGCTGTTGAACGCGTTGTCCTGGGCGGTACCGGTGAAGATCTCGCGGCTGATCGTGTCGTTCGTCGAGTACACATAGGGGACGCGGACTTCGACTTCCATCCGGTTGGTGATCCCGTAGCGCACCGCGACCGCGCCCGTCAGCGTGGTCGTCTTGACTTCCCGCACGTCGACCAGGCCGATCAGCAGCGCCGGGATGATCGTGTAGCCGACGAGTGCGACGCGGTTCGACGACGAATAGTTGAACTGGAACGACGGCTCGACGACGAACTTGTGCTTCGGCGTCAGCACGCCGGGCTGATCGAAGATCGGCGCGACGGGCGGCGGTGCGGTGTCCGGCACCGGCGCCTGGCCGACCGGCTGGCTCGGCGCCGCGGCGGACCCGGCCGCGGATTGCACGTTGCCGGGGGCGTTGCCTGCCGTGCCGCCCGGGGCGCCGGTATCGGCCTGCGGCGCAGCGTCGCCGGGGCCGCCGGCATCACCGGGGCCCGCGCCGCGCCGGGTCGCGAGTTCCCGGTTGTCCAGCGCCCGGCTCAGACGCGAGAGATTGGCTTCTTCGTCGGCCAGTTTGCGCTTGAGCGCGTTCAGTTCCTGCAGATGGTGATCGACTTCCTGGCGCAGTACGGAAATGTTCTCCTGCGTCGACTGGGCGTCCAGCGACTGCGCGTGCGTTTCGGCCTGAAAGAGCAGCACGCTTGCATAGCTGATGGCATGGATGCAGCGAAATGGCATGCGCTTCACGGTGCGTCTCCACGATCGGGCCCGCGGTTCCCCCCGGTGCACGCCGACGGCAGGCCGGCGCGCGCGTTGCCCCGGATCGCTTCGCTGCGCGTCACGTCACGCGAGCGCTGAACGCGCGTCACATCGCACGCGAGCCAAAGGATGTCTCTCTGGCGGCATCGATGTGCGTGATCGAACGCAATGAAACTTCGGCAGCGAGGCCGCGCGCCGACACTGGATTGTCGTGTGCACAACCACCACAACGTCACGTCACGTCCCGCCGGCCGAACGACGCGACGGCAGACCTCACGAGGCTAGTGCAGGCAGGCATCGAAAGCCAACCAGACAAACCCTTGCTCGCGTACGGTGGACAACGGACGACACGGCGACACCCGTTTCACGGGGACTTTCGTCACAACCGAATGCACGTTTCGAGCCTGTGCGCGCGGGCCGCGCGGCGTGTTCATGGCGGTGTTTTCCCGTGTGCCGGCGGGCATTGTCGGGACCAGACGATGCACGGGGCCGGCCGCCGTTGCCGGAGACGCGATCGTGCGGAAATCGCGCGTTCTCTTCCATCCGCGGGGCGCGTCGATTCCGCGGGAAACGGTTGGCGCCAGGGTTCGCACGAGCGTCGCGCCGTCGCGTCAGTGCGGGACGGTTTCGCGGGTGCGCATCCGCGCGCCGGCGGTTTCTGCGTGTTGCGCGTCGGCCAGAATCAGGTCCGCGCCTTTCTCCGCGACCATCATCGTCGGCGCGTTGATGTTGCCCGACGTGATGTTCGGGAACACCGACGCATCGACGATCCGCAGCGCCTGCAGCCCGTGCACGCGCAGCGACGCATCGACGACCGACGTCGCCGCATCGGGCCCCATCGCACACGAGCCGCACAGGTGGTAGATCGAACCCGACTGCTCGCGGAAGTACTGCAGCATCGCGTCGTCGGAGTCGACCTGCGGCCCCGGCGAGATTTCCTCGACGGTCATCGACTTCAGCGCCGGCGCGCGCATCAGCGCGCGGATCACCTTGCTGCCCTGCACGGCCTCGTCGAGATCCTTCTGCGTGGTCAGCGCGTTGATGCGGATCTTCGCGGCATCTTCCGCGCGGTTCGACGCGATCTCGATCGTGCCGCGGCTCGTCGGCCGGCACGGGTTGAACGCGATCAGGAAACCCGGATACGGCTCGGGCTTGATGCTCGCGCGGTCGCTCTTCGGAATCCGGTACGACAACGGATTGAAATAGAGCTGCAGGTTGGGTTCCTGCGCATCGTCCGTGCCGCGGAAAAAGCCGCCGGCCTGGTTCACGCTCATCGCAAGCGGGCCGCGCTTCGTCAGCAGGTAGCGCAACCCGATCTTCAGCTTGCCGAGCAGCGTACCCATCTCGTCGTTCAGCGTCGGCCGGTTCGCCTTGAAGTAGAAGCTCACGCACAGGTGGTCCTGCAGGTTGTGGCCCACGGCCGGCAGCGCATGCACGAGCGGTACGCGTCGGCGCGCGAGCAGCGCCGGATCGCCGACGCCCGACAGTTGCAGCAGCTTCGGCGTATCGACGGCGCCGGCCGCGAGGATCACCTCGCGCGCGGCGACGAGCGTCTCGTCGCCGTGTTCGCCCGCGACGACCACGCCGGTCGCGTGCGTGCCGTCGAACGTCACGCGCAGCACCAGCACGCCCGAGCGCAGCGTGAGGTTCGCGCGACCCAGCGCGGGCCGCAGGTACGCGAAGCTGCTCGAACAGCGTTCGCCGTTCTTCGTGTTCAGGTCGTAGATGCCCGCGCCTTCGAACTGCGCGCCGTTGAAGTCGTCGGTGCGCGGCAGGTTCAGTTGCCCGCAGCCTTTCAGGAACTCGTGGACGATCGGATGCACGTCGGCCTTCATCGACGTGATGTGGATCGGCCCCGTCGAGCCGTGATGCTGCGGATCGGTCGCGCCGGCCGCGTGGGTTTCGAGCTTGCGGAAGTAAGGCAGCACGTCGTCGTACGCCCAGCCCGGATTGCCGGCGTTCGCCCAGTCGTCGTAGTCGCTGCGCTGGCCGCGCACGTAGACCATCGCGTTGATCGAGCCCGATCCGCCGACCACCTTGCCGCGCGGGCAGTACAGCTGGCGCTCGGCGAGCTGCGCCTCGGGCTCGCTGTAGTACATCCAGTTGTAGCGGCGGTTGTAGTAGGTCTTCGTGAAGCCGACCGGCACCTTGAACCAGAACGACGCGTCGCGTTCGCCCGCTTCGAGCAGCAGCACCGAGTGCCGGCCCGATTCGCTCAGGCGGTTCGCGAGGATGCAGCCGGCCGAGCCCGCGCCGACGATGATGTAGTCGTAAGTCATGGTCGCGTTTTTCCTGGTCAGCCCTTCGCGGGAGCGAGATCCTTCACGTCGACGGGCTTGTCGCCCATCTGCAGGTGCAGCCGATTGCCCGTGTACGGCGTGTGACGGCGCACGACCTCCATGTCGAGCTCGATGCCGAGGCCCGGCTCGTTCGACGGGATGATGTAGCCGTCTTCCCAGCGGATCGGCGACTTCACGACTTCGGCATGGAAACCGCCCCACGTCATGATGCTTTCCTGGATCAGGAAGTTCGGCGTGCAGGTCGAGAGCTGGATACTCGCGGCCGCGCCGACCGGCCCGTTGTACAGGTGCGGCGCGATCTGCGCGTAGTGCACTTCCGTGAGCGTCGCGATCTTCTTCGCTTCGAGCAGGCCGCCCACGCGCGCGACGTTCAGTTGCAGGATCGACGCGCCGCCCGCCTGCAGCAGCTTGTGGAATTCGTACTTGGTCGTCAGGCGCTCGCCGGTCGCGATCGGAATCGACGTGTGCTTCGCGACTTCGGCGAGCGCTTCTTCCTGTCCGGGCGGCACGGGTTCCTCGAACCACAGCGGGTCGTATTTCTCCAACCGCTTCGCGAGCCGGATCGCCGACGACGGCACCATCTGCCCGTGCGTGCCGAACAGCAGGTCGGCCTTGTTGCCGACGGCCTCGCGCACGCGACGGCAGAACAGCTCGCAACGGTCGAGCACTTCGAGCGACAACTGGTGGCCCGAGTAGGCCGTGTACGGGCCGGCCGGGTCGAACTTGACGGCCGTGAAGCCGAGCTTCACGTTCTCGGCTGCGCATTCTGCCGCGAGATCGGGATCGTCGTAGTCGTATTCGCCGTTCGCGTTCTTCGGATACAGGTACGTGTACGAGCGCAGCCGCTCGTGGATCTTCCCGCCGAGCAGTTCGTACACGGGTTTGCCGGCAGCCTTGCCGATGATGTCCCAGCACGCCATCTCGAGGCCGCTGACGACGCCCATCATCGTGAGGTCGGGCCGCTGCGTGAAGCCGCTCGAATACGCTTGGCGGAACAGCCGCTCGACGTGGTGCGGATCGTGATTCAGCAGGTAGCGGTCGAACACGTCGTCGATGATCGGGCCCATCGCCTTCGGGTGGAACGTCGCCGAATAGATCTCGCCGACGCCTTCGATGCCGTCGTCGGTCTTCAGCTTCACGAAGATCCAGTACATCCCGCCGACATGCGGCGGCGGCACGGCGACGATATGGGTTTCGAGCGAAACGATCTTCATACGGACTCCTTGAGGCGGTTGAGGCGGTATTTGAGGAACGCGGCGGCGCCCGCACCGCAAAGCGCGATCGCCGCGATATAGCCGAAATAGAGCTGGTAGCCGTGCGCGCCCGGGTAGGTCTGCGTCACGTAGCCGTTGATCAGCGGCACGAACACGTCGGGCGAATAACCGAGCACCGAGATCAGGCCGATCGCGAGGCCCGCGCAATGCGTCGGTACCTTGCAGTCGTCGAGCAGCGACCAGTACAGGCCGCGAATGGCGTAGGTGAGGATGCCGATGAACAGCACGAGCACGACGAGCATCGCCTGCGGGCTGTGCGGCGGCGCGGCGATCAGCCCGACGAGCGACAGCGCCGCGAGCACGAGCGCCCAGAACAGCACGGACACCTTCGATACGCGGTCGCCGAGGAAGCCGCCGCCGATGCCGCCGACGGGGCGCATCCACAGCTTGAGCGTCGTGATGAAGCCGGCAGCCGTCGCGCTGAGCCCGAAGTTGCCTTCGTGCAGGTACGCGGAGAAGCTGTAGGTCGCCCAGAACACCTGGTAGCCGCAGAACACGATCGCCGCGACGAGCCACAGCTCGGGGATTGCCGCGAGCGTCTTCAGGTCGGTCAGCACGTTGCCCTGGCGGCGCTTTGTGGCCGCCGTGCGATCGCCCGTGCGCGCCGGATCCTTCACCAGCGCAAGCAGCACGCCGAGCGTGATGCAGAAGAATGCGTACAGGTGTACGACGAGCTTGAAGCCGGCCGCATCGGTGCCGCCGTGCGCCTGCGTCACGTACGCGAACAGCGTGATCGCGATCGTTGCGAGCAGCGCCTCGACGAGCCCGCGGCCGCCGTCGAGCAGCCCGAAGAAGCGGCCCTGTTCGTCGGGGCCCGCGATCATGTTCACGCGCTTGATCACGGCCGCCCAGAACGTGAGGCCGGTGGTCAGCCCCCAGCCGCCGAAGATCAGCACGAGCGTGTTGAACGACGGCCCGGTCGCATAGACGAGCCCGAGCGCGCCCGTCGCGAGCAGCGAGAAGCAGATCAGCCAGCGCGGCGACAGGCGGTCGGCGAGCCAGCCGCTCGGCAGGTAGCTGACGAGGAAAATCGTGCCGAGCGACGAGTACAGGTAACCGAGCTGCACGTCGTCGATACGGAAGAACTGCAGCATCGTCGGCTGGTACACCTGCCGCAGGTACAGCATCGGGTAGATCGCGCCCGCGGCGATCACGAGCAGCAGCAGTTGCAGGTAGCGCTGCGCGCGCGAGTCGTGCGACGCGTGTGCGTCGTGCGCTTTGTCTTGCAACGCGAGCGACGTCGCGGGCGTCGACGGTTGGGTCGGCATGATGTCTTCCTCCATCAGACCGCCTTCAGGCGGCGGTCTGCAGATTTGTTTTGTATTCGATCGGATCGGGGGCGGCGCGCGCGGCGCGGTGTCGGGATGCGCGCGCCGGAAACGGGGCGTCGGCCCTGCCGTGTCAGTACTTCATGACGACGAGGCGCGTCTGCGTGAATTCGAGCATCCCGTGCTTGCCGTCGTCGCCGCCGAGGCCGGAACGCTTCCAGCCGGCGTGGAAGCCCTGGTACGGATCGGCCGGCGTGCGGTTCACGTACAGCTCGCCCGCCTCGATCGCGTTCGCGACGGTCATCGCGGTGCGGTAGTGCTCGGTGTACAGCACCGACGACAGCCCGAACTGGTGGTCGTTCGCGAAGCCGATGGCTTCGTCGATCGTCCGGTAGCGCAGCACGGGCATGATCGGGCCGAAGGTTTCCTCCCGCACGATCTCCATGTCCTGCCGGCAGTTCGTCAGCAGCGTGGCCGGGTAGAAGAAGCCGGGGCCGTCGGGGATCGCGCCGCCGGTTTCGAGCGTCGCGCCGGCCGCGATCGCGCGTTCGACCATCCCGTGGATGTGGGCGCGCGCCGATGCGCTGACGAGCGGGCCCATGTTCGACGAATCGGCCGCGCGGTCGCCGCTGCGCACTGCGCCCATCTTCTCCTTCAGCAGCGCGACGAAGCGGTCGTGCACGCTGTCGTGCACGTACACGCGCTCGATGGCCGTGCAGAGCTGGCCGCAATGGGTCGTCTTCGATGCGACGAGCGCGGCGGCCGCGCGTTCGAGGTCGGCGTCGGGCTCGATGATCGCGGGCGTCTTGCCGCCGAGTTCGAGCGACGGCTTCGCGATGTTCGCCTTGCAGTAGTCGAGCACCTTGCGGCCCGCGTTTACGCTGCCCGTCAGCGTGATCATGCCGACCGCCGGATGCGTGCACAGCGCCTCGGCCGTCGCATGGTCCATCGTCAGGATGTTGACGACGCCCGGCGGGAAACCGGCTTCGTCGACGGCCTTCGCGATCTCGAACGCCGACACCGGCGTGTGGTTGCTCGGCCGCACGACCACGGTGTTGCCGGCGATCAGTGCGGGCGCGACCTTGCGCAGCAGCGTGTAGACGGGATAGTTGAACGGGATCAGGCACGCGACGACGCCGATCGGCTCGCGCTGCAGGAACAGGTTCTCGTCGGGCGTGTCGCTCGGGATGATCTCGCCCTCGATCCGGCGCGCCCACTCGGCGTGGTAGCGCGTGATCTGGCCGGCGTAGACGGCTTCGTTCGACGCGTCCGCGACGCTCTTGCCGGATTCCTGCGCGAGCGCCGCGCCGATGTCGGGCGCGCGTGCGGTCAGCGCGTCGGCGAGCTTGTGCAGGCAGGTCGCGCGTTCGGCGCTCGGCAGCTTGCGCCACGCCTTTTGCGCGGCGGCCGCGGCGTCGACGGCGGCCAGCGCGTCGGCCGGCGTCGCGGCCGGCACGCGCGCGAACGGTGCTTCGGTGGCGGGATTGTGGACGACGATGGTCGCGTCGCTTTCCGGGACGACGAAACGGCCGTTGATGTAGTTGCGTTCGATGCGCATGAAGTGGCTCCTCCGATGGATGCGGGCGGATCGCTTCGGGCGGCGAAACGCACGGCACGGGATAGAGGCCATTCTGTTCATGCGTTTAGCGCACGACAAACGACTTATTTTCGCGTCGAGCATGAGAAAAACGCACGTTACTCCGCGAATCGGCCGGAATCGCCCGTCCGGCAAGGCGGGTGCGGCGATGGCGGGACGGGGCGCGGGCGGCGGTCGGGCCGCATTTTCCGACCGGTCCGAATGCGGGCGGGTGCGGAAGGCGCCAAGGTGTCGCCCGCGACCGCCGGTCGGGGCTGGCAGGGCCGGATCGCGCGCTAGGCCAGCGGCACCTGCGGCAGCGGCGACGACGGTTCGAGGTGGCGCTTCGCGAGCCACACTTCCTGCTGCAGCCAGTCGCGGAACTGCACGATGTGCGGCAGGTTCGTCTGCTCGGGCCGCGTGACGAACCAGTACGACTGGTGGCCGTCGACGTGTACGTTGAGCACCTGCATCAGTTGCCCGGTCGCGAGCTCGCGCGCGACCATGTGGCGATCGGCGATCGTGATCCCGAGGCCGTCGATCGCCGCGCGGATCGCATGGTCGAGCAAGTCGAATTCGTAGCCGCCGCGCGTGTCGACGTCGGCGATGCCGGCCGCCTTCAGCCAGTGTTGCCAGGTCAGGTAGCGCTGGTCGTCGGTCGCGAGCACGTGCAGCAGCGTGAAGCGGTTCAGGTCGATCGGCGCGCCCTCCTGCCGCAGCCGCGCATACAGCGCGGGCGCGCAGACGGCGATATGCTGCTCCTGCATCAGCAGTGCGTTGTCGAAGCCATCCCATTCGCCGTCGCCGAACCGGATCGCGCAGTCGAGCACGCGCGATTCGCCGAGGCTGTCGTGAATGCGGGTCGTGAGGCTCAGCTCGAATTCGGGATGCGCGTCGCGCAGCCGGCCGAGGCGCGGCATCAGCCAGCGCGCGGCAAAGGTCGGCGGCACGTTCGCGCGCAGGCGGTTCAGGTGGGTTTTTTCCTGCAGGCTGCGCACGGTCAGCTCGATCTTGTCGAACGACTGCTGCAGCGCGCGCAGCAGCACGCGGCCGGCCGCCGTCAGTTCGAGCTGGTGATGGCGGCGCTCGAGCAGCGTTTCGCCGAGCTGGCCTTCGAGCTGGCGAACCTGGCGGCTCACCGCGCTCTGCGTCACGTTGAGCAGTTCGGCCGCGCGCGTGAAGCTGCCGGTGCGGCCGGCCATCTCGAAGGCTTTCAGCGCATTCAGCGCCGGCATCTTGCGTCTCACGGGGCGGTGTCGTGTTTGGTGCGGGATGCTTATTGTAGGCGGGAGGCCGGCGGGACGGGGACGATGAATGGCGCGGCGGGCGGCCGGGCCCGCGCGCGCCGGACGTCGGGGTTTTCACGGCGTGACGGCCGGTGCACTTTTTTGCGATAAAGCTGCCCGCAGGATGGCCGGCGGGGCCGGCCGGCAACAACACGAACGAGAGGGACACACATCATGCGACGCCTGCCATCGTTGATCGCGCTGCGATTTTTCGAGGAGACCGCGCGTCACCTGAGCTTCAATCGCGCGGCGGTCTCGCTGTGCGTGACGCAGGGCGCGGTGAGCCGGCAGATCCGGCTGCTCGAGGAAGCGCTCGGGGCGCGCCTGTTCGAGCGCGATCACAAGGGCGTGCGTCTGACCGATGCGGGCCAGCGGTTGCTGCCGTTCATCGGACAGGCATTCGACACGATCGAGCGCGGCGTCGGCGAGGTCGCCGCCGCGCAGCCGGGCGCGAAGCGGCGCCTGACGGTGTCGCTGCCGCCGACGTTCGCGACGCAGTGGTTTTCGCCGCGGCTCGGCACCCTCGCGGAGGCGCTGCCCGATGTCGAGTTGTCGATCCGCACCGAGCCGGCCGACGATTGCCATTGCCACATCCGCTTCGGGCGTGCGGCGCGGCCCGGCATGCAATCGGAGCTGCTGATGATGGAGCGGCATGCGCTCGTCGGTGCGCCGCGCTATCGCGGCGACGCGCTCGATGCGCTGTTCGGCCGGCTGCCGTCGCTGCATGTGTTGCACGAGGGGAAGCGCCTGGCGCTGTGGGCCGACTGGTGCGAGCAGGCGGGCGTGCCGGTCGCGCGGATCGGCGACGGCATCGAGTTCTCGACGCTCGAACAGGCGATCCGTGCGGCGCGCAAGGGCGCCGGGCTCGCAGTCGTCGACCTGAACATGATCGAAGAGGAGATCGGCGAGGGCAGCCTCGTGCGGCTGTCGCCGGTGCAGCCGATCGGGCCGTTCGGCTATTGGCTCGATGTCGAGCCGGAGAGCGTCGCGGTCGAGCATGTGATCGCGTTTGCCGCGTGGTTGCGGGAGCAGGCGGCGAGGAGGGGGTAGGGGCGAGTGCCGGGCGGTGAGTCGCGGCTGATCAGGACATGGAAACAATCGGATCAGTCCACGTTTGTCTTGCCGTGCTTCCGGTCGCTGTATCTGTCAACGATCGTTACCGAGAACGGAGATCGGCACGATCGTTGACGACTCGAGGCATGCGGTTTCTTTCCGTCGCTGCCGGTTACGAGTCGGGATCCAGCCCGAAGTGCATGAGCGTTTCACGGCGGGCCATGGCTTCTGCTTCCGCGTCCGTGAAGATCGGCAACTGGCACTTCGATGGATCGATGCGCCCCACGTTGAAGACGGCTCGTTGCGGCGGAGATGCGGCTGCGGCGGCTGCCGCAGCCGCTCGTGCGTCGTGCTCGACGGCGGACTTGCGCATGACGCGCGCCAGGCTGTGATGGAGTTCGCGCGTGACGAACGTGTCAAGGAGTCGGCGGGCTTCCGAGAGGCGAACGGGACGATGCTCGCTCATCGGGCGGCCACGCATCGCCGCGGGCCGCGTAATCCGGAATCCGGTGATAGGCGTGTGCTTTCCGGTCATTCGTAAATCTCCTTTTCAATCAAGTATTCCTGCAACGTCTGCACGGACTTGCCGTGCGGCGTGACGTCGAAAGTCATCCAGCGATGTGATCCCGCTACGCGCCAGAAATCTCGCCCGAATCGCGTTGAGTAGAGCGCACGCAGCGACCGTAGCGACCCGTCGGCCAGACCGGCCGGGTCTTCCTGGAAATACTGAAACAGTGCCGCTTCGTCGCCGTGCGGGGCGGGAATGGGTGCGTCGAAGCCGAAGCGCGGCCAGGCGTAATATCCAAACAGTCGGCGCCCGCCAGGCTTCGGTGCGGCCTTGCGCCCGCCCGCCGCAAGTGTGCGGATCTGGACGATCCCCAACGTATCGCATGCCCGAACGATTCGCCATAACATCACCGCGCCGAGTCCGGCGATCGCATGATCGACGAGATCGATTGTCCTGAGTTCGAGTGCGGATACGTCCGATTTTCGAACGACGGATACGCGATTCTCGGATCGGATCAATGCAGGGTGGGTGACGCTGAAAGTCAACCTGTTCGCGCTGTCGAGATACGCTTGAATTTCCGATCCGGCAGGTGCTCCGCATAATGAAACGAGCAGTTTGTCGGGGATATTGCCGTTCATGCCCAGCAACGCGGAGATATCCAGATCGCTTCGATCGATCGTTAGCCGATCGTCGAAGTACGTCGTCTCGTACGGCAGGACATGGCTGAGATCGACAAAGCGGGCGGGCATGGTGGCGGGCGAAAAGCGGAAAACCCCAGCATATCGCCGCGAATCCGGCGGGCCGAGTCCGCCGAACGGCCAGGTCGAACGCGCGGAGACCCACGGCCCCGCGCGCTTTACGTCCAGTCGAACGTCAGCACCGCAACGCGGCTGACCGGTTCGTCGAACAAAAGAATCCAGTCGGCGTCCATCGCGCGGTACTCCCGGCCGGTCACGCTGGCGACGAGCAGATGAATCCAGTCTTGCCATGACGGATCGACCGCCGACAGGTCGATCGACACGAGCGGATGCAGGTGACGCGCCAGCGCGGCAGCGGGCTCGGCGAACACGTCGGCGTCGGACGGATAGACCTTCAGGCCAGGTTGTGGCGTGACGACGTCTTCAATCATGATCGGCGTTCGCACGGTGAGGGTCCGGCAAGGCTGCACGAGAGAAGGCGATCACCGGATGAATGCCCGGCGCCGCCGCAGCCTGCCCGACGCGCGTTCCGTTCCGTCCATCCGCCCGATCGGCGGCGCCTGCATGCATGCAGGCGCACCGATCCGTCTGGAGTCCATTTCCTTGATAATAGTTGATAACCGGGTTACCCTGCATGGATCGAATTCAATGCCGTCGGGAGGTCGACATGATCAGTGCCGAACTGGGCCAGCAACTGGAGGCTTACGTCGCGAAGCTGGTCGAATCGGGGCGTTACGGATCCAAGAGCGAAGTGCTTCGGGAAGGCGTGCGCCTGATTCAGGATCGCGAAGCGCAACTGAACGCGCTGGACGCGGTGATCGCGCGCAGCCTGGCCGATGCGGAAGCAGGACGCGGCGCCGATGCGGAGGCCGTATTCGATCGCCTCGAGGCGAAGTATCGGGCGCAGGCGGATCGTCAGGCATGATCGTCCGCTTGTCGGACCTTGCGATTGCAGAACTCGAAGCGATCGCCGACTACATCGCGCGCGACAACCCGCAACGGGCCGTGACTTTCGTGCGGGAGATTCGCGACAAGTGTCTGGGCCTTGCCGGGTTGCCGTTGGCGTTTCCGCTGGTGCCGCGCTTCGAGCGCCACGGCGTGCGGCATCGCGTGTACGGCAACTATCAGATCTTTTATCGGGTCGTCGGCGATCCGCCGACGCGGATCGACATTCTTCACATCCTGCACGGCGCGCGGGACTACGCGTCGATTCTGTTCTGAGCGATTTCGCGAATCACGTCTCGTCGGGAAGGCAAAAAAATTTTCGGCCAGAATGCATGAACCCGGCCTCGGCCGGGTTCGTTCAAATTGCATTCGCATCGCCGCGGCGCACGAGCCGTGTGTCGATGCGAAAGCCGTGAGCGCGACGACGCAGGCAAGCACGAAGCCCGCCTCCACCGTCAATGCCCCGACGCCTCCTCCAGCGTCAGATGTTTCGTCTCCGGCGCCCACGCGATCGACACGATCATCCCCACCATCAATACGCCCGCCAGCGCGAACATCGTCGCGTGAAAACCGAGCGTCACGATGCCGACCGGCAGCAGGAACGTGCCGATCGCCGAGCCGAGCCGGCTGCATGCGATCGCCAGGCCGACGCCGCTCGCGCGCACCTCGGTCGGGAAGCACTCCGGCGGGAACACGCCCACGAGGTTGCTGAACGCCGACATCGTCAGCGTGAAGATCGCGAACGCGACGATCATCGCGACGGCCGCCGACGACGGCAGCACCGCCAGCGCGACGAGCGACGCGCACGTCACCGCGAACGAGCCGATCAGGAAGCCGCGCCGCGACAGCCGGATCGTCAGCCAGATGCCGATCAGCGCGCCGAGCACGAGGAGCGCGTTCAGCAGCAGGTCCGCGCCGAAGCCTTCGGCGAGGCCGATCGTCTTCAGGATCGTCGGCAGGAACGTGTAGATCGCGAAATATGGAATCACGAGACACACGAAGAACGCGCAGTTGAAGACCGTCCGGCGGATCAGGTCAGGCCGGAACAGCCGCGTGAAGCCCGCATTCGCATGCGGTTCGCCCGAGCCGTCGAGCATCACGTGCGGCCCGAAATGCTTCGCGACGATCGCGCGCGCTTCCTGCACGCGGCCCTTGCCGAGCAGCCAGCGCGGCGATTCGGGCGTGCCGATCCGCAGCACCAGCACGATCAGTGCGGGCAGTGCGGCCGACGCGAGCAGCCAGCGCCATGCGTCGGGCGTGGCGTCGCCGTACGCAAGGCCGAGCACGTTCGCGGCGACATAGCCGATCGTCCAGATCACGCTGAACGAACCGAGCAGCGCGCCGCGATGCTTGCGCGGCGAGAATTCGGCGAGGATCGCGTGGCCGACCGTGAAGTCGCCGCCCATCCCGAAGCCGATCAGCACGCGCAGCACGCACAGTTCGAGCGGCGAGCTCACGAAGCACTGCGCGAACGCGGCCGCGGTGATGATCACGAAGCTCGTCAGGAAGATCTTCTGCCGGCCCATCCGGTCGGACAGCCAGCCGAACACGAGACTGCCGAAGAAGATGCCGATCAGCGCCGAGCTGCCGATCATCCCCATCCAGAACGCGTCGATCGGCATTTGCTTGCCGAGCGCGGCGAGCGCATAACCGATCGTGCCGAGCGTGTAGCCCTCGGTGAAATGCGCGCCGAACGTCAGGCCGGCGATCTTCACATGGAAACGGTTGAGCGGCACGTCGTCGAGCGCGACGGGGCGGTGCGGCGCATCGGCGCCGCGCGACAGCGGCAACGCGCGCGCGGTGCCGGATTGAACGTTGGCTTGGGTCAAGCTGCCTCCGGATTGGGTATGCATGCGGCGCGCGGGCGTCGAACGACGTCGCGAGAGCCGTGCGAGGCGCCGCGCGGCCGGGCGGCGCGCGGCGCGGATCGACCGCGGAGAGCGGTCAGGGGTCAGCGGCCGAGGCCGGCCATCAGCGTGTACTTGAGTTCCACGTATTCGCCGAGGCCGTACTTGGAGCCTTCGCGGCCGAGCCCCGATTGCTTGACGCCGCCGAACGGCGCGACTTCGGTCGAGATGATCCCGTCGTTGACGCCGACCATCCCGCTTTCCAGTGCACCCGACACGCGCCACGCGCGGCCGAGGTCGCGCGTGTAGAAATACGCGGACAGCCCGAACGGCGTGTCGTTCGCCGCGGCGACGGCTTCTTCCTCGGTCGCGAAGCGGAAGCAGCCGGCGACGGGGCCGAAGGTTTCCTCTTCGGCGATCAGCATGTCGGGCGTCATGCCGGTCAGCACGGTCGGCTCGTAGAACGTGCCGCCGAGCGCGTGACGCTTGCCGCCGGCTAGCACGGTCGCGCCCTTCGCGGCGGCATCGGCGACGTGCCGTTCGACCTTGCCGAGTGCCGCTTCGTTGATCAGCGGCCCCTGGTCGACGTCGCCCGCGAGCGCGTTGCCGACGCGCAGCGTGCGCACGGCGTCCGCGAGCTTGCGCGTGAACGCGTCGTACACGCCGTCCTGCACGAGGAAGCGGTTCACGCACACGCAGGTCTGCCCGGTGTTGCGGAACTTCGACGCGATCGCGCCTTCGACTGCCGCATCGAGATCGGCATCGTCGAACACGATGAACGGCGCGTTGCCGCCGAGTTCGAGCGACAGCTTCTTCAGCGTGTCGGCCGACTGCTTCGCGAGCAGCTTGCCGACCCGCGTCGAGCCCGTGAACGACAGCTTGCGCACGACGGGCGAGCTCGTCAGCGTCTCGCCGATCGCGACCGCGTCGCCCGACACGACGTTGAACACGCCGGCGGGCACGCCCGCGCGCTCGGCGAGCACCGCGAGCGCGAACGCCGACAGCGGCGTTTCCTCGGACGGCTTCAGCACCATCGTGCAGCCGGCCGCGAGCGCGGGGCCGGCCTTGCGCGTGATCATCGCGAGCGGGAAATTCCACGGCGTGATCGCCGCGACGACGCCGACCGGCTCGCGCGTGACGACGATCTGCGCGTTCGACTTCGGGCTCGGGATCACATCGCCGTACATGCGCTTCGCTTCTTCCGCGAACCATTCGAGAAAGCTCGCCGCGTACGCGACTTCGCCGCGCGCTTCCGCGAGCGGCTTGCCCTGTTCGCGCGTCAGCAGCTCGGCGAGCGCGTCGCGGTGTTCCAGCATCAGCTCGCCCCAGCGCTTCACGCGGGCGCCGCGCTCTTTCGCGGTCAGTGCGCGCCACGCGGGAAACGCGTGTGCGGCCGCATCGATCGCGCGCTGCGTGTCGTCGGCGCCGCCTTTCGCGACCTTCGCGATCGTTTCGCCGGTCGCCGGGTTCAGCACCGGATAGGTCGCGTCGCTCGCGCCATGCGATTCGTGCCATTCGCCGCCGATGTAATGGCCGGTCCTCAGAAATTCGTTCATCGTGTGTCGTTCCTTCAGTGCTTCAATGCTTCATTCGGCCGCGAAACTGCCCTGCGCCGGACGCGACTCGCGTGCGATGCGCTTGCCGGCCGTGTAGTCGTTGATCAGGTCGCACGGCGTGTAGTTGCGTTCCAGTTCGTGCAGTTCTTCTTCGGTGAGTTGCGTTTCGAGCGCGCCGAGCGCGCTGTCGAATTGCGCAACGGAATCCGCGCCCACCAGCATGCTCGTGATGCCGGGGCGGCTCAGCACCCACGCCTGCGCGATTTGCGCGGGCGGCACGCCGCGCCGCTTCGCGACCTTCGCGACCGATGCGGCGATCGCGAGCGACGACGCGTCGCCGTACATCTGCGCGGTGAAGAAGTCGGTCTGGTTGCGCGTCGATTGCGGCTCGCAGGTCAGCAGGCCGCGCGCGAGCGGGCTGAATACCGACACGCCGACGCCCTGGTCGATGCAGTACGGCACCATCTCGCGCTCCTCCTCGCGGTACGCGAGATTGAGCTGAAGTTGCATGTTGATCGGCTTGTCCCAGCCGTTGCGCTCGCACGCCTGCATGATCTTCGCGAACTGCCACGTGTACATCGTCGATACGCCGATGTAACGCGCCTTGCCCGCGCGTACGATGTCGTGCAGCGTGCTCATCGTTTCCTCGACGGGCGTGTTCACGTCGAAGAAGTGCAGCATGAAGATGTCGACGTAATCCATCCCGAGCCGCTTCAGCGAGCCGTCGATGCCGTCGAGCACGTGCTTGCGCGAATGGCCGCCCGCGTTCGGATAACTGCCCATGTCGTAGCCGACCTTGGTCGTCACGACGAGCTCCTCGCGGCGCGCGTTGCGCTTCAGGATGCGGCCGACCACTTCCTCGCCGACGCCCGTCGAATAGAAATCCGCGAGATCGATGAAGTTGACGCCGGCGTCGAGCGCGCGACGCACGATCGGCTCGCTCTGCGCTTCGTCGAAGATCCACGGCTTCCATTCGGGGGTGCCCATGTTCATCGTGCCGAGACACAGGCGGGACACCTTCAGGCCGGACTGGCCGAGGCGAACGTATTCCATGCTTCCTCCTGGTGCGGCCTTGCCGGCCGTTCGTTGTCCGTCAATGCTTGTTCGGCGTGTAGAACGGGTTCGACACGTCGCGCGCGGCGGCGAACACCGCGTCGCGATGCGGCAGCCCTTCCATCGCGGCGACGATCGCGTTGCGGCACGCGCGGTAGTTGTTCTCGAACACGGCGTCGAGGTCGTCGGTCTGCGGGTTGACCCAGTTGGCCGACACGACGACCCAGTCGTTCTCCGCCTCGGGCGGCAGAGTGCCGTTCTCCAGCGCTTCGGCCACGGCCTTCGCGATGCCGGCCTGCGACGCGCCCCACGTGGCATTGCCGTGGAAGTCGCCGGCGATCTGCGCCTTGTTCACGTACAGCGTGAGCGGCTTGGTCGGCACGCCCGGTTGCGCGATCACGACGAACGGCGCGTGGCCGGCCGACGGCGTCGCGAGCGCGGTCGCGAAGGCCTGCCCGGCCGGGCCGTTGCGCGGGCCGACCAGCACGTTGATGTGCGCGAGGTTGACGCCGGGGCCTTCGAAGCCTTCGCCGATGTAGAGCTGCCTGGGTTGCGGTGCGGTCATTGCGGTGTCTCGTCGATGAGGTTGGGTGTGAGGCGATTGTGGTGGGCCGCGGCGCGGCCGGTGAATCGATGTTTTCTGATCGGGCTATGAGTTTTCGTCGTCTCCGGGAAAGCCCTCGGCCTGTCGCGCGAACGCCCGCCGGGCGGGCTGCCGCCGCCGCCGCGACGGCATGCGGGGCGGAATCCGCGGGCGGGTTTTCGCGTGCAGGCTCCGGGTTTGTCATACCCGGGTAGGGGTTGGAGGGCCGAGCGCATCCGGACAACAATCGGCGTACTCCGAGCCCTATCTTTCGTCTTCCCATTTCTTTTCGAAAGCGAGTAATTCCGATGGCTGCCATTGAGAAACCTGTCGCTTCGCGCCAGATCCCCCAGGAGGGGCGCTCCCCCAAGGGGACTTCCTTCGGGACGGAAAACCTGGGGCGGCCCGGGGTTTTCTCGAAGCCCGATTGGTCGAAGCTGACTTCGCTCGATCCGGAGCTGATCCGGGCATTCGTCGCCGTCGTCGAAAGCGGCGGCTTCACCGCCGCGGCCCGGCAACTGCACCGTACGCAGTCGACGATCAGCCTGCGCATCCGCACGCTCGAGGAGCGGCTCGACACGCACCTGTTCATGCGCAACAGCCGGCGGCTCGAACTGTCGCGCGATGGCGAGAACTTCCTGATCCACGCGCGGCGGATCATCCAGGTGCAGAACGACGCGATCATCGCGCTGAAGCAGACGAGCAGCGACCGCGGCGTCGTACGCTTTGGGTTACCCGAGGACTATGCGGAGCTGTGGCTGCCCGACCTGCTGAAGTCGTTCTATGCGCTGCGGCCGGGTGCGCGCCTGCACGTGCATTGCCGCACGTCGCTCGAACTGCTGGAACGGCTGCAGGCCGGCGAGCTCGACGTCGCGCTCGTCGTGCGGCACGGGCCGAACGCGGGCGGGCGGCTGCTCGGCCGTCATGACGTCGTGTGGGCCGCGCACCGCGATTTCGCGCTCGGCACGCACGCATCGGTGCCGCTCGCGCTGTTTCCCGAGACGTGCTGCTACCGGCAGCGGGGGCTGCAGGCGCTCGCGACGGCCGAGCGGCCATATCACGTCGTCTATACGAGCCAGAGCCCGACCGGCATCAAGATCGCGGTGAACCACGGCGCGGCCGTGACGATGATCGATCGCTGCACGCTGCCCGAGAACTGGCGCGTGCTCGACGAGACGGACGGGCTGCCGCCGCTGCCGGCGGCCGATCTCGAACTGCATCGCTCGCCCGGCATCTGCGACCCGCTGACCAACGATCTGGTGTCGCTGATCGAATCGATGGTCGACGAGCGGCGACGCGCGTCGCTCGAGGCGTTCGCGTAGCGGGGCAAGCTGGGCGACTGGAGCGACTGGGGCGACTGGGGCGACTGGGGTGACTGGGGCGACTGGGGTGACTGGGGTGACTGGGGCGACTGGGGTGACTGGGGCGACTGGAGCGACTGGAGCGACCGAAGCGACCGAAGCGACCGAAGCGACCGAAGCGACCGAAGCGACCGAAGCGACCGAAGCGACCGAAGCTCGGGCGCGGGCGCGGCTGACGCGAGCGACGGGCGATCCTGGCGCGCGCCCGTCCGTCGCGCGGCCCGCAGATGGCGGGCTGCGTTCCACATGCCGCTTTTTGCACCGCGGCCCCGTTTTTTTTGCACGACGTTTATGCGGTCTCTTCTAAGCTGGGGATGTGTCGAACAGCCGAGACGGCTTCCGTCCGCTCCATGACCTTCATTCATCCCGTTCCCGCCTTCGATGTCGCCGGCCGCCAGTTGCGCGCAGGCGCACGCAAGAACGTCATTCCTTTCCCGCCGCCGCGCCCGCGCCTGCAGTTGCCCGTCACGCTGACGGCCGACTCCGGCGAACTCGCGCGCGCCCGTCTCGCCGCGCTGCTGCATTCTCCGCTCGGCGTGTATGTCGTCAGCGCGCGCGCCGTGCGCGACGTGATCCATGTGCACTTCGAGATTGCACCGGAGGATCTGGACTTCACGCTGCACACGCTGATCGCGCAGCAGGCCGATGCGACGATCGGGCCCGTCGCGCGCCGGTTGCGCGTCGGGCCGCAGGCCCGGTGAAACGGGGAACGGTTATTGCTCGTTCGTGTATGGCGTGTTTGACCCGCCGCCGGATCGCCGGTCGTCGTGCTGTCCACCCGGCGGCGGATGCCCGTGCGCCGCGCCGTGCGCGGCGCCGATCCTGAATACGGAGTGTCCATGTACCTCACGGAAGAAGTGCATGTCGCGCGGCCGGCAAGCCGCCGTGTGCGGACGGCGTCGCTGCCGTCGGGCCGGCAGCTTGCGCGGCAGCTCGTGACGACGGTTCGCGTGGCCGAAATGTTGCTGCATCAGTCGATCGTCGTGCCCGACGGGCATCAGTGGTCGGTCGACACCGAGCGCGTCGACGCGGACGGCGGGCCGCTCGCGGCCTGGGAGCGCTGCGTGACGTTGCGGATCGGCAAGGTGTTCGCGCCGGCGGTCAGCCCGGCCTCGCGAGTCAACGATCCCGGCCAGGTCGCGGTCGAGATCCGCCTCTGTCTGCCCGAGCAGGCGTATCTGGACGAGCGGCGCGTGAGCATCTTCGGTCGCCGTCACGGCAAGCGGTACGGCGCGACGCTGTCGGTCGCGTCCGGCGCGCAGTGGGGCTGGCAACGTGCGGAGCATGTCGCGCCGGAACACGCGCAGGTGCGCGGCGATACGCTCGAAGCACTCGTCGACGCGGTCGCGGCGAACGTCAATGCCGCGCTGACGACGGCGGGGTTCGGCGCGACGCGCTGATCACGCGTCGGCGGTTTGCCCGGTCTGCCGCTGAAGGTCTTCCATCAACTGTTCCGCGAGAAAGTCGCACGGCGGCCGCTTCGATTTCGTGCTGCGCGCGAGGATCAGTTCGAGCGGCGGCAGGTCGGGCAGCCCGTGCGAGCGGCCGAGCATCGACAGTTGCGCGGGAATCGCGCAGCGCGCGAGCGGCGCGACCGCGAGGCCGGCCTCGACCATGCTGAGCAGCCCGAGCAGGCTCGGGCTTTCATAGGACGTGCGGTACGGCACCTTCGCGCGTTCGAGGCTGCGGATCGCGTTCTCGCGCGCGACGCTGCCCGGCATGAACACCGCGATCGGCAGCGGGCGCTCTTCCCACACGCGCGGCCCGTTCGTCATCGCGGCCCACGCCATCGGCTCGTGGCGGATGAAGTCGCCGGTCAGCCCCTTGATGCGCGTGCCGCACACGAGATCGACGGTGCCGTCCTTGATCAGCGGCGCGAGCGCGCTGCTCGGCAGCCCCATCACCTGGATCTCGACCTTCGGGTAGGTCGCCGAGAATTTCTTCAGGACCGACGGCAGCAGCGACGACGCATAGTCGTCCGGCACGCCGATCACCACTTTCCCGGTCACTTCCGGCCGCACCACGGCCGCCCACGCCTCGTCGCGCAGCGCCAGCATTCGTCTGGCGAATCCCAGCAGCACTTCGCCCTCGCGCGTGAGCACGATGCTGCGCGGCTTGCGCACGAACAGCGGCCGGCCGATCGCGTCTTCCAGGCTCTTGATCTGCATGCTCACGGCCGACTGCGAGCGGTTCACGGCTTCGGCGGCGCGGGTCATGTTGCCCGTCTCCGCGACGGCGACGACGGTGGCCAGCACGTCGTGATCGAGCATCTTCATGGGTATCAGGAAAACTGAACGTAACGATCAGCATTATGCGTTTTTATTGTTGCTGTGTGTCTGCCATAGTGCGATCACGCTGGCGTTTCGCCCGGCACGCAGGCTTGAACAGGAAAAAGTGGTGTCTCGATGATGGATCATCCGTTGCGCGCCGCACTGGCCGCGGAATTGCATGCCCGGCCGTTCCTGCGGCTTGCCGAAGCCGTGTCGCTCACGCATTACGCGATCTACGCGGACGGCCAGCCCGACATCCACGAAACGCTGCTGCATGCGCTGTGCCGCGACACCGGCATCGCCGCGCCGCACGAGGGTGCGACGCACTACGCGGCGCAGTCGCCGTGCGGCTGGCACCTGAAGTGGGAGCGCCACACCGAATTCTCGACCTTCACGTTCGTCGCGCCGCGTCGCGACACCGCCTATTTCGACGATCTCGCGATCGAAGGCATTCCGGCCGCATGGTTCGCGCGGCTCGCCGGCATCCGCTTCGTCGCGGTGCGGATGGAGCTGCTGTCGGGCGATGCCGCGCGGCTCGTCTGCGGCGACCTGCGCCGCTGGATCGACGGGCCCGCGCTCGTCGGCAGCAACGTGCTCGGCGGCGGCAAGGTGTTCTGCGACTGGCATGTGCGCGACGACGGCTTCATGCGCTTTCTCGTCGTCGACGAGGATTTCCGCGAGGAGCAGGGCGGCCGCCTGCTGCAGCGTCTCCATGAAATCGAAACGTACCGGATGATGGCGCTGCTCGCGCTGCCCGTCGCGCGCCGGATGAGCCGCGAACTCGACGAAATTCACACGGCGCTGCATGCGTTGATGCAGCGGATGGACGCGAGCGGCGCCGACGGCGACGACACGGCGCTGCTCGTCAAGCTCACGCATCTCGCGGTACGGGTCGAATCGCTGTCGGGATCGGGTGCGCGTTTCAGCGCGTCGCGTGCGTACGAGAAGCTCGTGCTGGCGCGCATCCAGGAATTGCGTGAGGAGCGCATCGAAGGGATGCCGACGATCGCCGAATTCATGGAGCGGCGTTTCGCGCCGGCGATGGAGACGTGCCGCAGCGTGTGGGCGCGCCACGAGCAGATCGCCGCGCGGATCGCACGCGCGGTCGACCTGCTGCGCACGCGCGTGAACCTCGCGCAGGAAAAGGACGTGACGCGCCTGCTGGCGGGAATGGAGCGCACCGCGCGCAATCAGCTTCATCTGCAGCATGCGGTCGAAGGGCTGTCGGTGGCGGCCATTTCGTACTACGTGCTGTCGCTCGCGACGGCGGCGTTCAAGGCGTTGCACGTGATGAACCTGCCGGTCGATCCGGAGCTGGCGGAAGGCCTGCTGATCGCGCCGGTGGTATTCGCGGTGATTCACATCACGCGGCGTACGCGCGCGCAGCTTGCGCGATCGGAGGCCGTGCATGACGACGCGTCCGTGCATGCGGCGGCGTTGAAACAGGTCAGCTAGAACATCAACGACATATCAAAGGAGTGGAGATGGCTTTTTCGCAGAAACAACCGGGGTTCTTCAGCGGTTTCGACGCGTTCGACGAACCGGCACCCGATGAAGCGGGCGTGCCGGAAGAGGCGCGCGTGACGTCGTATCAGGCCGTGCTGCAGGAGCCGATGACGTCGCTCGTCGGGAATACGCTCGATCGGCCGGATGTCGCGGCGGTGGCGATTCTCGGCTACAACTGACGCGTTTCTTCGCGTCGATTCGATCCGACGCAGGCGTTCATTTGCCGGCCGCCCTTCGGCGCGCCGGGCGTGAATCGCCTTCCCGTTTTCCCTTTCCCACTCCTGGCGCCAGCTCGACGAACGCGCGCGCGGCCGCACTCCGGTACGCGCCCTTGCGCTGGAGCAGCACGGCCGTGCGCCGCAGCCCGGCCGGATCGAGCGCGACGGCGACGAGATCGTCGTGCCCGGTCGCGATCGTCGCGGGCAGCAGCGTCGCGAGATGCGTGCGGCGCACGATCTCGATCACCGCACCAAGCGAATTCGCCTCCATCAACACACGCGGCCGCACGTCGTGCTCGCGGAAATAACGGTCGATCTGTGCGCGCGTCGCGAACTCGGCGGTCAGCAGCACAAGCGGCGCGTCGTGCAGCGCACGCAGGCCGGCCTTGCGTTTCCCGGCGAGCGCGTGCTGACGATTCACGACCAGCGCGAGCGTCTCGACCAGCAACGTTTCCACTTCGATATCCGCCGTCTGCACCTCATCGAACGCGATGCCGACATCGAGCTCGTCGTCGACGAGCAGCGCCTCGATGCGCTCCTGCGACATCTCGCGTACCGACAGCGACACATCCGGATAGCGGCCGTGAAACGCCTCGACGAGCGGCCCGACGAGATAGCTCGTGAAAGTCGGCGTGACCGCGATCCGCAGCGAGCCGCGGCTGAGATCCTGCACGTCGTGAATGGCGCGCCGGCCTTCCGCGAGATCGTGCAGCGCCTGCCGCGCATAGCGGAAATACACGTCGCCGGCGTCCGTCAAGCGGGTGACGCGCCCGGTGCGGTCGAACAGTTGTGCGCCGAGCGTCTCCTCGAGCTGGCGGATCTGCTGTGACAGCGCGGGCTGCGACACGTGCAGCGCAGCGGCGGCACGCGTGAAGCTGCGGTGTTCGGCGACGGCCAGGAAGTAGTTGATGTGGCGAAGCAGCATGGCGGTTCCTATAAGTCGTGCTTATCCGCTGGATCATAAATCAGTCTTTTACGTTATTGGAAGTCCGGCGTAACCTGCCCTTCATCGATTTCACCCACACCGGAGGACACGCGATGAAGGACATCATCGAAGGCTTTCTGAAGTTCCAGCGCGACGCCTATCCGGAGCGCGCCGCGCTGTTCCGCGATCTCGCGCGCAGCCAGAACCCGCGTGCGCTGTTCATCTCGTGCTCGGACAGCCGGCTCGTGCCCGAGCTCGTCACGCAGCGCGAACCGGGCGATCTGTTCGTGATCCGAAACGCCGGCAACATCGTGCCGTCGTACGGCCCCGAGCCTGGCGGCGTATCGGCATCGGTCGAATACGCGGTGGCCGCGCTGCGCGTGACCGACGTCGTGATCTGCGGGCATTCCGATTGCGGCGCGATGACCGCGATCGCGACCTGCCAGTGCATGGATCACATGCCGGCCGTCGGCCACTGGCTGCGCTACGCCGATTCGGCGCGCGTCGTGAACGAGGCGCGCGCGCATCGCAGCGAACGCGAACGGATCGACTCGATGGTGCGCGAGAACGTCGTCGCGCAACTCGCGAACCTGAAGACGCACCCTGCCGTGCGGCTCGCGCTCGAAGAAGGGCGTCTCGCGCTGCACGGCTGGGTCTACGACATCGAATCCGGCTGCATCGACGCCCATGACGGCGCGACCGGCCGGTTCGTCTCCCTGGCGGACCATCCCGACGTCCGCGCCACGCCCGCGACGCTCCCCGTTGCGGCCTGAATCGCTCCCACCCAGCCACGAGGTATTGCCATGATCCAGTCCCAGCACAGTCAGACCGCCCGCCACGCGCTTGCGGAAACCATCGTCCTCGCGAAGGCGCGCAAGAACCTGTCGTTCGCGCAGCTCACCGAAGGCACGGGCCTCAGCGAAGCGTTCGTCACGGCCGCGCTGCTCGGCCAGCATGCGTTGCCGGCCGACGCGGCGCGCGTCGTCGCCGACAAGCTCGGCCTCGACGACGACGCGGTGCTGCTGCTGCAGACGATTCCGCTGCGCGGCAGCATCGACGATCGCGTGCCGACCGACCCGACCATTTACCGCTTCTACGAAATGCTGCAGGTGTACGGCACGACGCTGAAGGCGCTCGTCCACGAGAAGTTCGGCGACGGCATCATCAGCGCGATCAATTTCCGGCTCGACGTGAAGAAGGTCGACGATCCCGAAGGCGGTTCGCGCGCGGTGATCACGCTCGACGGCAAGTACCTGCCGACCAAGCCGTTCTGACCGTTCCGACGCCGGCGCGGCGCTGCAGCGACGGTGCCGCGCAGGTTCGCTCGACGTGCGTCGGCCACTGGCTGGCGCACGTTCCCGCCATGCCGTTCCTACGAGGACGCAGCCATGGATTTTGTGAAACGCACGATCGATCGTGCGATGAAGAACGTGGAAGAGGGCGGCCGCCCGTTCGCGACGGCGAGATCGTCGTGAACCGGACGATGATCGCGCGCGAGCGGCGCCGCGTGGCCGACATTAAGGCGGCGTTCGCGGTGGCGTCAGCCCACGCATCGCGACAACGCGGAACGGAGCGGCGGGCGCGCGACGCGCTATAGTCGTGCGACGCCCGCAGCGGGTGCTGTACGCCCGGCGGCCTTTTCACGCACGCGTTCGCCCGATGACAGCCCTTCCCGACGTTACCCTTCAATTGACCGACACCGAGCAGCCGGCCGCACGAGACTTCATCAGCCGCAAGCTCGGCGAATTCAACCATGCGATGACGGGGCGCGCCGACACGGCCGCGCTCGACGTCTACGTGACCGATCCCGCGACCGGCGAGGTATTGGGCGGCCTCACCGGCAGGACTTCGCTCGGCCTTTTCTTCATCGATCTGTTCTACCTGCCCGAATCGCTGCGCGGCGGCGGATTCGGCAGCCGGCTGCTGCGCGAGGCCGAAGCGGAAGCGAAACGGCGCGGGTGCGCACGCGCGGTGCTGTACACGATCTCGTTCCAGGCGCCGGATTTCTACCGGAAGCACGGTTACGAGACCTTCGGCGAAGTGCCGTGCGAGCCGGACGGGACCGCGCGCGTGTTCATGGTCAAGACGCTTTGAGCGCGTTGTCGCGGCCACCGGCTTGTTCCTGACATCCGCCGACATCGTGAGCGAGTGACGGCACGCGTAATGCAGGATGCCCCGCCGTTCATATCCGGCGATGTTTCGGAAGCGCCTGTACCGCTTGCGAATCACCGCTCCCGCGTCGCGCGCTCGACGATCATGTCGTAGAGCGCGCGCGCCGCAGGCGACAGTTGCGCGCTCTTGCGCGTGACGAGCACCAGCGTGCGCGATACCGACGGCTCGACGAGCTCGATCGTGCGGATCATCGGATACGCGTTCTTCTGGATCGCGAGCTTCGGCACCACGGCCGCGCCGAGCCCTTCCGCGACGAGCCCGAGCGCGGTCGAACTGCGCTGCACCTCGTAGAACGAATGCAGCGACACGCCGCTGGTCTTCAGCGCGCCTTCGAGCAGCCCGCGATTGCCGCTCACTTCGCCGGCGAAGATCAGCGGATGCGGCTGCAGCGCCACCCAGCGGATGCGCCGCCGCTTCGCGAGCGGATGATCGTCGCGGCAGACGAGCACGTAAGGGTCGTGCGTGAGCGGCACGCTGACGAGTTCGGGGTGCTGGTCGCCGGCGATGCCGATGCCGAATTCGGCTTCGCGGCGCAGCACGGCCTGCAGCACCGATGCCGATGCGTGGTCGAGGATCTTCACGCGATCGTGCGGCCGGTGCCCGGAGAACGCGCGCAGGATGCGCGGCAGGTATTGCACGCCGACCGTCGGCACGCACGCGATCGTGACGTCGCCGCGCTGGCTCAAACCCGTCTCGCGGATTTCGGTCAGCGCATCGGACAGTTCGTTCAGCAGCCGCCGTGCCTGCGGCAGGAAGCGCCGGCCGATCTCGGTCAGCGTGGTGCGGCGTGTCGTGCGTTCGACCAGCGCGACGCCGAGAAACGACTCGAGCTTGCGCAGCCGCTGCGTGATCGCGGTCTGCGTCACGTGCAGCGTGTCGGCGGCCTGCCGGAAGCTGCCGCCGTCGGCGATCGCGACGAAAGCCTGGACACCGAGCGTATCGATCTTCATCAGAAATTTGAATCAATCACGATATTAAATTCATTTTACTGAAGTGCGGTGTCAGTCGCAGAATGCGCTGCATCGACGGCCGCATGCATCCCGCGCCCGGATGCGGCGACGCCGCCCATGCCGACAAGGAGAACCCTCGTGACGACCCCACTCGATCAATACGCGAACCAGTACGTGCAATTCGAGGACGAACGCACGCGGCCGGTGCGCGACCTGCTGGCCGCCGTGCCGCGCACGCCGATCCGCACGGCGGTCGATATCGGCTGCGGGCCCGGCAATTCGACCGAAGCGCTGATCGCGCGCGCACCCGACGCGACGGTCCACGGGATCGACGCATCGGCGGACATGATCGCGGCCGCGCGCAAGCGCCTGCCCGCGTTGCGTTTCGATATCGCGGATGTCGCCACGTGGGACGATCCGGGCGGCTATGACCTGATCCTGTCGAACGCGGTGCTGCAATGGGTGCCCGCGCACGACACGCTGTTTCCGATGCTCGTCGGCCGGCTCGCGCCGGGCGGCCATCTCGCGGTACAGATGCCCGACAACCTCGACGAACCGGCGCACCGGCTGATGCGCGAAGTCGCGGCGGCCGGGCCATGGGCGGACAAGCTGAAAGGTGCGGCGCGCACCGAGCGGTTCGACGCGCGTTACTACTACGCGCTGCTGTCGCCGCTGGGTTCGCGCGTGGATGTGTGGCGCACGACCTACTACCACCCGCTGCGCGGTGGTGCGGATGCGGTCGTCGAATGGTTCAAGGGCAGTGCGTTGCGGCCGTTTCTCGCGGCGCTCGATGACGGCGAACAGCGTGCGTTCCTCGCGCGTTATCGCGATGCGCTCGCCGGCCCGAACGGCTATCCGGCACTGGCCGACGGCACCGTGCTGCTGCCGTTCCCGCGCCTGTTCATCGTGGCGACGCGGAAGTGACGCGGCAATGACGCGCCGGTCGGCGCTGCTTCATCGCACCGGCCGCACCGGCCGCAGCGATTCCGGGTCGACCGTGCGGCTTCGAGCGGTCTGCCCGTCGCGCAGGTCCTTGTACCAGAACAGCGCGACTTCCCCGTCGTTGTCGCCATCCGCGTACAGGAAGCGGTCGTGGCCGCCCAGCACGAAGCCGGTGCGTGCATACGTGCTGCAGGCCGCGACATTGTTCGCCTGCGTTTCCAGCCGCATGAAGCCGAACCCTTGGTTGCGCGCCCACGCTTCCGCGGCGGCCAGCAGGAACTGCCCGATCCCCTGGCGCCGGCAATCGCGGTCGACGGCCAGCTCCGCGATCTCGGCCATGCCGTTCCAGCTCTCCGCGATCGCGACGAACCCGGCGAGCCGCCCGCCGGCCGTTGCGCGAAAGAGCGCCGTCTTGCCCGACGCTTCGCCTGCCCAGCCGGCCGGATCGAAGCCGTAGTCCTTGCGCCGTACCGGCAGCGCGCGAAGATCGAGCAAGTCCTGATACGGCGCATTCAGCGCCCATGCGATATCGAACGAGAAGTCGCATCGGTCCAGTTCGTTGGCGGGAAGCCCGCTCGCTGGTTCGATGCTGATGTGCTCGGCTCGGTCCATGTGTCGGTGTCCTGTATTCGGCGGGATGGCGTGGTCTGATGTGTGACGCGATCGCCGGCGCCATGATGCATGCCGGAGCGCGTCCGTTCCTCGTTCGTCTTTTTGCACCTGCACAATTGGCCGCGCGCGAAACCGGCACAAACCGGCTGTATCCGCGGCTGCCGAACGAGCACAAGCCGTGAACCGGACGACGTCGCCCGCGTGTGCGCCGTTCGCGCGCCGGCTGCGGTGCTTGTTCAACCGCCTGATTATGCTGGATTTCGATGACGGTCCGGTGCCGGCATCGGCGCGACGGCGGCCGCCACGCATCGTGTCTGCACTCTCGAAGCGCACGGACGTGTACGTGAGCGCGGTGTACCAGAAGGCGTCGGGCAGCAACACGATCAACGGCCGCGCGGTGCCGGTGCAGGCCGAGATCGGTTCGTCGCCATCGTTCGTCGGCAGCGCGGGCGCGAACACGCAGTTCGTCACGCATATCGGCCTGCGTCACAAGTCCTGATCGACCGGGCGGACGGGCGTTGCCGAAGCAGGCGGCGCCCGGCACGACAACGGGCGCTCCTTCAGAGCGCCCGTTTTGCTGTGGATGACGGAATGCGCGGGCGACGCGCCGGCGTGGAAAGCGCTATATTTATCCGCGCATATCGAAGCGACGATCGACCGTATCACCCCACATTCACCAGCACGGGAGCACCATTTTGAATTCGACGCACCGCGAAGCCGTCGGCGAGACCTTTTCGCTCGACGCGATGCAGCATGCAAGAACCATGACGTGGCAGGCCGTCGACGCGATCGCCGCGGGCATCCGCCCCGGTATGCGCGAATCGGAAGCGAACGCGCTGGGGTCGAGCGTGCTCGAGGATCTCGGGATGGACCGAATCTGGCATCCGATTCTCGTCCGCTTCGGGGAAAACACGCTGCGCACGTTCAAGGAGCGTTCGGTGGCGGACCCCGTCCTCGCCGCCGACGACATCTTCTTCATCGACCTCGGCGCCGTCTGGGCGAAGCACGAGGGCGACGCGGGCGCGACGTTCGTGTGCGGCGACGATCCGGACATGCATGCCTGTGCGCGCGCGGCGGGCGTCATCTACGGCGAAGTCGAGCATCACTGGCGGACCACCGGATGCGCGGGCATCGCGCTGTACGAATTCGCGGCGCAACGCGCCGACGCGCACGGCTTCCGGCTGAACGTCGACATCAAGGGGCATCGCGTCAGCGATTTCCCGCACGCGATCTACAAGGCCGGCAATCTCGGGGATTTCGACGGTGCGCCGGCGCCCGGCCTGTGGATCCTCGAGATCCAGATCGCGCATCCGACGCGGCCGTTCGGCGCGTTCTACGAAGACCTGCTCGTGTAAGCGCGGCGCCCGGCGACGCGCGAGAAGCATGCGCGCCGGCCGGGGCCGTTGGGCAATGGCGGGACCGCCACGATCTCAGATGTTGATCGCGATGGGGCCCGCGAGCGGCGTGTAGCCGTCGTCGAACAGATACCACGCGTCGTACTGGCCCGACGCGAGCGTGCTGTTCGCGGTCGACGAGAACAGCAGCGAGCCGGTGCTCTTGGGCAGGTACGCCCACGACTTGTAGCTGCCCTTGGTCGGCTGCGCGCCGCGCGCATAGATGCCCACCCAGTTCTTCGGGCTGTGGCGCCACGGCGGCACGACGTAGTCGAACCGCAGCGTGCCGTACGACGCTCCCTGCGACGCCAGTGCCGCGACGAATTTCCCGTTCGTATTGCCGATCGCCGAATCCGTCAGCAACGTGCCGGATTGCATCTGCACGCAGCCGGCGATACGGCGCAGGAAATTCGGATCGTTCGCGTCGCGGATGCTCGCGTCGTACCAGCCGGCGTCGCCATACCACGTGACGGCCTGCGTCGCGCCGGCCGGCACGCTGACCGACTGCGCGGCGTTCATCCCGTACGCGTTGTCGACGAGCTGGAACGTCGTCGCGCTCGACCCGGCGGAGTTGTCGAGCGTGATCTGCACGTTGCCGTTCTGCACGTCGTAGCAGAGGCTGACTTCGGCCGGCGATCCCGTGTTCCCCGACGCGCCGATGTTGCCGCGGAAGGTCTGCAGGAACCCGTTCGGGCCGTAGATCGAGTAATCGTAGCCGCCGCCCGAATTCAGCGCGAGCGCATCCGACAGGTTCGTGCACGCGCCCGTGCCGGCGCCGATCGTGTATTGCCGCGGGATCGTGCCCGTGCCGTCGACCCACGCCTGCAGATGCACGCCGGCCGCGCCGGTGTTGGTCATCGTCAGCGCGAGCGTCTTGCCGGACCGGTTGACCTTGCCCTGGACGAAGAACTCGTACGGCAGCCGGCATGCGGCGTTGCGGCCGGTCGTTTGCGCCGGGACCGCGGTGGTGGTCGGGGCGGGGATCGGCACCGTCCAGCCGTTCGGGTCCATGTTGCTGGCCGCACCGGGGATCGCCGGAATCGTCTGGTCGGGATTCGTGAAATCGAACGCCGACGCGAGATCGCCGCATACCGTGCGGCGCCACGGCGTGATGTTCGTTTCCTGCAGCCCGAAGCGCGCTTCCAGGAAGCGGATCACCGACGTGTGATCGAAGACCTGCGAGTTCACCTTGCCGCCCTTCGACCACGGCGAGATCACGAACATCGGCACGCGCGGGCCGAGCCCGATCGGCACGTCGCCGCTGGCCGAGCCGTCCGATGCGCCGCCGCCGCCGGCGACGAATTCCGCCGCGGTCGACACCGTCGACTGGCCGGTGCCCGCGTAGGCGCTCGACGGGACGGCCGGCGGCACGTGATCGAACAGGCCGTCGTTCTCGTCATACATCACGAGCAGCACCGTGCTGGCCCACACTTTCGGATTCGACGTCAGCGCATTGAGGACGTTGCTCACATACCATTCGCCGCCGCTCGCGGCCCACGACGGATGTTCGCAATACGCATACGGTGCGGCGATCCACGATACCTGCGGCAGCGTGTCGTTCGCGACGTCGGCCTGCAACTGGCTGAAGAGATTCGTATCGTATTCCTTGCCGCCGCCGCTCGGATCGATCTGCGTACCGTTGAGCGCCGGTGCGAGCGGATCGCTTGCGCCGAGGTTCTGGTACTGCCTGAAGTTCAGGATGACGTTGTCGCCATAGTTGCCGTTCCACCAGAGATCCTTGCTGGAACCGTTGTATTCGCCGTAGCCGTGGCTGGAATCCAGCCCGTTGCCCTTGTCCTGGTAGAACTTCCACGTGACGCCGGCCGCGTTCAGCCGTTCCGGCATCGTGGTCCAGCCGGTGCCGGTCATCGTGTTCGTCGTGTACGGCGAATAGCCGGCGACGTTGCCGCAGCAACCCGTCCACAGATACAGGCGGTTCGGGTCCGTCGGGCCGAGCATCGAGCAGTGATAGCTGTCGCACACGGTGAAGGCGCTCGCCAGCGCGTAATAGAACGGAATGTCGTTCTGCGTGAAGTAGTACATCGTGCCGCTGGTCTTCGCCGCGACCCAGTTGTCGTAACGACCGTTGTTCCACGCGCTGTGCGTGCCGTCCCAGCTGTGATCGAGATCGTTGTAATAGGTGTCGCCGTTCGCGACGCCGGAAACGGGCGGCGACGGGTTGAACGGAAACACGTACGACAGCAGCGAAGGCTGGCGCCATACCGGATAGCCGCTCGAAATCACGACCGGCCGCGGATCGCCGAAGCCGCGCGCGCCGCGCAGCGTGCCGAGGTAATGGTCGAACGACCGGTTTTCCTGCATCAGGATCACGACGTGCTTGACGTCCTGGAGGGTGCCGGTGACGGTTGCCGCCGGAATCGACTGCGCGCGCAGGATGCTCTCGGGCAGCATGCCGGTGACCGCGGTGGCGCCGGCGAGCTTCAGCGCATCGGCGAGGAACTGACGTCGTGTCGTGGATTTGTTTTGCATGATCGCTCTCTGTCTTGGAATGCCGGTCGGACTTGCCGGACGCTGCGTTTCGCCGCGCGTCGCGCGGGCAGTCGGCCGGCCGAGGGGCCTGCGTCAGTCAGTGGCACGCGCTCGCGCAGTGCAGGACCGGCGCGGAGGCCGAACCCGGTGCCGATGCGCGGGCGGCGGCGACATTGCCCGCCGCACCCGAATCGCCGTCGCCGCAAGCGGCCAGCGTGCACAGGAGCGCGATCATGAAAACGCCGCGCCAGTGCGGAAAGCGGCTTTCCGACCGTGTCGGCGATACGACATCCTTTCGATCCGATTCGAATCGGATTCCTGATTGATCAGGATTGGTGCTGTTGACTCCGGATTTCATTTCCCCTCCGAACATGAAATGGACAGCAGAGCATATCGCCCGAATCAGAACAACTTCATGACAGGCCACCCGCGTGTGCCTGCCACCTGCGAAAGCCGTATGTCGGGATTGGTCGCGACGGGATGCGTGACGTAATCGAGCAACGGCACGTCGTTGATCGAGTCGCTGTAGAAGTAGATTCGTTCGAAATCCGCCGGCACGTAGCCGAGCGAATCGAGCCACGCGGCCGTGCGCACGATCTTCCCTTCGCGGAAACTCGGCACGCCGGTGCTGCGCCCGGTGAATTGCCCGCCGGGCGTGCCGTCGTCGGTATCGAGCTCGATGCCGAGCAGATGCTCGATCCCGAACTCGGCCGCGATCGGCCGCGTGACGAACACGTTGGTGGCCGTGACGATGCAGCAGAGGTCGCCGTGCTCGCGATGCCGGTCGACCAGCGCACGCGCCTGCGGCGTGATGGCCGGCCGGATCACCTCGTCCATGAACTGCGCATGCCAGCGTTCGAGCTGCTCGCGCGAGTAGCGGGCGAGCGGCGCGAGCGTCACGGCGAGATACGCGTCCATGTCGAGCGTGCCGGCCGCGTAGTGGCCGTAGTGCTCGTCGATCAGCGCCGCATGCGCGCCGTCCTCCCGCCAGCCGACCCGCGTGATGAAGCGGCTCCAGGCCTGGTCGCTGTCGAGCGGCAGCAGCGTGTGGTCGAGGTCGAACAGCGCGAGATTCTTGTCCATGGGTGGTTCCTTGTATTGCGTGCTTACGCGCCGATCAGCTTCTCGATCGCGTCCCTGGCGCTCTTCCCGTCGATGGTCGTCACGCCGTCGAGCCACTTCGACAGCACGCCGGGGTTCTTCCTCGCCCATTCCTTCGCGACCGCGACCGGATCCGCGTGATTCATGATCGGCACCATCAACTGGTTTTCTTCGTCGGTCGTGAAGGTCAGGTTGGTCAGCAGCCGGCCGACGTTCGGGCAGCGTTCGAGATAGCCGGGGGTGACGAGCGTATAGACCTTCGCCGACCCGTAGTTCGGGCCGAACACGCTGTCGCCGCCGTCGAGATAGGAAATCCTGTAGTTGATGTTCATCGGGTGCGGCTCCCAGCCGAGGAACACGATCATCCGGTGCTCCTGCACGGCGCGCGTGACCTGCACGAGCATCCCGGCCTCGCTCGATTCGACCAGCTTGAAGCCGCCGAGCCCGAATTCGTTCCTGTCGATCATCCGCTGGATCAGCGCGTTGCCGTTGTTGCCGGCACCGATCCCGTAGATCTTGCCGTCGAGCTGGTCGCGGAATCGGGCGATGTCGGCGAAGCTCTTGAGGCCCTTGTCCGACGCGTATTGCGGCACGGCCAGCGTGTAGCGCGCGCCGATCAGGTTGGGCTGCGGCAGTTGATGAACGGCGCCGGCATCCACGAACGGCTTCACCGTCGGCGTCATGCTCGGATCCCAGTAGCCGAGGAACGCATCGATCTGCGCCTTCTTCACGCCGGCCAGTACGATCGGCGGCGACGCGATCGTCTTGGTCGCCTCGTAGCCGAGCCCGTCGAGCAGCATCATCGCGATACCGGTGGTGGCCGCGATGTCGCTCCAGCCGACATCGCCGAGCGTCACCTTCTTGCAGACGTCGCCCCCGGATGCGTGAACGGGGGCGGTCGCGATCGCCGCCAGCAGTGTTGCGGCCAGCATCCATGCCTTCTTCATCATGTCGGTCTCCTAAGCAAGTGTTCCGGATCGTGTTGCCTGAATGGTCTGACGATTGATCGTATTGATCGGATGAAACAAACGAACTTGGGTCTGGCTTTGTAGTTTTTCGTACCGTATATTAGAACGCACAAAATCGCAAGATCGCACAAAAATACAACTCGCCGGTCGTGGCGACGAGTGGACGAAGGCAAGGAAAGGCGGGCGGCGGTCCGGACGGGCCGTGCTTCACCAAGTGGATAGGCAAAGCAAGGAGACTTCGAATGATCAGTCAACTGGAAATCGTTTCCCGCCTGTTGCTGGCGGCATTGCTCGGCAGCATCGTCGGCATCGAGCGCGAGCGCCTGTCGTGGGCGGCCGGCTTGCGCACGCACATGCTGGTGGCCGTCGGCGCCGCGCTCGTGATGGTCGTGTCGGCGTTCGGCTTCGCGGATATCCAGAACGCGAAGAACGTGTCGCTGGACCCGTCGCGGGTCGCCGCGCAGGTCGTGTCGGGCATCGGCTTTCTCGGCGCCGGGTCGATCATGCTGCGCGGCGAGATCATCCGCGGGCTGACGACCGCGGCGAGCCTGTGGGTCGTGGCGGCAGTCGGGCTGGCCGTGGGCGGCGGCATGTACGTCGCCGCGATCGCCGCGACGGCGATCGTGCTGGCGATCCTGGCCGGCCTGAAGCCGATCGAGAAACGCTTCTTCGCCGCGCGGCAGCGCTGGGGCGTGCGCATCCTCGCGAGCCGCGGCACCGTGAAGCTGACGTCGCTGCAGGCGATGCCCGGCATCGACCAGGCACGCATCGTCCAGTTCATCATCGAGCAGGATGACGCGGCACCGGACGACGACCGCATCCACGTGGTGTTTTCAAAGATGACGAGCGCCGAGTTCCAGGCGGTCCGTCAATCCTTGCAGACCCTCGTCGGCATCAAAAAGATGGAGGAGAGCGCAGCATAGATCGCCGTTCGAATAACATTGACGTTCACTTCCGAGGACATTTCATGTGGCAAGAAGAGCGATATCAGAGGATTCGGCTTCTGTTATCGAAGATGCAGCGCGTTTCCACCGACCGGATCATGGCCGACCTGAACGTGTCGCGGGAAACCGTGCGCCGCGATCTCGTCGATCTCGAGGCGCTGGGGGAACTGAAGCGCGTGCATGGCGGTGCCGTGCAGGTCGGCGACGAAGCGCCGATCGCCGAGCGCGCGCAGACGCACGTCAAGGCGAAGCTCGCGATCGCCCGCGCGGCGGCCCGGCTGGTCACGGGCTCGCAGACGCTGTTCATCGACGCGGGCACGACCACCACGCTGCTGGCCGAGGAACTGTCGAAGCTGTCGGGCCTCACGATCGTCACGAACTCGATCGATGTGGCGCTGAAGATGCGGTCGAGCGACCCGGCGCAAGCGAAGAACGAAACGATCCTGCTCGGCGGGATGATCGGCAGCCGCGCGGCCGCGACGGTCGGCGACGGCACGGTCGCCGAAATCTTCCGCTACCGTGCCGATCTCGCGTTGCTGTCGCCGGTCGGCGTCGATCACGTGCGTGGCGCGACGAACTACGACCGGATGGAAACCGAAGTGGCGCGCGCGATGGTGAGCAACGCGGCGGAGGTCGCGATCCTGGCCGATTTCAGCAAGCTCGGCACCCACAGCCGGATCAGCTTCTGCGAACCGGCGCGGATCGGCGCACTCGTGACGGACCAGAAGGCGGAATCGGTCGACAGCTTCAAGAGCCTCAGGAAGGTCATCAAGCACATCGTGCTGTCATAGCGCGCGAGACGCGTGGGGTACGATCGGCCGTCGTTATGCCGTTCATGCGGCGCGCATTCTGCCGGCCGGCCCCGGTTGACCTTTTCCCAGCGTAATATATCCGCCGATACAACGAAGGCGCGCCGTCCGGCGGGCCGGCACGGAGGCGGGCGATGGAGATGGCAGGGATGGCGGCGCCTTCGGCGCATCAGGCGGCGGCAGGCTCGATCGCGCTGACGGGCGCGTTCGTGCGGCCGATGACGGTCACGCTCGACGATCTGCGTCGGCATGCGAGTGCGACGGCCGAGCCGTTCGACCTGCGCTGCTTCACGACGAACCGCTTCATCCGCTCGGTCGCGCCGTATCGCGGCGCGCGGCTGAAGGATCTGCTCGACGCGGCCGGGCTGCGCAACGACGCGCCCGGCGACTTCAAGCGCATGGTGTTCATCGCGCATGCGCACGACGGCTATGCGGTCACGTTTTCATGGCACGAGCTGTTCAACACACCCGTCGGCGAACAGGTGATCGTCGCGTTCGAATGCGGCGATGCGCCGCTGTCGATCGACGACGGCGCGCCGCTGCTGTTTTCCGGCGCCGACCGCCTGCCCGCGCCGCGTCACGTGAAGCGGCTGGCCGGCATCGTCGCGCGCGTGCTCGAGATCTGAGCGCGGCACGTATGCTGCCGGCGTTCGCCGCGCCGGCCATCGTGTATGCTTGCCCGCATCGTTCTAACGGCAGGACAACATGAAGACTTCGGCACACCCCAAGCCAGAGGTGCGGTTCAGGATGCGCATCCAGCAGGCCGATACGATCGCGATCGGCCCGGGCAAGGTCGCGCTGCTGGAGGCCGTGCGCGAGCATGGTTCGATTTCGGCGGCGGCGCGCAGTTTGAAGATGTCGTACCGGCGCGCGTGGCTGCTGATGGACGAGCTGAACCGCTCGCTGAAGTCGCCGGCGACGGTGTCCGAGCATGGCGGGCAGAGCGGCGGCGGCAGCGTGCTGACGCCGGTGGGCGAGGAGATCATCCGCCTCTATCGCGGGATCGAGGAACGCGCATACGCGGCCTGCGCGGGCGAGATCGCCGCGCTCACGAAAATGGTGCGCCGCTGAAGGTTTCTTTCCGGTAGACGCTTGCCTAGCCGTGCCGCAGGCAGAAACGCGGCGTGTCGCCCAAGGCTGCGTCCGGCGCGATGACATCGCGCGCCTGCGCATCGAGCCGCCCGATCAGTTCGACGAAGCTGGCGACGCTGGCGGTCCGCAGCGGGTAGTACGCGATGTGATGGCGTTCGCAGATGCGCTTGAGCAGGTTCATCGAATCGTGGTCGATGCAGTCGACCGGGAACACGACCAGGTGCGCGCCCGGTAACGCCGCGGCCAGCAGGCCCTTGCGATCCTCGATGCCGCCGTCGTGCAGCGTCACCTCGCCGCCCGCCGTTTCGACGATCCGCCGGATCGCACGGTTCGAACCGGGCCGCCCGCCGACATAAACGAGGCGCGTGTGCCGAAGCATCGACAGCGCGTTCACCGTCTGCTCGGCCGGATCGTCCGTCGACGCCTGCACCGCCTGTTCGATCGCGCTCGCTTCGGCGCGCAGCGTCTTCACCATCGCCATCAGGTCGTCGAGCCGTGCGCGCATCGCGCGGGCGCTCGCCTGTTCCGCGGCGATCCGCTGCTCGGCCGCCTCGCGGCGGCTCGTGTGCAGCGCGAGCCGTTCGTCGCGTGCGGCCAGCGCTTCGCGCAGTTCGTGTACTTCGTCGCGCAACGCGGTTTCGGCAGCCGGCTGCTGCGCGTTCTGGCGCGCGTTGATCGCGTCCAGTTCCCGCAGCGCCGCGTCGCGCTGCGTGCTCATCTCGTGCAGGCGCGCCTGCTGCCGTTCGATCTTCTCGTGCAGCGCCGCATTCTCTTCCTCCAGCGCGACCAGCCGCCGGATATCGGCGCGATTGGCCGCGCCGACCAGGTGCGACAGCATGTGCAGGTCGCCGAACGCGGCCTGGCGCACGCCCATCGTCGTGCGCGGATGCGTCATCAGCGCCCAGTACGCGGGTGGAATGTCGCCGCTCTTGAGCGCTTCCTTCCAGCGTGCGAGGAGTTCGTCCGCGTCTTTCGCGCTGTCGAACGCGCGTATCGCACCGGCATAGCGCTCGTCGAGTGCCTTGTGCAGCGCCTTGGCGCCGGCCGTGCCTTCGATCGCGAGCTCGACGGCCGCATGATGGATTTCGAGGTCGGTTGCGTGCTGCCGGTCGAGATCGGCGAATTTCGGTACGAGCCGGCGCAGTTCGTGCGTGGTCAGGCAGGTGCCGATGATCGAGCAGTGCAGGTTCGCATCGAGTTCGGACAGGCGCGTGCGGCGCTTCAGTTCGGCCTGTTGCGCACGGGACGGCGCGCAGCATGCGTCGACTCGCGCGCCGCTTGCCGCGGCCGGGTGGCCGGCGGACGACGGGAGGCCCGCCGTGCGGGCAAGGCGAAAGGGCGGAGCGTGCATGGTGACCTCGATCCGGCCCAGTCGGACCGGAGACGGATGCGCGAAAGATTCGCGAAATATACCACGGAATATAACGGGCGAAATTCCGGGGAAATTACCGGGCAATGCGGGGTGGCCCGGTCAGCAGAGTGCGGCGGAACGGTCGGTGCGCGGCGGTGTGGCCGGGGCCGGTGCTGCGGTCGAAACCGGGAGCGATGCCGGCGCGTGGCACGCCATCACGTATTCGACGCACAGCCCGACCAGCAGCACGTCGACGCGCTCCAGCGCGGCGACCGCGTCGCGCATCGCGGCCGGGTCGTTGCTGAACGAATCGGAAAACACGTCGTCGCGCGTGCGTTCGAGGCGGCGCGCCTGCCCGATCGCCCGTTCGAGTTCGGGCAGGCGTGTGAAGCGCGCGGCGCGCGCGTCGCGTTCGAGCGTCGACAGCAGTTCGCGCAGACTCATCGCGGACAGCGTTTCGTCCGTGGCGGCCGAGAATAGCCGGATGAAGCGCGCGACGCTGCCGCGCAGGCGCCGGAACGCATCGACGACGTCCGTGACCTGTTGCGCGCGCCCGTCGCTCGGCAACGGCCTGAGCGCGCTGATCTTGCACGTCAGTGTCGGCGTCTGGTCGCGTGCGGCGCGCAGCAGTGCGCGGTCCGTCGGCGTGCGGGGCATGGCGTGTCTCCGATGGTGCAGATGTCGATATATTCTATTGGATATATCGAGCGCACAAAACGACGCTTCGCAGATCTCGTTGAATGTCGCTGATCGACTGCGGATTCAACCCGTCATTGCAACACTCCCCGCTGCTATGCAGCCTCAAGCGTGTTGCATCGACGGGTTGAATCCGCAACCCGTTGCCGTCGTTCGTTCCCGCCACGGAAACGGCGGCTTTCGGCATACGTCCGACGCCCGCACCGTTCGTCGGTTCCGAGGCCTATCATGTATCGAGCCGACTTCACGTTGGCATGCGCGACCACCTTCGCAGATGGTCGCCGATGGCCGACCATGCCGAGCGTTCGCTGGAGTGGCTCGGCGTGTCCTGCAACGGGTTATCAGGCGTTTGCAAAGGGGGCATCGTGGCTGATCGCGACAAGGTGTTTGCGGGCTCGATTCCGGCGTTCTACGACACGTTGATGGTTCCGCTGATCTTTGAAGCCTATGCCGCCGACCTGGCGGAGCGGGTCGCCGCCTTCTCGCCCCGCTCGGTACTCGAAACGGCCGCGGGCAGCGGCGCGGTCACGCGGGCGCTTGCGCCAAGGCTCGACCCCGGCACGCGCTACGTGGTGACCGACCTCAACCAGCCCATGCTCGACCATGCCGCTGCCAGGCAGGGCGCCGACAGCCGCATCGAATGGCGGCAGGCGGACGCGCTCGACCTGCCGTTCGAAGGTGCGTCGTTCGACGTCGTGTGCTGTCAGTTCGGCGCGATGTTTTTTCCCGACCGGGTCGCTGGCTACGCCGAGGCGCGCCGCGTCCTGAAGCCGGGCGGGCGCTTTGTCTTCAATGTCTGGGACCGCATTGAAGAGAACGCCTTTGCGGACGAAGTCACCAACGCCGTCGCCATGGTGTTTCCGCGCGACCCGCCGCGATTCCTGGCCCGCACGCCGCACGGGTATCACGATATCGCGCTGATCCGGGAGGAGTTGCGCCGCGCGGGTTTCGCCGACGTCGACATCGAGACACGCGAGAAGGTGAGTTGCGCGACCTCGGCACGCGACGTTGCCACCGCCTATTGCCTGGGAACGCCGCTGCGCAACGAAATCGATGCGCGCGATGCCGGCTTGCTTCAGCTGGCTACGGACCGGGCGACAGAGGCCATTGCCGCCCGTCATGGCGACGGGCCGGTGGCCGGCAAGATTCAGGCGCATGTCATCGTGGCGGCAGGATAGCGGCATCCCGGATTGCTCATATCGAATCGGCGCCGCTCGATTGCTCGCCAACCCTAAGTGTGTCGCCCTGCGGTTCGACTATGCTGAATTGTCTGCAGCCGGGCTTCGCGCCGCAAAGCTGCGAACCGGCGACGACGGGAGGGCACGATGACCGAGCAAAGCAACGTTCAACTGGTGCAACAGGCGTACGCGGCGTTCGGCAGGGCCGATATCGACGGCATCCTGCAGACGCTCTCCGAAAGCGTCGACTGGTACATACCAGGGCCGACCGGCTTCATTCCGTTCGCCGGCAGAAGACATGGGCCTCGGGAGGTCGCGGCGTTCTTCGAGGCGCTTGCGTCGACGCAGACCGCGGAACGGTTCGAGCCGCGCGAGTTTATCGCCAGCGGCAACCGGGTCGTCGTGGTTGGCGCACAACGCTGGTATGTCCATTCGACCGGGCGCACGTACGAGGACGAGTGGGTGCATCTGATCACGATCGAAAACGGAAAGATCACGGCGTTTACCGAGTATCACGATACCGAGGCGGAAGCGGCGGCACATCGACAGTGACGGTGCGGCACGCGCGCCTGCCGCCCGGGAAAACCCGCTCGGACAAGCGAGGCCGCCTCTTGCGGCCCCGGAATCCGGTGCGAATCTTCCAGCCGGCAGTGCCGGTGCCCGATGGACCTCAGATGAAACCCGGATTCGGCGGGAGATAGTGCATCCAGTCGCCGCAGCCGTGCGTTGACATCGACACCATCGGAAGGGCGAAACGCATGCGTTGGCCGGCGGTCTCTTCCTGGCGGAACGCGGACAGGTCCTTCCGCGTTGTCCGGCACTCCGCGGAGAAAAAAGACGACACCGTGCCGCCAGATACGGTGTCGCCAACGGCCTGAACGGCCTGAACGGCCTGAACGGCCGCACGGGTCAGTCGATCGCGTGCATCGCGTGGCCATGTTGTACGGGCGAAGCAGCACGGATTCGGTGCGGATCTGGCGCGGGCCGAAACGCGAACCCGAGCGGTTCGACGTGCCGAGGTCGAGCGGCACGCCGACGAAGCTCGCGTCGAGGCCGTCGGTCGTCGCGGCCTGCGGCAGCCGCATCATCGTGGCGATGCCGCCAAAGCGCGGCATCTCGTTGCCGCCCATCGGTTGGTTCGATTGGCGGGGCATGGGACCGTCTCCTCTTTCCTGTGTAAAGCGATCGGCCGATGGTAGAGGAGAACGCCCGCGCGAAGATTTTGAAGTCGCAACGTTTACATCGACGGGTCTCGATGCGAGTGGCGCCGCCGCATCGACGCGGCGCGGCCGAAGGCGGCCGCGCAGTCAGCGCGCGTTTGCGGGCTGCACGGCGCCGTCGCGCGATCCGGCGGAAGGGAACGCGGTCGCGGCCGAACCCCACGCGGCGAGCTCGCGCTTGGTGCGCACGCCGAGCTTCGCGAACGCGCGCTTCACGTACGACTCGGCCGACGCGACGCGCACGCCGAGAATCCCGGCGGTTTCCGGCACGGTCCTGCCGGAGAGCAGGTGCTTGCAGGTTTCGTATTCGCGCTTCGACAGCTTCACGCCGTCGGCCGCGATCCGCGCGTCGAACTGCGCGAGCGGATGGACTTCGGGCGTCGGGTGCGCGACGCGCCGCACGGCGGTGGTCGACGCATGCAGTTCGAGCAGCGGGAACAGCACGTCGCTGATGCTGCGAAAGCGGTTCATCTCGGCGAGCGTGAACGGCGGCCGGTCGCGGCCGCGCTCCAGCGCGATCGAATGCTGCGAATAGCGCGTGCCGCGCGCGAGCACGCATTCGTGCCCGATCCGCACGTCGTCGAACAGCCGCTGGCGGAATTCGCCGGGCGGGATCGCCGCGATGTCGCGCACGACGAGCATCGTGCCGGTCTTGCCGCGCAGCCCTGCGAACAGCGGGTCGCTGTCGAGGAAGCGCTCGTAGTAGAGCGTCATCACGTCCGAGATGTCCGACGTCGCGGTGCCGATGCCGCTGCTGCCGATCCATTCGCATCGGTAGCCGGTGGGCATCGTGCCGTCGACGCGCGAGCGTTCGACGTGCGCGACGTCGAGCGGTACCACGTCGTTCAGCAGTTGCGTGAGGCGCGGCACGAAGTGCGGCGTGCCGACCGTCTCGATCAGCTCGCCCAGCGCCTTGAACGACACGTTGAAACGGTCGTTGTCGCGGTGGAAGGGGTTCACGTTGAGCATGCGGTTCCCCGGTGAAAAGCGGCCGGATTCTAGCGTTTGCGGTGAAAAACGTCATTAAGGGGAAACACCGTCGGGTGCCCTGTCGGCCTGCCCGTCTGCGTAAAGCATCGCTTGTCCCCCCGAAGGAAGGCATACCGGGGCAGTGTAAATGAGCAACTTTGTCTCTGCTTTTTTCAATCGAGAGACGAAAGATTCAGATGACCAAACTGATCGAGGGCATCCTGCCGCTCGGCGCAGACATCGGCGAATTCACGAAGCTCGACTTCGGGATGGACGAAAGTGACTGGCGCGCGAACGAAGGCAAGAGCGGTAACTACATCATCGGCTGGCGGGAAGGCAAGATCGGCTCGGTGAGTTTCCGGAAACCGCGGCCGACGAAGCGGTGCGGCTCGCCGAGGGCCGGATCGCTCTGACCGACGTCGAAGGCAACCGCAAGGAATACACGCAGGGCCAGGCTACCGGCTGCCCGCCGGCGTCGCGGGCAGCCGGGAGACGATCGAGGACGCGAAGAAGTTCTACGTGCGGCTCGAGAAGTCGTGATATCGGAAACCGCCGCCGTGGTGTCGTCGTCCGTGTGACGCGCACCCGGCAGCGGTTTCGTTTTCGCGTGTGATGGCCGGGATCATGGAAATGGAAGTCAACGAAGCAAAACAGGGCGTGCCGGTTCAGGCGCACGCAATGCGCGGCGCGCCGGTCGCACCGGGCGTCGAAGCGGTGCTCGCGAATACGAAGCTGTTCCCGTACTGGCTCGACAACCCGGCCGCGCCGGCGACGTGACGGCCGACCTGCTGATCGTCGGCGGCGGTTTCACGGGGCTGTGGTCGGCCGCACCGGCGAAGGAACAGATGCCGCACCTGAACGTGGTGCTGATCGAGGCCGGCAAGGTCGCGCACGGCACGTCGGGCGGCGCGGGCGGGATCATTTCGACGTCGGTGATGCACGGGCTGCCGAACGCGGTGCGCCGACGATGCCGGCCGATACGGTCAACCGCAATCTGGTCGAAGCCGATCGTGCGAACGCAGACGTAATGGCGCATTGCATTGGCGACGCAGCCGGCCGGCTGGCTGCTGCATACGAATCACTTCCTCGACGTGGCCGGCAATCCGCACGACCTCGCGCGCGACGGGTTCCTGCGGTTCTGATCCACGGGCAACGGGAAAGCAGGGCGGCACGCGCGTGCCGCCCGCGTGACGGTCAAGCGTCGATGCGCTCGACCTTGCCGACGAGCAACCCGTACGACAGGCTGCCCGCGAGCGCCATCGCGGCGATGTAGGTGATTGCGCGCGAGAAGTCCGCGCCGTTCACGAGCAGCCCGATCACGATCGGCGTCGCGATCGCGGACAGGTTGCCGATCAGGTTGAACACGCCGCCCGTGAGGCCGAGCAGCCGCGCGGGCGCAAGCCCCGATACCAGCGACCACGTGATCGACGCGAAGCCGTTGCCGAAGAACGCGATCGTCATGAACGCGATCACCCAGCCCGTCGAGCTCACGTAGTTCGCACCGATGATGCAGGTCGAGATGAGCAGCCCCGAGATGATCGGCAGCTTGCGCGCGAAGCCCTGCGACGCGCCGCGGCGCATCAGCCAGTCCGACAGCACGCCCGAGCACAGCACGCCGACAAACGCGGCGAGAAACGGCAGCGACGCGAGAAAGCCCGACTTGATGAAGTCCATCCCGCGATACTTGACGAGATAGGTCGGGAACCACGTGAGGAAGAACCACAGCGTCGAGTTCAGCGCGAACTGGCCCAGATAGATGCCCCACAGCTTGCGCTGGCCGAGCACCACGCCGAGGTCGCGCCATGTCGACGGCGCGCGTTCGCTGCGCGCCGCGATGCGGTCTTCGAGATCGACGAGCCCGCCGCCGTCGCGGATCAGCGCGATTTCGGCCGCGTTGACGCCGCGAAATGCACGCGGCTCGCGATACACCGCATACCAGATCGCGGCCCACGCGATGCCGGCGAGGCCGGTCGCGACGAACACCATGTGCCAGCCGAGATGCACCTGCAGCCATGCGAGCACCGGCGTGAGGAACGCGAGGCCGACGAACTGGCCCGACGTGTAGCCGCCGATCGCGCTCGCGCGCTCGCGGGTCGGGAACCACGTCGTGACCACGCGGTTGTTGATCGGGTACGCCGGCGCTTCGAGCGCGCCGACCGCGAGGCGCAGCACGATCAGCCCGACGAACGAACCCGCGAAACCGAGCAGCAGCGTCGCGGCCGACCACAGCGCGAGCGCGCCCGCATACAGCACGCGCGGCGACACCTTGTCGACGAGCCAGCCGCCCGGAATCTGCATCAGCGCATAGGTCCAGCCGAACGCGGAGAACACGAGGCCCGCGCGGACGGGATCGATGTTCAGCTCCTTGAACAGCGCAGGCGCTGCGATCGACAGGTTGCTGCGGTCGAGATAGTTGATCACGACCGTGACGAACAGCAGCGCGAGGATCAGCAGCCGCTTGCGGCTCGGCTGGGCGGTCGCGGCTGCGCGGGCGGTGGATTCGGGTGCGGTATCGGCGCGCGCGCGCGGTTGCTCCGACGGGGTGGCGTGGGTGCGTGACGCGGATTGGGCCACGGTTGTCTCCTGTGTTCCATGCCCGGCCGGCGCCCGCGAGCGGGGCGGCCGAATCGAATGGCGTTGGGGCGAACGTTAGAGCCGTGGGGTGAAACGCGTCAACATTTGGACAGGCATCCCTATTAATGGGATGCCGAGTGTTCAGTATGTGGGAATGCAACGCGAACGCGCCGCATCGTGCCTCGGTGGACCATCGCTTCCTTCGCGCCGACCGAGCCTTGCACCGCGCTGGCGTGCAGGCGATCGACTAACCGTGCGCGCTGTCGTCGCGATAACCGCTCTTGCCGACGAAGATCTCCTTCAGCGCGGCGCGCAGCGCGACCGGATCGTACTGGCCGGGCGCGAGATGGATCACGTAACGCGTTTGACCGTCGAGACGCGTGGCGATGCCCGGTTCGAGCTCGACGTCGATCGTGTCGTCGGTCAGGCGCACCGACAGATCCTTGACGCGCATATTGATCTGGTCGCGCACCATCACTTCGATCAGTGCGTCGTCCGGAAAGCGCGACAGCGCGAAGCAATAGTCCTGCTCCGCGTCGTGACAGTAGATGTTGGCGAAGCTTTCGTCGTCGTCGAGGTCGGACGTTGCCGCGCCGACGGTGGCGTGAAGTTCCATGAGCGTGGTTCCTGCGTAATGATTGCCGGGGGTTATCGGGGGGCGTGCATGGTCGATTCGATCGCAGCCGCGGCTTCGGGTATCGCATCAGCCTGCGCATCGCGCGCCTTCAGCCACAGCCCGAATTCGCGCATGACGTCGACCACCGGCCGCAGCCGGTCGCCGTCCGCGGTCAGATCGTACTCGACCCGCACCGGCACTTCCGGATAGACGGTTCGCCGCACGAGCCCCGCGTCTTCGAGCGCACGCAGGTCGAGCGTCAGCATGCGCTGCGAGATGCCGGGCACGTCGCGGCGCAGGTCGCTGAAGCGCCGCGGCCCGTCGAGCAGATACGACACCAGCAACAGCCGCCAGCGGCCGCCGAGCAGGCGCATCGCTTCTTCAACGGAACATCCTGTCGCACTCGTTTTCATCCTGCTGAACCCTGGTCGGTAAATTTTTTGTGACTACGGCACAAACGACTGCCGTCTTCTCAGCCATGCGCCGATGCGAGATATTAGCGCCCGCGTCGCGGCGAATCGATACACGGACAACAAACCAAGGAAACGCATGAAGCTTTATCACGCCCCCGGAAGCTGTTCGCAGGCGATCTGCATCGTGCTGCGCGAAGGCAACATCGACGCGGCGATCGTCAAGGTCGACGCGCGCAGGCATGTCGTCGAGGACGGACGCAACTACTACGACGTGACCGGACTCGGCTACGTGCCGCTGCTCGAACTCGACGACGGCACGATGCTGCGCGAAGGGCCGGTGATCGCGCAGTATCTCGCGGATCTGCGCCCGGAAGCCGCGCTCGCGCCCACCTGCGGCACGCTCGCCCGTTACAGGCTGATGGAGTGGCTCAACTTCCTCGGCACCGAGATCCACAAGGGCTTCATCCCGCTGCTATACGCGGTGCAGGCGGGGAAGTACGTCGAGCCGGCGCGGCAGAAGCTCGACAGCCGCTTTGCATGGATCGACCGCCAACTCGACGGCAAGGCGTTCGTCACGGGTGACACGTTCACCATCGCCGATGCGTACCTGTTCGCGTTGACCGGCTGGGGCAAGGCCGACTGGATGCGTTCCGTGTACAACGCGGATATCGACCTGAGCCGGTATGCGCATCTGCGCGCGTGGTACGAGCGCGTGCGCGAGCGGCGGGCCGTGCAGGCCGTGCTCGCTGCGGACGGCCTGTTGCGATAGCGTGCGGCGACGGTCGCGGATACGGTGCGTCGTCCCGCTGCACCGCGACCGTTCGTTCATATCGAGACGCCTCCACGCAGCAAAATGCCGCGTTATAATCGCCGCCATGAAACTGCTTCGGACCTTCATCCTGCTGCTGCTTTGCGCGGTGCTGCCCATCAGCGGGCTGGCAGCCAGCGGCCTGACCGGTGAATGTCCGATGCAACACACGATGTCGATGGAAGCAGACACGGGCATGAACATGTCCATGTCCGCCGACATGAGCGATTGCGATTCGATGAAGTCGCCCTCCGCCGATCACACCAAGGCCAAAACCAAGGGCATGGCCTGCAAGGTGACGGCCCAATGCCAGTTCGGCAGTCTCTATCACCCGGCCGCTCGCGCCGATGTCAGCCGTCCCGCTGCATTCGCCAGCACGATCGTCTTCCACTACACGCAGTCCGTCCCGGTCCGCGACCCGAGCGGGTTGTGGCGCCCTCCACGCATTAGCTGATCCCGATCCGACCGGTTCACCGCCACGGCGGTGAGGTTCGTCCTGTGCTCAGGACGTGGAATCCCTATGGGTTCCGACGTTGGGGTTAGACCATGTCATTCGATTTCGGCACGCCGCGCACGCGGCGTGCGTGTCGGCGCGCGCCCGTGCTTTGGGCCGCGCTGCTGGTGGCGGGCGCCGTTCACGCGCAGCAGTCGCCATTCACGCTGGACGCCGCGCTGCAGTCCGCCACCGATCATTCTGCTTCGATGCAGGCCGCACAGGCTTCGGTGCGCGCGAGTTCGGAAGCGGCCGTCCGGGCCGGCCAGTTGCCGGACCCGATGCTCAAGGCCGGCATCGACAACCTGCCGGTCAACGGGGGGCAGCGCTTCACCATCGGCCAGGACTTCATGACGATGCGCCGCATCGGCATCGAGCAGGAGTGGGTATCCGGCGACAAGCGGCGGCTGCGTACGACGCTGGCCGACGAACAGGTCGGCCGCGACCGCGCGGGCTATCTGGTGCAGCTCGCCGCCGTGCGCCGGCAGACCGCGACGGCGTGGCTTGACGCCGTCTACGCAAAGCAGGCGCTCGCGCTTCAGCAGGCGCTGCTCGGTCACATGCACCATGAACTCGACGCGACGCAGGCGTCGTATCGCGGCGCGAAGGCGAGTGCGGGCGATGTCGTTCAGGCCCGCGCGATGCTCGCGCAAACGCAGGATCAGGTGCTCAAGGCACAGCAGGCGTATCGCACCGCACTCATCGCGCTTGCCCGCTGGACGGCCACGCCGGTTGCGGACGTGACGGGCACGCCACCGGCGCCCGAGTCCTTCGTGTCGTCGCTGCCGCCCGACGAGCTGCGTCTGTCGCAACCGGCGCTCGTCGCCGCCGCTGGCGACATCGCGGTCGCCGAAGCCGACACCGCGGTCGCGAACAGCGAGCGCAGCCCGAACTGGACGTGGGAAATCGCGTACCAGCAGCGCGGCGGCGCGTATTCGAACATGGTGTCCGTCGGCGTCTCGATCCCGTTGCCGCTCAACCGCAAGAACCGCCAGAACCGCGATGTCGCCGAGAAGGCCGAACTCGCGACGAAGGCGCGCCTGATGTACGAGGACACGCTGCGTCAGGTGCAGGCCGATATTCGCACGCAGTCCGAAACGCTGGCGAGCGGCCGCGAACGCATCGCGAACCTGGGCGCCGCGCTGTTGCCCGCCGCCGATCAGCGCGTGCAGCTCGCGACGGCCGCGTACCGGGCCGGCACGGGTTCGCTCGCCGACACGTTCGCCGCGCGGCGCGCGCAACTGGACGCGCAGCTACAGGTGCTCGATCTCAGGCGCGACGTGTCGCAGACCTGGGCGCAGCTCGAATATCAGGTCGTGCCGTCGACGATGGCTGCCGCGCAGTGAAGGAGAACCTCATGACGAAGCAATCACTGGCGCGCGCGGCGCTGACGGCGTTCGCCGGCGCGGCGCTGCTTGGCGCGGGTTATTTCGCGGGCGTCCGCCATGCGGCGGGCGGCGCGGGGATGCCCGCCGCGGCCGCTGTCGCACCTGCAGGCGCGGCCGATCCGGACACGGGGCGCAAGGTGCTGTACTGGCACGACCCGATGGTACCGAACCAGCACTTCGACAATCCGGGCAAATCGCCATTCATGGACATGCAGTTGCAGCCTGTCTATGCGGACGAAGGCGGCGGTTCGTCGGGTATCCGGATCGATCCGGGCCTGCAGCAGAACCTCGGCATTCGCTACGCGACCGTCCGACGCCAGCAGACGGCGGCCGGTTTCGATGCGGTGGGCACCACGCAATTCGACGAATCGCGCGCGGACGTCGTCCAGTCGCGCGTCACCGGCTACATCGACCGTCTCTATGCACGCGCGCCGATGCAGCGCATCGCGAAGGGCGCGCCGGTCGCGTCGCTGTTCGTGCCGGACTGGCTCGCGCCGCAGGAGGAATATCTCGCGCTCAAGCGCGGCGGGATGGACGGCAGCCTGCTCGATGCGTCGCGCGCGCGGATGCGGGCGCTGTCGATTCCCGACGGCATGATCGCGAATCTCGATCGCACCGGCCGCGCGCAGACGCACGTCGTGCTGAGCGCGCCGGAAACCGGCGTCGTCAGCGAGCTGAACGTGCGGGACGGCGCGATGGTCGCGCCCGGGCAGACGCTCGCGAAGATCGCCGGGCTGTCGACGCTGTGGCTGATCGTCGAGGTGCCGGAAGCGCTCGCGCTGAACGTGCAGCCGGGGATGTCGGTCGACGCGACGTTCGCGGGCGATCCGGCGCGGCACTTCACCGGACGCATCCGCGAAGTGCTGCCCGGCATCAGCACGGGCAGCCGCACGCTGCAGGCGCGCGTGGAGATCGACAACGCATCGCTGAAGCTCACGCCCGGCATGCTGATGCGCGTGCGCGTCGCCGCGAAGGAGTCGGTTTCGCGCCTGCTCGTGCCGTCCGAAGCGGTGATCGCGACCGGCAAGCGCTCGATCGTCATCGTGAAGAACGGCGACGGCCGGCTGCAGCCGGTGTCCGTGACGCCGGGCAACGACGTAGGGGGCGACACGGAAGTGCTCGACGGGTTGAGCGAAGGCGACACGGTCGTCGCATCGGGGCAGTTCCTGATCGATTCGGAAGCCAGCCTGAAAAGCGTGCTGCCTCGGCTGGAACGGGCGGCGGGCGCAAGCGCGGCGGCATCGTCCGCCCCAGCAGCGGCGCCGATGTACGAAACCACCGGCAAGGTCGAGAAGGTCACGGCCGACGACATCACGTTTTCGCATCAACCCGTTCCGGCGCTCGGCTGGGGCGCGATGACGATGGCGTTCGGCAAGCCGTCGGCGCACGCGTTCCCGGACGTGAAGCCGGGCCAGACCGCGCGTTTCGCGTTCACGCAGACCGACGACGGCTACCGGCTGACGAAGGTCGAGCCGCAAGGAGGCGAGCGATGATCGCGCGCGTCATTCGCTGGTCCGTCCGGAATCGCTTCCTGGTGCTGCTGGCCACCGTGTCGATCGCGGCATGGGGCGTCCATTCGCTGCGGCAGACGCCGCTCGATGCGTTACCCGACCTGTCGGACACGCAGGTGATCGTGAAGGCGTCGTATCCGGGCAAGGCGCCGCAGGTCGTCGAGGATCAGGTCACCTATCCGCTGACGACGACGCTGCTCGGCGTGCCGGGCGCGAAAACCGTCCGCGCATACTCGTCGTTCGGCGACGCGTTCGTCTATGTACTGTTCGACGATCACACCGACCCGTACTGGGCGCGTTCGCGCGTGCTCGAATACCTGAGCCAGGTGCAGAGCCGGCTGCCGGCGGGTGCGACCGTGTCGCTCGGGCCGGACGCCACGGGCGTCGGCTGGGTGTACGAGTACGCGCTCGTCGACCGCACCGGCCGTCACGATCTCGGGCAACTGCGCGCGCTCAACGACTGGTTCCTGAGGTTCGAGCTGAAGGCCGTGCCGGACGTATCGGAAGTCGCGAGCATCGGCGGCATGGTGCGCCAGTACCAGGTCGTGCTCGATCCCGACAAGCTGCGCGCGTACGGGATCACGCAGGCGGCGGTGGCGGACGCGCTTCGCCAGGCCAACCAGGAATCCGGCGGTTCGGTCGTCGAGCTGGCCGAGTCGGAGTACATGGTGCGGTCGTCCGGCTACCTGCGCACGCTCGACGATTTCCGGCACGTCGTGCTGCGCACGGACGACGCGGGCACGCCGGTGCTGCTCGGCGACGTCGCGCGCATTCAGGTCGGCCCGGCGATGCGGCGCGGGATCGCGGAGCTGAACGGGCAGGGCGAGGTGACGGGCGGCGTCATCGTGATGCGCTCGGGCAAGAACGCGCTCACGACGATCGACGCGGTGAAGGCGAAGCTCGCCGACCTGAAGCGTTCGCTGCCGCCCGGCGTCGAGATCGTCACGACCTACGACCGCTCGCAACTGATCGAGCGCGCGGTGGGCAACCTGAAGGACAAGCTGATCGAGGAGTTCGTGATCGTCGGCATCGTCTGCGCGGTGTTCCTGTTCCATCTGCGCAGCGCGTTCGTCGCGATCCTGTCGCTGCCGCTCGGTGTGCTGGCCGCGTTCATCGTGATGCGCTACCAGGGCGTGAACGCGAACCTGATGTCGCTCGGCGGGATCGCGATCGCGATCGGCGCGATGATCGATGCGGCGATCGTGATGATCGAGAACGCGCACAAGCATCTGGAGGCGTACGACCACGCGCACCCCGGCGAGCCGATCACGGCCGCGCGCCGCTGGGAACTCGTCGCAACGTCGGCCGCCGAGGTCGGGCCGGCGCTGTTCTTCTCGCTGCTGATCATCACGCTGTCGTTCATCCCGGTGTTTTCGCTGGAAGGGCAGGAGGGCAAGCTGTTCGCGCCGCTGGCGTTCACGAAGACCTACACGATCGCCGCCGCCGCCGGGCTGTCGGTGACGCTGGTGCCGGTCCTGATGGGTTATCTCGTGCGCGGCCGCATTCCGCACGAGCACGCGAATCCGATCAACCGCGTGCTGATCCGCCTGTACCGGCCGCTGCTCGAAGCGACGCTGCGGCGCCCGTGGTTCGCGATCGGCGTCGCGGCCGTCGCGCTCGTGCTGACGGCCGTGCCGTTGTCGCGGCTCGGCGGCGAATTCATGCCGCCGCTCGACGAAGGCGACCTGCTGTACATGCCGACCGCGCTGCCGGGCATCTCGGCCGACAAGGCGAGCGAGCTGCTGCAGCAGACCGACCGGCTGATCAAGACCGTGCCGGAGGTCGACACGGTGTTCGGCAAATCGGGGCGTGCGGATTCGGCCACCGACCCGGCGCCGCTGGAGATGTTCGAGACGACGATTCGCTTCAAGCCGCGCAGCGCGTGGCGGCCCGGCATGACCCCGGAGAAGCTCGTCGACGAACTCGATCGCACGGTGAAGGTGCCGGGCCTGTCGAACGTGTGGGTGCCGCCGATCCGCAACCGGCTCGACATGCTGTCCACCGGCATCAAGACGCCGGTCGGCGTGAAGATCTCCGGGCCGGACCTGAAGGGGATCGACGCGATCGCGACGCAGGTCGAAGCGGCGGTGAAGCACGTGCCGGGTGTGACGTCCGCGCTCGCGGAGCGGCTGAACGGCGGCCGCTACATCGATGTCGATATCGACCGGCTCGCCGCCGCGCGCTACGGGCTGTCGGTCGCCAATATCCAGTCGGTCGTGTCGTCGGCGGTCGGCGGCGAGGACGTCGGCGAAGTGATCGCGGGGCGCGAGCGTTTCCCGATCAACATCCGCTATCCGCGCGAGATTCGCGATTCGCTCGAGAACCTGCGGCAACTGCCGGTCGTCACGGCACGCGGTGCGCAGATCCGCCTCGGCGACGTCGCGCGCGTCGCAATTGCCGACGGCCCGCCGATGATCCGCAGCGAGAACGCGCGACTGTCCGGCTACGTGTACGTCGATATCCGCGGCACGGATCTGAACACGGCGGTCCGCGCGATGCAGCAGGCCGTCGCGCAACAGGTCGCGTTGCCGCCCGGTTATTCGATCGCGTGGTCGGGGCAGTTCGAGTATCTCGAACGCGCGGCGGCGACGCTGCGCACCGTCGTGCCGGTGACGCTCGTCGTGATCTTCCTGCTGCTGTTCCTCACGTTCGGCTCGGTGGCGGACGCGCTGCTGCTGATGTCGACGGTGCCGTTTGCGCTGGTCGGCGGCTTCTGGCTCGTGTGGGCACTCGGCCATGCGGTATCCGTCGCGACGTCGGTGGGTTTCATCGCGCTGGCAGGCGTGGCCGCCGAGTTCGGCGTCGTGATGCTGCTGTACCTGAAGGGCGCGCTGACGCGCCGGCTCGATACCGGCGAACCGCTGACCGATGCGCTGCTGCTCGACGCGATTCGCGAAGGCGCGGTGCTGCGCGTGCGGCCGAAGGCGATGACGGTCGCCGTCGTGCTCGCCGGCCTCGTGCCGATCATGGTCGGGCACGGCGCCGGCTCCGAAGTCATGCAGCGCATCGCCGCGCCGATGGTCGGCGGCATGGTCACGGCGCCGCTGCTGTCGATGTTCGTCATTCCCGCCGCGTGGCTTCTGCTGCAGCGCCGTCGCGTGCGACGCGCGGGCGATGCGCGGCATTCCGATGCAGTTCCTCACGGCATGAACGTGCCATCCACCCAAACCGGAGAATCCCGATGAAGAAATTGATTGCTACCACCGCCGCCGTTCTCGCGATCGGCGCTTTCGCAACTCCCGCCTTTGCCGCCGGTGAAATGTCCGGCATGAAGATGTCGTCGGACGGTTCGGCCGAGTCGCATGCGGCGCTGACCGACGCCGAAGTGAAGAAGGTCGATGCCGCGAGCGGCAAGGTCACGCTGAAGCACGGCGCACTCGACAACGTCGGAATGCCGCCGATGACGATGGCGTTCAAGGCGAAGGACGCGGCCATGCTCGCGCAGGTGCATGCGGGCGACAAGGTCAAGGTCCGGATCGAGAACGTCAACGGCACGCTGACGATCGTCAAGCTGGTCAAGGCATCCTGATCGTCCGGATGCGGGCGTTACTGTCGCCCGCATCCGTGCAACGATGTACACGGCACGGACGCGGCGGCCGTTGCCGCGTCCGCGTGCGTGCGCCTGCCGGGCAGCGTGCCCGATCCGGGCGTCAGCGTGCCAGTGTCAGGAACAGATATCCCGCATAGCCCGCACCGTTCGCCAGCAACGCCCAGATCGCGAGCCCGCGCGTGCGGGCATTGACGCGCATCCAGGCCGCCGCCGCGAGCGTGATGATCACGCCGGTCAGCACTTCGGGGCGCGGCTCCCACGGCGTCAGCATGATGCCGATCGCCGGCAGCAGCGTGCCCTGGAACACCATCGCGCCGGTGATGTTGCCGAACGCGAGCGTGTCCTTATTGCGGCGGATCCACAGCACGCTGTTGACCTTCTCCGGCAATTCCGTGGCAATCGGCACGATGATCAGCGACAGCAGCAGCGCCGATACGCCGAGCACGTGCGACACGCCTTCCACGCCGTGAATGAAGCCCTTCGCACCGCCGACCAGCAGCGCGACGCCGAGCAGCAACTGCAGCGCGATGGTTGCCAGGTTGGTCGGCAGGCCCGTGCGCGCCAGGAACATCGCATGCGGCGCCTCGGTGCCGTGCCCGGCATCGACAAGCTGGCTCGACGCGCGGAACGTCATCACGACGTACATCACGTAGATGCCGACCAGCATCACGGCGAGCAGCGCGCGCACGGCCCAGTTGTGGTGCGGGACGAACATCGCCGCGGTCGCCAGCGAGAACGCGGCGAGGAAGTAGTTCATGTCGCGCACGAAGCCCGTACGCTCGGGTGCGATCGTGCCGCGCAGCCCGCGCGAGCGGATCACGGCGAGCGTCATCAGGAAGGTGGTCAGCGTCGCGAGCATCAGCGGCGCGCCGAGAATCGCGCCGACGCCGATTTCCTCGTTCACGGCCTGGTTCGCCGTGCCGCCGGCCAGCGCGAGCAGCGGCACCATCGTTTCGGGCAGCGCGGTGCCGACGGCCGCGAACAGCGAACCCGTCACGCCTTCGGAAATCTTCAGACGTTCGCCGAGATGTTCGAGCGCATTGGTGAAGACCTCGGCGGCCACGAGGATGACGACCAGCATGAACGCCAGTTCGAGGAACATGAAAGTCATGCGGCGCCTCCGCAGGCAGGTGCGTAGCGGGCGATGGGGCGCGGGGGAAGGGCGGGGAGGAACATGGTGACTCCGTGGTCGGACGCTGACGAACCATGGCGCATCCGCCGACGTCCGACCAGGAACGACGCGATACGCCCATGGTCTCGCCAAACCGATTCGGTCGAACGCGCCACGGCCGAAGGCCGAGTGTGTTGACGCGTTCGCTTTCCGGGGGACGGAAAGCAGGCTACTCCCCAAAGACGAGCGCAAGTCTAGCCGAGCGGTTTTCTTTCGACAAGCCTTCATCTCGAAAAAATATACCCCTCTACCCTATGTGGAAAACACTTTGGAGATATACTCCCCCACCCTATACAGGAGCAATCGATGAGTCACACAGTTCGTGAAAAACAGAAGCTGCTGAACCGCGTGCGCCGTATCAAGGGCCAGGTCGAAGCGATCGAGCGCGCGCTCGAGGAAGAGCGCGGGTGCAACGACGTGCTGCAGCAGATCACGAGCTGCCGCGGTGCGATGAACGGTTTGCTGGCCGTCGTGCTGGAGGACCACATCCGGTCGCACCTCGTCGATGCGGACACGCCCGACGCGCACGAAGGCAGCGCGACCGAGCAGCTCATCGAGGTCGTCCACAGCTATTTCAAGTAAGCGGAACGAACATGAACGGATTCAACGGCACGGCGGCCGGCGGCGGGCACAGCCATGCGTTTCTGGGCGCCGCGCACGAGCAGAACGAACGGAAGACGTGGATGGTCATCGGCCTGTGTACGGCGATGATGGTGGCCGAGATCGTCGGCGGCACGTTGTTCGGGTCGCTGGCGCTCGTCGCCGACGGGCTGCACATGTCGACGCATGCGGGCGCGATGCTGATCGCGGCGCTGGCCTATACCTATGCGCGCAAGCACGCCGACGATCCGCGTTTCGTGTTCGGCACGGGCAAGTTCGGCGACCTCGCCGGATTCACGAGCGCGATCGTGCTGGCGATGATTGCGTTGCTGATCGGCTATGAGGCGGTCGCGCGTCTTCTGTCTCCCGTGCCCATTCAATTCAGCGAAGCGATTCCGATCGCCGTACTGGGGCTCGCAGTGAACCTGGCCAGCGTGTGGCTGCTGAGCGGCGATCATCATCACGGGCATGGCCACGGCCATCATCATGGGCACGACCACGATGATCACGACCACGATCATGACCACGACGACGAGCATCACGCGCATCACGATCATGGTTCGCATACGGCGGCCCACCGCGATCACAACATCCGGTCGGCCTACATTCACGTGATCGCCGATGCGGCCGTTTCGGTGCTGGCCATCGTCGGCCTGCTGCTCGCGCGTGCGTTCGGATGGGTCTGGATGGATCCGCTCGCGGGCATCGTCGGCGCGCTGGTGATCGCGAACTGGGCCTACGGGCTGATGCGCGATACGGGCGGCATCCTGCTCGACGTCAACGTGGATCGCAAGCTGGCGGACAACGTTCGGCGCGCGATCGAGGCGCTCGGCGACAAGGTCAACGATCTGCACGTCTGGCGCGTCGGCCCCGGGCACATGAGCGCGATCGTGTCGGTCGAGACCGGCGACGCGGCGCGCGATGCGCGTTTCTACCATGCGCTGATCGCGCGCTTCGACGGCGTGTCGCATGTGACCGTCGAAGTGATGACGCCCGCGACGGCGGCCTGATCGTGGCCGTGAAATCGCCGTGTATCGAGCTGTGTGCGTTTGACGGTCGAACGGGTTTTTGCGTCGGCTGCCTGCGCACGCGCGACGAGGCGCGCGACTGGAAGAAACTGACCGACCACCGCCGGCACCA